>CAZEOP010000170.1:0-7298 GCA_964513715.1 uncultured Gordonia sp.
GCCTCGCGGATCAGCGCCGGGTTGGCCTGCGCCGTCCAGAGCCGGTCGGCGCTGCGGTAGCGCTCGTCCCACTCGGCCGCACTGTGCGGATGGTCGGTGTGGCCCGCGGGACCACCGTGGCCGTGCTCGTGCCCGTGCTCATCACTCATACCCGCCAGGGTATCCACTCTCCGGGGCCGGGGTCGACCTCCGAGCGGCCCGCGATACCCCCCGCGATACCCCCCGCGATACCCCGATGCGCCGGGCGTACCCGGCGCACACTGAAACCATGACCTTCCCCGTCCGCATCGGTGTCCAGCTACAGCCCCAGCACTCCCCCGACTACGGTCTCCTCCGCGACGCCGTCTGGCGCGCGGAGGAACTCGGCGTGGATGTGCTGTTCAACTGGGATCACTTCTTCCCGCTCTACGGCGACCCCGAGGGCGCCAGCTTCGAGTGCTGGACGATGCTCGGCGCCTGGGCCGAACAGACACAGCGAGTGCAGTTCGGCCCGCTGGTGACCTGCAACAGCTACCGCAACCCCGAACTGCTGGCGGACATGGCGCGCACGGTCGACCACATCTCCGGCGGCCGGCTGATCCTCGGCATCGGCGCCGGCTGGTTCCAGCGCGACTACACCGAGTACGGCTACGAGTTCGGCACCAGGGGATCCCGGATCGACGCCCTCGGCGCCGCGCTACCGCGGTTGCGCTCCCGGCTCGACGCGCTGACGCCCGGGCCCCGCGGACCGCTCCCGCTGATGATCGGCGGCAGCGGACCGCGCAAGACGCTCCCGCTGGTCGCCCTCCACGCCGACATCTGGCACGCCTTCGTCGACGTGGACGACTACCGGCGCAAGTCCGCGCTGCTGGCCGACTACTGCGCGCAGGTCGAGCGCGATCCGGCGGACATCGAGCGCTCCGCGGAGATCCGCTACGAGGGCGACGATGCCGCGACCCTCGGCTTCGCCGATGCGATCACCGCCGAGGGTGTCTCGCTGCTGACCGTGGCCACCGGCGGCCCGGACTACGACTTGACCGCCGCGAAACTGCTCTGTGACTGGCGCGACCGGTACCGCTGAGCCACCTCACCCAGGCCGCATTCCGGCTCGGTCCAGCGCGTGCCGGGCGGCGCGATAGCCGCTCATCCCGTGCACTCCCCCGCCGGGCGAGGTCGCCGCCGAACACAGGTACACACCCGCCAGCGGAGTGGCCTGCGGGGTCGGTGAGAGCACCGGTCGGCGCACCAGCTGACCGAAAGAGGTTGCGCCGCAGCCGATGTCACCACCCACGTTGTTCGGGTTGTGACGCTCCAGCTCGGCCGCGGTGGTCACGATCATCGCCTCGATGACATCCCGGAAGCCGGGGGCGCTGCGCTCGATCTGCGCGATGATCGCCGCCGACACATCGGCCTCACTGCCCGCCGGAACGTGGCAGTACGCCCACGCGAGATGCCGGCCGACCGGTGCCCGGGAGGGATCGATACGGGTCGGCTCGCCGCCGAGCACCCACGGTCGGGTCGGCAACCGTCCGGCCGCGACCGCGCCCTCGGTCTCCGCGATCTGCGCCAGATCATCGGCCAGGTGAAAGGTGGCCGTCGCACCGAATCGGTTGTCGCGCCATGGAATCGGCTCACTGAGCAGGAAGTCGACCTTGCAGGTGCCCGGCCCGTAGCCGAACCGGGCGAGGCGCCGGCGGTATCCGCCCGGCAGCCGATCGCCCAGAATCTGCACGAGGGCTCGCGGCGAGGTGTCGAAGAAGAGCTGCGCGCCGGCCGGCAGCTGCGCCAAATCGCTGACCGGACAATCGGTTTCGACGGTACCCCCGTGCGCGAGGACATCCGCGGCGAGCGCATCGCTGATGGCCTGCGATCCGCCGCGGGCCACCGGCCAGGCCCGGCCGGTCAGGGCGGCCAGCAGCAGACCGGGCGCCGCCGAGGCCGGGGCGGCGAGCGGACGGGAGCCGTGTGCGGCGATCCCGGCGAAGAGCGCGCGGGTCCGCGCATCCCGGAATATCAGCCGGCCCAGTGCCGCGGTCGACAGTCCGGCCGCCGCGGCGAAGCGCGCGGCGGCGAGCGGGTGCCGCGGCGCGGCGGGGACGGCGAAGACGTCGTCGAGCACGCCGGAGTGCTCGGCGGCCCAACCGATCACCGCCGCCCAGGCGCGGGCGTCGCGGCCGAGTTCCGCGGCGCGGCGGCCCTCGTCGCGGGGCAACGCCAGCGTCCGCCCGGGACCGAAGCCGTGCACCACCGAGAACTCGGGCACCAGCCAGTCCACTCCGCGCGCGGTCAGCCCGAGGGCGGCGAAGGCAGGGGAGACATAGCCGGTCGGGTGCACCGCAGAACACAGGTCTCGGCGAATCCCCGTGCCGAAGGCCTCGTCGGTACGGGCGCCGCCGCCTACCGTCGGCGCCGCCTCCAGAACCAGCACCCGGCGCCCCGCCCGAGCCAGCACGGCAGCCGCCGTCAGACCGTTCGGCCCGGCGCCGATCACCACGTCGTCGTATCGCATCACCGCCCAGCCTGACACGCGCGCAACGCGCGCGAGCCTGTCCCCGCCACCGGTTAGCCTTGACCCATGACCTTCGCGTCGAGTCGCCGACCCGTGCCGCACCTGCTCGCGGTGTTGTTCACCCTGCTCCTCGGCGGAATACTCGCCGGCGCCCTGGCGGCACCGGCCCGCGCCGACGAGCCGGTGCACATGCCCGAGCAGGTGGTGGACACCGCGAACGTACTGAGCCCGCAACAGGAGGCCGAGGTCAGCGCGGCCGTCGAACGGCTGGCCGACAAGAAGAACGTGCAGCTGTCGGTGGTCTATGTGCACGACTTCGGCAACCTCTCGCCCGCCGCGTGGGCCGACCGGACCGGCGCGCTGAGCGGACTCGGCTACCGCGACATGCTGCTAGCGATCGCGGTGAACGACCGCTCCTTCCACCTCGGCAGCGCCGAGCCCATCGACGACCTGCCGCCCGAGCAGATCGCGAAGATCGCCGAGAAGACCGTCGGGCCGCAGGTGGCCGCCGGCGACTGGACGGCCGCCGGGGTGCGCACCGCCGACGAGCTCGCCGGTATCCGTTCCCACTTCTGGCTGTGGTTCACCCTCGCACTCGCGGCACTCCTGGTGCTCCTCGTCGGCCTGATCGGCTGGCTGTACCGCCGCAACACCCGGCGCCTGGCCGCGGCGGCCGCCGCCGAGTCCGAGGTGGTCTCGGTGGATCAGCTGTCCGCGCAGTCGCTCGACGATCTCTACTCCTGGTCGGCCGAGGCCCTGGTGAACGCCGACAACGCGGTCTCGGTCAGCGCCGACGAACTGGCGCTGGCCGTCGACGAATACGGCGAGGAGGCGACGGCACCGTTCGCCGCGGCGTTGCGCACCGCGGACAATGCGGTGGCGACGGCCTTCCGGATCCGCCACGAGGTGGACCACCAGCCCGGGCTCGGCGACGACGAGCGGCGCGAACGACTGACCCGGGTCATCGCGATCTGTTCCGACGCCGACGGCACCCTCGACCAGCAGGCCGCCGCCTTCGATGCCCTGCGCGATCTGGGCACCGGCGCCGCCGGTCGACTCGATGCGCTCGCGGACCGCTCCGCCGCACTGGCCGGCCGACTCGCCCTCGATGCCGGCGATCCGGTGGCCGGCGCGGACTCATCGATCGCGGCAGCCGTCGCCGGCAATGCCGCACTGGCCGGCGAGCTGCTGCAGTTCGCCGACGACAGCATCGAGCAGGGCCGGGAGGCCGACGCCGGAGCCGACACCGATCGGCGGTCGGTGATCGCCGCCGTCCGTTCGGCCGAGGCAGCGCTCGACGCCGCGGCCAAGCTCCTCGACGCCGCGGTCTATGCGGCCGACACCGATGCGGCCACCGGCACGGATCGCGCCACGGCCGCGGTCAATGCGGCCGAGAGCTACCTGGACACCCGCCGCGGCGCCGTCGGCAGCGAGGCCCGGACCTGTCTGTCCGAGGCCGGACGGCTGCTCGATCAGACCGGCGGCGGCCAGGCCGACCGGGCCGCCGCTCTGGCAGCGCAGGCCGTGGAGCTGGCTCGTGCCGACGTGGCTGCGGCCGAGTTGGAGGCCGCGGTGCTGACCGGCGTCCTGGTGGACTCGGTCCTCGCCACCGACGCCGAAACCGTCGGCGCCCAGCTGATCAGTGGCTACAGCAGTGGTGGCCGCTCGCCCGGCTCGTTCGGCGGCTCGGACACCTCGGGGCGGATCGGCACCGGCGGTCGGCGCTGATCATGGCCGAACCGATCGTGGCCGAACGGTGGGAGGGACCGGCCGTCGCCCGGCTGCGCGCCGTACTCACCCGGCTCTACCTGGCGCTGCGCCGCAATTCACCGAGCGACGAGCTCACCGCGGCGCACGCCTCGGCGATCGCCACCGTGTCCGACCACGGCCCGCTGCGCATGGGCGAGTTCGCCCGCCGCGAGTCCATCCGGATGCCCTCGGCGACCACGCTGGTCGACGCGCTGGTCCGCAAGAACCTGGTGGCCCGCGCACCCGATCCACACGACGGGCGCGCCGTGGTGATCGACATGACCGAGCACGGCCGCCGCACCGTCGACGAGCTCCGCGAGCGCCGGGACCTGGTGCTGGCCGGTGCAGTGGAGTCGCTAGCGCCCGAGCATCGGGCCGCGTTGCTGGCCGCACTGCCCGCACTGGCCGCGCTGCAGGCACACCTGGACGATCCCGGCTCGGCCGATCCCGACTCGACGGGTCCGGTCGATGACTGAGCGCACCGCCCTCATCACCGGCGCCAGTCGCGGTGTGGGCGCGCAGATCGCCCGCGCCCTGGCACCCACCCATCGGCTGATTCTCGGCGGCCGCGGTCCGTCGGCCGCACTCGACGAGTTGGCCGGCGAACTCGGCGCCGTCACGCTGCCGGTCGATCTCACCGAGTACGAGGCGGTGGCTGCCGCCGTCGCACCGATCACCGAGCTCGATGTGCTGGTGCACTCGGCCGGGATCGCGAGCACGCTCCACCCGGTCGCCGGTACCCCGGTGGCCCAGTGGCGAGAGCTGATGGAGGTCAACGTGATCGCCGCGGCCGAGTTGACCCGCCTGCTGCTGCCGGCGCTGCGCACGCGTCGCGGCCACCTGATCTTCCTGAACTCCGGCGCCGGACAGAACGTGCGGGCCGGTTGGACGCCGTATGCGGCGAGCAAGTTCGCCCTGCGGGCACTGGCCGACGGCGTGCGGGCGGAGGAGGCCGCGCTCCGGGTCACCTCGATCTTCCCGGGACGGATCGACACCGACATGCAGCGCGCGATCGTCGCCCGCGAAGGCGACGAGTACGACGCCGCACGCTTCCTCTCCCCGGAGACGGTGGCCGCGGCGGTCCGCCAGGCGATCGCGACGCCCGCCGATGCGCATCCGACCGAGCTCACCCTGCGCCCGCGCTGACGACCCGCTCCTCGCCCTCCGCGGACCGTCCTCGTGCCGCACTCGGGCATGCGACCGATGTCACAGCTTCCCGAGTTTTAGTTAGGTTAACTAAGTATTAGTCTGGTTCGCATGGCTGATCACTCCCTGGCCGCAACCTTTCGCGACCAGCCCCGCACCGTCTGGATCACCGCGTTCGCCGCGGTCGTCGCCTTCATGGGTATCGGCCTGGTCGACCCGATCCTCAACAGCATCGCCGAGGCCCTCGGCGCCCCGCCCACCAAACTGACCCTGCTCTTCGGCGTCTACATGGGCGTGCAGGTGGTGGCGATGCTGCTGACCGGCCTGTCCGCCTACCGCTTCGGCCCCAAGCGGACACTGGTCGCCGGGCTGACCTGCATCGTGATCGCCGCCGGACTGTCGGCCTTCGCCGGCAACATCGACCAGCTGATCGCCCTGCGGGTGATCTGGGGCCTGGGCAACGCCCTGTTCATCGCCACCGCACTCGCCTTCATCGTCGGCGAGGCCCGCGGCGGTCAGCAGGGCGCCATCCTGCTGTACGAGGCCGCGCTCGGCGTCGGCCTGGCCGTCGGGCCGCTGCTGGGTGCGCTCCTCGGTGAGTGGTCGTGGCGCGCTCCGTTCGGCGGCACCGCACTGCTGATGCTGGCCGGCGCGGTGATGTGCGCGATTCTGCTGCCCGCCGACGGGCCGCGCAGCGCGCGGCAGCCCGTCGCCCTGCTCGACCCGATCCGGGCGCTGCGCAACCGGACCCTGCTCGTCAACTCGATCGGCGCGGCCTTCTACACGGGCGCCCTCTTCACGGTCATCGCCTGGGCGCCCATCGCCATGGGCCTGCGCCCGATCTACGCCGGCATGATCTTCTTCGGCTGGGGCCTGCTGACCGCGCTGGCCGGCGTGTTCCTGGCTCCGGCGGTGGCCCGGGCACTCAGCGACCGGGGCGGCGTCCTCGGCGCGATCGTGGCCTACGCGCTCATCATGGCCTTCGCGGCGCTCGGCGTCGGCATCGATCAGGTCTGGATGGTCGGCGCGGCGGTGGTGCTCTCCGGCATTCCGTCGGGCGTGCTGAACACCCTGTTCACCGGCGTCGCGATGTCGGCCACCGGCCCGGAGACCCCGCGCTCGGTGGCCAGCGCCGGCTACAGCTTCCTGCGCTGGATGGGCGCGGCGATCTCGGCGATCCTGGTCGCCTACCTGGCGCAGTGGTTCGGCATGGCCGCGCCGTTCTGGTTCGCGGCCGGTTACTGCGCGCTCGCCGTCGTCGCCCTGGTCGCCGCGCATTCGCGTCCGTCGCGCGTGCTGCCGGCCGACGCCGTGCTCGTCGGTGCGGAAGAGTTCTGACTGAGCCGAGGAGTTCTGAGCGTCAGCTGCCCGGCTCGGTCTCCCGGGTGACCCCGGTCAGATTCGTCTGCGTCGGGGTCTCCTGAGTGACGCCCGTCAGATTGGTCTGCGTCGGGGTCTCCTGGGTGACCCCGGTCAGATTGGTCTGCGTCGTCTCCCGGGTGACCCCGGTCAGGTTCGTCTCCGTCGGAGACTCCTCGGTGGTCGTCTCCTGCGTCACCCCGGTCAGGTTGGTCGTCGGCACCACCGACGACGTCCCACCCGAGGTGCCGCTCGAACCGCAGCCGGCCAGCAGCGCGACCGCCGTCGCTCCGGCCGCCGCCGCGGCCACTCGCACCCGAATCCGATACGTCCGATCGTTCATCGTCTCTCCTGCCATCGGCCCACGCGGAGGGTCGCCGGGCACCGGGCCACTCCCGATATCCGTGACCACTGTCCGCCCGTCAGGGTCTTCCGCGCAGCGAAGTCGCAAAGAAAAACGGACGCGCGCGCCCAGCCCGCGCGCCCGGCCACGGGTGGAGGGGAGCGCGTCGCGCAGAGCAGCGTTAGGTCCCCCAGCACCCCAACCCCCCGCCAC
>CAZEOP010000171.1:0-7230 GCA_964513715.1 uncultured Gordonia sp.
GCAGCGAGGACACCAACTTCCACGCCGAGGTCTACCGCCGGATGGGCTACGCCGACGTCGTCGACGAGGTCACCGCGCTCTTCCGCAGCGGCCGCAAGGACGAGGCGGCGGAAATCATCCCCGACGCCGTGGTCGACGATTCGGCCATCGTGGGCGACGAGGCCCATGTCCGCGAGCAGATCGCCGTGTGGGAGGCCGCGGGCGTCACCACGATGCTCGTCTCGCCCGGCTCGGTCGCCGAGGTCGAACGCCTGGCGAAACTGGTCCGGTGATCCGCCGCCGCCGGTTAGCGCACGCCGTCGCCGCGCTCGGTGGGGCGGTGCTCCTGGCCCTGACCGGCTGCACCGCCGCCGTCGACGATCCGGGACGTGACCGCACCTGCGTCACCGACTACGACGCCGGGCGCGACTACTTCCCGCAGAAGGTGACCGTCGACTACGCCAAGAACTTCCGGGTCGACTACCACGCCAACTACGCGGTGCTCACCGTGGAGCAGCCCTTCCCGGGCGGACGACCCGAGAGCTATGCGCTGGTCCGCTGCGGGACGCCGGCTCCCGAACTCACCGGCCCGCTGGCTGGCGCCCAGGTGATCGACGTCCCGGTGCGCACCGTCTACTCCGGCTCGACGACGCAGCTGCCCTGGTTCACCGAGCTCGACGTGCTCGACACCCTCACCGGCGCCGCCAGCACGTCGATGATCAGCAGCCCGCAGGTTCGCGCGCGGGTGGACGCCGGAAAGGTGACCGAGTACGCGACCGGCGCCACCATCGACACCGAGCGGGTCATGGCGGCCCGGCCGGACGTGGTGTTGACCGACGGCACCGAGAACGCCGCCTATCCGGCGCTGCGCCGCGCCGGGATCCCCGTCGTCGCCGTCGCCGACTGGCTGGAGTCCGATCCACTGGCCATCGCCGAGTGGATCAAGGTGCTCGGCGTACTGACCGACACCGCGGCCCGGGCCGACGAGGTCTTCGATCAGATCGCCCGGCGCTACACCGATCTGGCCGCACGCACCCGGGGTCTGCCGGTCGCCCGGATCCTCTACGGTGCGGACTTCCAGGGCACCTGGTCGGTGCCCGGCGCGGACAGCCCCTCCGGCCGGCTGATCCGGGATGCGGGTGGTGACTGGCCCTGGAGTTCAGCTCCGGGCATCTCCGTGCAGACCAGTTTCGAGGATGTCGTCGCCCGGGCCGCCGATGCGCCGATCTGGCTGGTCGCCGACAATCAGTGGACGACGATCGGCGATGTCACCGCCGTCGACCCCCGCTACCGCAGCCTCGCGGCCGTCTCCTCCGGACAGGTCTGGAACGCGAACCTGGCGATGGGTCCCACCGGCGGCAACGACTTCTACGAATCCGGCAGCGCGCGACCCGACCTGGTGCTGGCCGACACCGTCGCGATCCTGCACCCGGAACTGCTGCCCGGGCACACCTTCGTCTACTACCGGAAGCTCAGTCGGTGAACCGAGCCTCCCCGGCCCGCCGCACCCGGTGGGCCCTCGGGCTGCTGCTGATCACCGTCGCCCTGGCCACGGCGGCGTCGTTGTTCATCGGCTCGGTGACGGTGCCGCCGGGTGACACCCTGGCGGTCTTGCTCGGTGACACGAGCGGCCGGAACGCGGGGATCGTCCTCGACTTCCGGATCCCCCGCACCATCACGGCCTTCACCGTCGGCGCCGCCCTCGGGCTGGCCGGCATGCAGATGCAGACGCTGTTCCGCAATCCGCTCGCCGACCCGTACATCCTGGGCGCCAGTTCCGGCGCCTCGCTCGGCGTCGCGCTGGTGGTGCTGCTCGGCGGCACCGCGGCCGGCGGCTTCACTGCCGGGCTCACCGGCCTGGGCCGCAACGGCATGGTGATCGCCGCCGCGCTGGGCGCCGGGACGGTACTGGCGGTCATCGCCGTGCTGTCGCACTGGGTGCGTTCCTCGGTGGCGCTGCTGCTGGTGGGGGTCATGCTCGCCGCGGTCAGCACCGCCGCGGTGTCGGTGCTGCTCACCATGACCAAGCCGCAGCTGGCCCAGCAGTTCCTGGAGTGGGGCATGGGCACGTTCCGCGCGTCCACCTACCGGGATCTGTGGATCATGGTCCCGCTCGTCGCGGCCGGAATCGCGATCGCCGCACTGACCATCCGTCCCCTCAACGCCCTGCTGCTCGGCGAGGGGTATGCGCGGTCGATGGGGATCGGGATCGGCCGCACGCGCCTGGCCATCATCATCTCGGCCGCGATTCTCGCCGGCGTCACCACCGCCTTCTGCGGACCGATCGGCTTCATCGGCCTGGTGGTGCCGCATCTGGCCCGCTTCGCGGTGGGCAGCTCCGATCACCGGCTCGTCATGCCCGCCACCCTCCTGATCGGCGCACTGCTGGCGCTGGTGTGCGGCATCATCGCCGAATTGCCGGGTACCAGCCATGTGCTGCCGCTCGGCGCGGTCACCGCGCTGTTCGGCGCGCCGGTGGTGATCATCGTGCTGGTGCGGGCCAGTCGCGGACGATTGTCGGGAGTCGGATTGTGACCGCCGGGACCGCGCTGACGCTCGACGGCCTCGCGATCGGCTATCCCGCCCGGCGCGCGCGGCGTGGCGCCCGCGGGCGGCCGCAGGTTCTCGCTGAGCGGCTGTCCGCCGCGGCGGAGCCGGGCCGCCTGACGACGCTCCTCGGGCCCAACGGCTCGGGCAAGTCGACGCTGCTGCGGACGGTCTGCGGCCTGCAGCCCGCCCTGTCCGGCCGGGTGCTGATGGGCGACGAGGACGTCGCCGGGATCGCGCCGGCCCAGTTGGCCAAGTCGGTCGCCGTCGTACTCACCGAGCGCGTCGACACCGGCTTCCTGACCGTGCGCGAGATCGTCGCGCTCGGGCGCACCCCGCACCTGGGCGTCTCGGCGCGGCTGCGCCCGCGGGACCACGAGACGGTGGCCTGGGCACTCGAGGTGACCGGCACCACCGCTCTGGCCGACCGGCTGGGCGGCGAGCTCTCGGACGGCCAGCGCCAGCGGGTGATGACCGCGCGGGCGCTCGCCCAGCGACCCCGGTTGCTGATTCTGGACGAGCCGACGTCGTTCCTGGACGTGCCCTCCCGGGTGGAGTTGCTCGATCTGCTGGCCCGGCTGGCCCGCGAGCAGGATCTCGCGGTGCTGGTGTCGACCCACGAGTTGGAGCTCGCCCTGCGGCTAGCCGACGATGTCTGGCTACTTCCCGGCCCGGACGACGGCCACCCGGGTCCGCTCATCACCGGAACACCGGCCGCGGTCGCCGGCGACATCGGTGCCGCCTTCGACCGCGGCCGGCTCCGTTTCGACCCGCAGACCCTGCAGTTCACCATTGCCGGCACCGAATGAGGTCTTTCGACCCAGCCGCGGTGACGCCGGTCACCATCCGACCGCCACGGGTGAACGGAAGGTGAACACGCGGGCAACGTAGCTTGACTGCCGGGGTTCGTTCGGTTACAAATGTATGGACGCTACAAGATCACAGGAGGAGGACACCCATGCCTAACCGCACCAGTCCCGATCTCGCGACCAAGATGCGCGGCGCCGCTCGCCGCCTCAACGCCCGGATGCACCTGAGTGCCTCGGACCGATTCAGCCTGCAGCTGGCCCACACGCCGGTCGCCGTACTCGGTGGATCACGCCCGCGCGTCTGACCCGATGCCGAGATTCCCGACGACCCCCGCGCCCCGCGCGGGGGTCGTCGCGCATCCGGGGCGATTCAGCCGGCTCAGAACCGGCGCGACCGGGTCAGATGCCAGG
Organism: uncultured Gordonia sp.; assembly: GCA_964513715.1. Taxonomy (GTDB): domain Bacteria; phylum Actinomycetota; class Actinomycetes; order Mycobacteriales; family Mycobacteriaceae; genus Gordonia. Next base: position 3,747 of record CAZEOP010000171.1, read on the forward strand.
CGCCGCACTCGCACTCGTACGAGCGCAGGGCCGGGGCCGCGCGCCGCGCGGACGTGATCGCCAGGATCGCGCCGGTCACCGCCGCCGCCGTCGGATAGGCGATCTTCTCCGGCGTCGGGCACTCCGGCGGTTGATAGACCACCGGCTTGCGGCGTCGCGGACGCTCGTGCGCGCGGGTCCGCGCCTCGATCTCGGCGTAATAGGCCGCCAGATCGTCGTCGTCGAACGGCGGCATGGTCAGCGGACCGGGCTCATCGGGGGCGCGGCACCGACGGACCGGCGCCGTACCGCGGCACCACGCTGAAGACCTTGAGATCGGTCGGCACGCCCTTGGCCCGGAAACGCCGCCGCTTGACCGCATAGCGTTCGGGGCCGGCCAGTTCCAGGGTGGGCGCGCTCGCGAAGACCTCGCCCGCCCCGGCGGCCGCGCACACCCGGGCCGCGATGTTCACGTCGACGCCGAGGAAGTCGTCGCCGACGGCGCGCGGCGCGCCGGTGTGCACGCCCACCCGCAGGGCGGGCCGATACGACGCCACCTGGATCGCGCTCACCGCACCCGTGGCCTCGTGAGCCGCCTCGAGCGCCTCGCGGCTGTCGGCGAAGACCGCCATCAGCCCGTCGCCGAGCGTCTTGACCACCTGGCCGCCGTGCGCGGTGATCACCCGTTCGCAGGCGTCGTTGACCTGATTGATCAATGTCAGGACCTGATCGTCGCCGGCGCGCAGCGCCCAGCGGGAGAAGTCGACCAGATCGGTGAACAGGATGGTGACCGGCATCGGCTCGGACGGGTCCGGCTGCCGGCCACGCATCAATGCCTTCCAGACGCCCACCCCGGCCAGGCCCAGTTCGCGTACCGCGCTGGGCCGGTCGGCGTTGACGTCGGCGATGGCCCGGCCGAGCCGGTCGAGGGAGGTCGCCCGGCTGCCGACCACCGGCGACGACGGCGCGAGTCGATGAGCGAATTCCGCGGCCCGCACCATCGAGGTGGCGGAGTCGGCGCGCGCCAGCAGCGCGGCGGCGCGCTGAATCGGTGTCGGTGCGACGACCGGATCACCGAAGGGCACCAGCGCACCACCGGGAGCAGGCTCGCCGGGGGTGATGTTCCCCGATCCCCGCTCCCCGTCGTCGGCTGCTGTCTTCACGCCTGCGAGTCTAGGCGAGCGGGCGACTCCGGTCTCCCCTGCGCGGCGCGCCGATCGGCCCGATTGGCCCGGACGCTCGAGATCATCGAGGCGGCGATGAAGGCCACCCCGATGAGACCGGTGATCACCTCGTTGACCTCCACCTTCAGGCTGATGAGCAGCAGCGCCGCGAGGGCACCGATGGCCCAGTGCGCCCCGTTCTCCAGGTAGCGGTACTCGGCCAGGGTGCCGGCCCGGACCAGGTAGACAGTGAGCGAACGCACGAACATCGCGCCGATGAAGCCGAGTCCCAGGGCGATCAGAATCGGATCGGAGGTGATGGCGAAGGCACCGATCACCCCGTCGAACGAGAACGAGGCGTCGAGCATCTCCAGGTACAGGAAGAGCATGAACGCGGCTTTGCCGCCGACGACGACCGGCTTCGGCCGGGCCGGCGCGGCCCTCCGGGCGGCGCCGTCGGCCGCGCCGGCGCCCCCGGTCTCGCCGTCCCCGGTCTCGTCGTCCCCGGTCTCGTCGTCCCCGGTCTCGTCGTCCCCGGTGTCGTCGAAGAGCGAGGTCAGTCCCTGGATGGCCAGGTAGAGGAGCATGCCGATGGACCCGGCGGTCAGCACCGCGGTGCGGTGATCGCCGTCCACCACCTGCGATGCCACCAGCAGGATCGCGAGCGCCACGATGATCGAGGCGTGCTTGATGCGGCCGAGCCGGGCCAGCCGGTGTTCCACGAACCGCCCCCAGTAGGCGCGGTCGTCGTCGAAGGCGTAATCGAGGAAGATCAGCAGCAGGAACATGCCGCCGAGCGCCGCGATCTGCGGGTGCGCGTCGAGCATGATCGTCTCGTAGCTGGGATTGTCCGGGGTTTCGGGAACCGGCGGGTTGAGCGCCAGGTGCAGCGCCTCGCGGGGCGCGAGTCCCGCGGTGGCCCACACGATGCCCAGCGGGAACAGGACTCGCATGCCGAAGACCGCGATCAGGACGCCGACGGTCAGGAAGATCTTCTGCCAGAACGGGTTCATCCGCTCCAGCACCGTGGCGTTCATCACCGCATTGTCGAAGGACAGCGAGATCTCCAGCACCGCGAGGATCGCGCAGACCAGCAGCGCCGCGCCGCCGCCGTACAGATAAGCCGCCACCAGCGCGGCGACCGTGATCGCGATGGAGAGCCCGAAGGTGCGCACGACGAGGCGGGAGATCACCGGAGCCGCTCCGCATCCTTGGCGAGCCGGACCAGTTCGGCGGCGAGCTCGGCCAGCCCCGCGCGGTCCTCGCCCTCACTCAGCGCGGTATCGAGGTCCTCGGCCGCGCAGCGCAGCGCGAACATCCGGTCGCCCAGGTCGGTCACCTCTTCGGGCGAGAGGATCAGGGCATCGGCGGGAATAGCCGTGCCCTCGGTGAGCGTTCTCTGTTCGTAGGCGCGCTGGCGGCACGATCGCTTGCAGTACTTGCGGCGCCGTCCCCGCTCGGAATCGACCATTTCCCGACCGCACCAGGCGCACGCGTACGGACGCCGGCGCACGGCGGCGGCACCGGGGTCGGCGGAATCGTCGGTTTCGGGCACGCCAGCACGTTACCCGGCGCGTCGCCGCCCGGCGCAATGGACGCGTAGACTCGGGGCAACCCGAGTTGAAGCAGTGAGAGGACACGGAACTACATGGCTGATCGAGTACTCCGAGGGAGCCGCCTGGGCGCGGTGAGCTACGAGACCGACCGCGATCACGACCTCGCACCTCGCCGGATCGTGCAGTACCGCACCGACAACGGCGAGATCTTCGACATCCCCTTCGCCGATGACGCCGAGGTGCCCAGCAAGTGGCCGTGCAAGAACGGCATGGAGGGCACCATCCTCGAGGGCGCCGAGCCCGAGGAGAAGAAGGGCAAGCCCCCGCGCACGCACTGGGACATGCTCCTCGAGCGCCGCTCCGAGGAGGAGCTCGACGTGCTGCTCACCGAGCGCCTGGACCTGTTGAAGGCCCGCCGCCGCGGTGGCTCGGCCTAATAAGCGCCATTCGCTGATCGAGCGCGCCCCCATTCGCTGATCGAGCGCAGTCGAGATCCTCGACTGCGCTCGACGCATCTGCTCCGCCCGCTACTTGCGGAAGCGCGCGGTCCTCCCCTGCCAGCCCCAGCGCGCGACGTTCAGGAACGACTCGGCGATCACGCCGCCGTCCATCTTCGACTCGCCGATCTCGCGCTCGGTGAAGGTGATCGGCACCTCGCGCACGGTGAAGCCGTGCCGGAGGGTGCGCCAGGCCAGGTCGATCTGGAAGCAGTAACCCGCCGAATCGACCTCGTCGAGTCCGATGGCCCGCAGCACGGGCGCGCGGTAGGCGCGGTAGCCGGCCGTG
>CAZEOP010000172.1:0-7057 GCA_964513715.1 uncultured Gordonia sp.
GTGGTGAAGCCGTCGCCCACCTCCACGCCCTTGATGGCCTGGATGCCCATCAGCGCGCCGGCCAGCCGCGCATCGAGGCGGGTCTCGCCGGAGACGTGCGAGCCGAGGCCGATCGGCACGTCGGTGGCGATGATCTCGACGACGCCGCCGAGGGTGTCGCCGTCGCGCTTGGCGGCCTCGATCTGATCGATCATCGAGGTCTCGGCGTCCTTACCGAAGGCCCGGACCGGGCTCTCGTCGATGGCCGGCAGGTCGGCGTAGCGGGGCGCCGGACCCTCGTACGCGGCGCTGTCACCGATGGAGATGACGTGCGAGAGCACCTCGATGCCGAAGACCTGGCGGAGCAGCTGGCGCGCGACGGTGCCCGCGGCGACGCGCGCGGCGGTCTCTCGCGCGCTGGCGCGTTCGAGCACCTGGCGGGCATCGTCGAAGCCGTACTTGAGCATCCCGGAGTAGTCGGCGTGGCCCGGGCGCGGGCGGGTCAGCGGCGCACTGCGCGCGCCCTCCAGGTCGGCCGGATCCACCGGATCGGCGGCCATCACCTGCTGCCACTTGGGCCACTCGGTGTTGCCGATCTCGATGGCGATCGGGCTGCCGAGGGTGCGACCGTGCCGGACACCACCGATCACGGTCACCGCGTCGGCCTCGAACTTCATCCGGGCGCCGCGGCCGTAGCCGAGCCGGCGCCGCGCCAGTTGTTCGGCGAGATCGCCGGTGGTCACCTCGACCCCGGCCACCATGCCCTCGATCATGGCGATCAGGGCCGGGCCGTGGGATTCTCCTGCAGTAGTCCAGCGCAACACAAGTAACGATTGTTCCAGAAGCCGCGCGACGCGTGCCCGGCGGCTGCCTCCCCGCGCCCCGGAAGGTCTCCCGGAGCTCAGCGCAGCGCCGCGACCAGCAGGGTCGCCGCCACCAGGGCGGGCCCGTGCGGGACGCGGCGACGCCGGGAGAGCCCCGCGTGCACCGCACTGAACAGGCTCGCCGCCAGCAGCGCCACCAGCACCTCGGCCGGCGCACCCAGCAGCACGCCGCAGATCGGCGCGAGCTTCACATCGCCCCCGCCGACCGCCCGCAGTGCGAAGCCGGCGGCGTAGGGTGCGGTCGCCACCGCGGCGGCCAGGGCGCAGTCCGGGTGCGCCGCCACCGGGACCGCCGCCGCGGCCATCGCCGGCAGCAGCAGCGCATTGGGCAGTCGCCCGGTGCGCCAGTCGATCTCCGCCAGCACCACCAGGGCGACGACGAGCATCCAGGTCACCGAGCCAGCATCGCAGCCGGCCGACGTGCCGCCGGCTCGTTGTCCACAGCTCCGCCGCCGAGCGCGAACTGTCCACAGCCCGGTCGGGCGTGATCTCGACTGCGCTCGATCAGCGAAGGAAGCCGCACAGCGGGCTTACCCGATCGGCGGGAGTAGCCGCGCAGCGCGAGTACCCGATCGGTGGCGGGGGGGTCTCAGGGGGTCAGGGGGTCAGGGCGGCGCGCATCGCCTCGCGCGGGGCGGGACGGCCGGTGAACTGCTCCACCTGGCTGTACGCCTGGTTCAGCAGCATCGACAGGCCGCCGACCACGGTGCCGCCGGCCGCCGTCACCGCCGCGGCCAGCGGCGTGGGCCAGGGATCGTAGATCACGTCGACCAGCCGCCGAGCCGGTCGCACCGACTCGAGGATCGCGCCGGTGGCCGCGGCCGGCACGGTGGAGACGACGACGTCGGCGGCGGTCACCGCCGCGGCCAGCGGCGGGCCGTCCGCGAAGTCGACGGTCCGGGCGCCCATCCCGAGCCGGCGGGCCAGGGCGAGCACCTCACCGGCCCGCGCCGCGCTGCGCGCCACGACGATCACCTCGGCGATCCCGCGCTCGGCGAGCGCGGCGACGGTGGGCAGGGCGGTGCCGCCGGCGCCGATCACCACGGCCCGGCGCGCGTCGGCCGGCAGGCCCGCCTCGGTGAGCGCACCGGTCATGCCGTCGACGTCGGTGCAGTCGGCGCGCCAGCGCCCGTCCGGCAGCCGCACCAGGGTGTTGGCCGAGCCGATCAGCTCGGCGCGCTCGGTGCGCTCGTCGGCGAACGCCAGGGCGGCCAGCTTGCCCGGCATCGTGACCGAGAAGCCGACCCACTCCGGACCGGCGGTACCGACCCGGACCGGCAGTTGCTCGGCCGTGGTGTCGATGGCCTCGTACGTCCAGCCGTCCAGGGCGAGCGCCGCGTAGGCCGCGCGATGCAGATCCGGTGACCGGGAGTGCGACACCGGAGATCCCAGCACCGCGGCCCGCCGGGCCGGCATCATCGCGGGACTCGCCCCGCCGCCCCGCGGCTCATTCACAGCCGGTGGTGATGAGCTTGTTCTTGCACGCCACCTGCCGGTTCTGCTTGTGCTTCTCGAAGGTCTTCGCGAACAGCGTCGTGCCCTCCTTGTCGACGGTCACGAAATACAGCCAGTCGCCGTCCGCGGGCTTCTCCACCGCTTCCAGGGCGCGCTCGCCCACCGCACCGATCGGGGTCACCGGCAGACCGTCGCGCTGATAGGTGTTCCACTCGTTCTTGTCGGTGAAGGTCTCGCCGTGCACATCGATGTTGGTGATGGCCGCGGTGTAGTTGACCGTCGAGTCCATCTCCAGCTTCTGTTCCTTGTCCAGCCGGTTGAGGATCACCCGGGCGACCTTCGCGTAGTCGTCGTCGTGGCTCACCTCGCGTTCGACGATGGATGCGACGACCAGGGTGTCGTACGGCAGCAGGCCCGAATTGTTGTTGCCCAGCAGCCCCCACTGCGCGAAGCGCGCCGCGCTGCGGGTGATCATCGAGCGCAGCAGTTCCTTGGCGTCCAGCCGCGGATCGATGTCCTCCCACGCACCGGAGGCGATGAGCCCCTCGATCCGCCGGTGGTCACCGGCCAGCTTGGCGACCGGCGCCGCGGCCCAGGCGGGCACGCCCAGTTCGGTGCCGGGGGTCTTCGCCGCGGCCTCCTCGAGCTGCGCCACGGTGACGCCGTACTTCTCGCCGCCCACCTCGAAGGTCGTGGCATCGGCCAGCAGTTCGAAGATGCCGGGCGTGGTCTTGCCGTCGATGCCCTTCTTGGCATCGAGCTGCAGTCCCTCCGGGATGACCACCCGGCCGACCCGGTGACTGTCGTCGGACATCATGGCCACCGCCGTGTCGGCGGAGACACCCTTGGGCAGGTGGTAGAAACCGGCCGAGAGCGTGCCCTTGCCGGCGGCCGAGACGAAGGCCTGCTGACTGCCGACCACGCCGGCATCGGTGAGGATGGTGCCGAACTGGCGCAGCGTGGCCTGCTCGGGGATCTGCACCAGTACGCCGCCCGAACCGGTGGTGCTGTCGAAGTCCTTGCCCGACGAGAAGCCGCCGAAGTACCGGATGCCCACCACCGCGATGAGGGCGAGCACCGCCAGTCCGGCCAGCACGGCGACGAGCGCCTTGCGTCCGCGGCGCCGCTCGGGCAGTCCGGCCGGCGCGTCGGCGAACGGCGCGGCGTCCGCCGGTGCCGTGGCCGGTGCGGTGGGCTCCCGGTCGTCGAGGATGTCGAAGCCGCCGGCGCCGGCCGCCGACCAGCCCGACGGAACGGGCTGCTCGGCGGGTACCGGCGGAGTCTGCTCGTACCCGAACTCGGGCACCAGATTCACATCGGTCCGCGTCAGATCCGCCGGGGACGTGGCGCCGGTGGGTCCGACGATCGGTCCGGCGATCGGCTCCGCCGCCGGGCCGGGGATCGGCTCGGTGGGCGGCGCGCTCGCGGCGCGGCGCGGAATCGGGTCGGTGAACTCCTGGTCGCCGGGCGGCTGGCTCGCGGCGTACCGCACCTCGATGTAGTCGCCGGCGAACCGCTCGGGATGGCGGTACTCGATCGTCGGGTCGGGCAGTCCCGATTCGGTCCGGACGATCGGGATGCTCCCGGTCGTCGTGGGATCGCCGGGCGCGCGCCGGCGACGGTGCCGGGACGGCCGCGGTTCAGTCGGGTCGGTCACTGCTGTCTCGTCCTTCGCTGCGTCGGGTGTCCAGCCATGCTTGCAGAATAGCGACGGCCGCCGCTTGATCTATGACGGCGCGCGCGGCTTTCCCTTTTCGCCCGCTGGCGCGCAGCGCGCTCGCCGCCGTCACGGTGGTCAGGCGTTCGTCGTGGTAGCGCACCGGGATCGGGTCGATCGCCGCGGCCACCCGGCCGCCGAAATCCCGGGCCGCGGCCACCGCGGCCCCCTCGGTGTTGCGCAGCGTACGCGGCAGGCCGACGATCACCTCCACCACCTCGTACTCGGCGGCGATCTCGGCGATACGTCGCACATCGGCGTCGCCCGGCGTCCGCTGCACCGTCTCGACCGGCGTCGCCAGGATTCCGTCGGGATCACAGCTGGCGACCCCGACGCGGACGCTGCCGACGTCGATGCCCAGCCGCCGGCCGCGCGGTGCGATCACTTCGCGACGATCTCGCGCACCCGCGACAGGGCCGCGTCAATGCCGCCCGACTCGCTGCCCGAGCCCTGCGCCAGATCCGGCTTGCCGCCGCCGCGCCCGGCCACCAGCGGTGCGATCTCCCGCACCAGGTCCCCGGCCCGCAGACCCGCATCGCGGGCGGCCTCGGTGGTGGCGACCACGAAGGGCACCTTGGCGCCGTCGACGGCGAAGAGCACGACGATCGCATTGCGCGCGGCGACCTTGCCGCGCAGCTCGGTGGCCAGGGCGCGCAGTCCGTTGGCGTCGGTCCCGTCGCCCACCCGGCCGGCCACCACGAGGGTCTCGCCGACGGTCTCCGCCTCGTCGACCAGTCCGCCGACCGCGGCCCGGGCCTGTTCGGCGCGCACCGCCTCCAGGGCCTTCTCGGCCTCCTTCAGCCGGGTGACGAGCTGCTCGACACGATCGGGCACCTGCTCGGAGGGCACCTTGAGCGACGAGGACAGGCCGGCCATCAGGGCGCGTTCCTTCGACAGGTAGCGCAACGAGTCCATGCCGACGTAGGCCTCCACGCGGCGCACGCCGGAACCCACCGAGCCCTCACCGATCACCGTGACCGGGCCGATCTGGGCGGAGCTGCCGACGTGCGTGCCGCCGCACAGCTCCATCGAGAACGGTCCGCCGATCTCGACCACGCGGACCCGATCACCGTAGTTCTCGCCGAAGAGCGCGAGCGCGCCCATGTCCTTGGCCTTGGCCAGGTCGGTCTCGAAGGTGTTGACCGAGTAGTTGGCCTCGACGGCCTCGTTGCTGATGCGCTCGATCTCGGCACGCTGGAGCTCCGAGAGCGGCGCCGAGGCGTGGAAGTCGAAGCGCAGGTAGCCGGGCCGGTTCAGCGAGCCGGCCTGGGTGGCCGTGGGACCGAGCACCTGGCGCAGCGCGGCGTGCACCAGGTGGGTGCCCGAGTGCCCCTGGGTGGCGCCGTGCCGCCAGCCGGCGTCGACGCTGGCCAGCACCTCGTCGCCCTCGACGATCTCGCCCTCGTCGACCACCACGCGGTGCAGCCACACCTGCTTGTTCAGCTTCTGCACGTCCTTGACGGTCAGCCGGGCGCCCGCCGAGGTGGTGATCGAGCCGGTGTCGGCCAGCTGGCCGCCGGACTCGGCGTACAGCGGCGTGCGGTCGAGGATCACCTCCAGTTCGGTGCCCGGACCGGCCGCGACGACGCGCTCGCCGCCGGCGACCATGCCCAGCACGCGCGCCTGCGAGACCAGCTCCTCGAAGCCGGTGAACTCGGTGGCGCCCCGGTCCAGGAAGTCCCGGTACACCGACAGGTCCGCGTGCCCGGACTTGCGGGCGGTGGCATCGGCCTTGGCGCGGCTGCGCTGCTGGGCCATCAGCTCGGCGAAGCCCGCGCGGTCCACCTCCAGGCCGGCCTCGGCCGCCATCTCCATGGTCAGGTCGATGGGGAAGCCGTAGGTGTCGTGCAGGGCGAAGGCATCGTCGCCGCTGATGCGCGCGCGGCCGGCCTGCTTGGTGGCCGCGGCCGCATCGCCGAAGAGCTTGGAACCGGCGGTCAGCGTCTTGGCGAAGGCGGTCTCCTCGGCCACCGCGACCGTGACGATGTGCTCGCGCTGCTCGGCCAGCTCCGGGTACGACGGGCTCATCAGGTCGATGACGGCCTCGGTGATGGCCCGCATCGACGGCGTGTCGTCCCCGAGCAGGCGCATCGAACGCACGACGCGGCGCAGCAGCCGGCGCAGCACATAGCCGCGGCCGTCGTTGCCGGGGATGACGCCGTCGCCGATCAGCATGACGGCGGTGCGCGCGTGATCGGCGATCACCCGGAAGCGGACGTCGTCGGCCTTGTCGCCGGCGCCGTAGGCGCGGCCGGTCAGCTCCGCGGCCAGATCGATGATCGGCTTCATCAGATCGGTCTCGTAGACGTTGTCGACGCCCTGCAGGATGCAGGCGACGCGCTCGATGCCCAGACCGGTGTCGATGTTCTTCTTCGGCAGCGGGCCGAGGATCTCGTAGCCCTCCTTACCGCCGCCCTCACCGCGGATGTTCTGCATGAACACGAGATTCCAGATCTCGATGTAGCGGTCCTCGTCCACCTCCGGGCCGCCTTCGACGCCGTACTCGGGGCCGCGGTCGTAGAAGATCTCCGAGCACGGGCCGCACGGGCCGGGCACGCCCATGGACCAGTAGTTGTCCTTGAGGCCGCGCCGCTGGATCCGCTCGGCGGGCACGCCGATCTCTTCGCGCCAGATCCGCTCGGCCTCGTCGTCGTCCAGGTACACCGTGGGCCACAGCTTCTGCGGGTCGATGCCGTAGCCGCCCTCGTCGACCGGATTGGTCAGCAGGGTCCAGGCGAACGCGATCGCCTCGCGCTTGAAGTAGTCGCCGAAGCTGAAGTTTCCGGCCATCTGGAAGAAGGTGTTGTGCCGGGTGGTGATGCCGACCTCTTCGATGTCCAGGGTGCGCACGCACTTCTGCACGCTCGTCGCCCGGTCGAAGGGCGGCGTCTGGTCGCCGAGGAAGTACGGCTTGAAGGGCACCATGCCGGCGTTGACGAACAGCAGGTTCGGATCGTCCAGGATCAGCGAGGCGCTGGGCACCTCGGTGTGTCCGGCCCGGATGAAGTGATCCAGGAAGCGT
>CAZEOP010000173.1:0-7035 GCA_964513715.1 uncultured Gordonia sp.
TGGTCGGCGTCGACGCCGCGCGGTATTCGCTGATCCGCTCGTCGGTGGACGTCAACATCGACATCGACCTGGACCTGCTGCGCAAGCAGTCCTCGGACAACCCGGTCTACTACGTCCAGTACGCGCATGCGCGACTGTCGGCGCTCGCCCGCAACGCCGCCGAACTCGGCCTGGCGGCGAGCACCGAGCACCTGGACCTGCTGACCGATCCGGCCGAGGGCGAACTGATCCGCACCCTCGGCGACTTCGGCGACGTGGTCGCCACCGCCGCCGAACTCCGCGAGCCGCACCGGATCCCGCGTTACCTGGAGTCCCTCGCGGGCTCGTATCACCGTTTCTACGCGCACTGCCGGGTGCTGCCGCAGGGCGACGAGGAGGCCGGCGATGTGCATGGCGCTCGTCTGGCGCTGTGCGAGGCCACCCGCCGGGTGCTGGCCAACGGTCTGGACCTGGTCGGCGTCAGCGCGCCGGAGAGGATGTAGTCATGGCACACCCCGCCGGCCCCCGCCACGCCGAACTGCTCGCCGCCCCGCATCTGGCGGAGCGGCCCAGTTCCCCCGAGGCGATGACCCAGGTCCCGGAGAACGTCTTCCCGCGCAACACCGCCCGCGACGCGGACGGCGTGATCGGCTTCGCCGGCGTGCCGGCGACCGCGCTCGTCGAGGAGTACGGCAGCCCGCTGTTCGTGTACGACGAGGACGACTTCCGCGCCCGCTGCGCGGAGATCCAGCGCGCCTTCGGCCCGCACGGCCGGGTCCACTACGCGTCGAAGGCCTTCCTGTCGCGCCAGGTGGCCCAGTGGGTGCAGTCCGAGGGCCTCTCGCTGGACGTGTGCACCGGCGGCGAGCTCGCGGTGGCGCTGTCGGCCGGTTTCCCGGCCGAGCGCATCGCCCTGCACGGCAACAACAAGAGCGAAGAGGAGCTCGACGCGGCGCTGGCCGCCGGCGTCGGCGACATCGTGCTCGACTCGATGATCGAGATCGAGCGGCTGGACCGGCTGGCCGGGGCTCGCGGCGTGGTGGCCGACGTGCTCATCCGTGTCACGCCGGGTGTGGAGGCCCACACCCACGAGTTCATCTCCACCGCGCACGAGGATCAGAAGTTCGGCTTCGCCCTGGCCGGTGGAAAGGCGATGGCCGCGGTGCGTGCCGTCTTCGCCACCGAGCACCTGCGGCTGGTCGGCCTGCACAGCCACATCGGCTCGCAGATCTTCGAGATCGACGGCTTCGAGCTGGCCGCCCGCCGGGTGCTCTCGCTGCTGGCCGAGATCGTCGCCGAGTTCGGCGTGGAGAAGACCAAGCAGATCGAACTGCTCGATCTCGGCGGGGGACTGGGCATCGCGTACCTGCCGACCGACGATCCGCTGCCGGTGGCCACCCTCGCCGATTCGCTCGTCGCGATCGTCGCCCACGAGGCACAGCAGCTCGGCCTGCCGATGCCCAAGATCGCAGTGGAGCCGGGCCGCGCCATCGCCGGCCCCGCCGGGGTCACCCTGTACCGGGTCGGCACCATCAAGGACGTCGAGCTCGACGGCTCGGCGGTGCGCCGCTACGTCTCGGTCGACGGCGGCATGAGCGACAACATCCGCACCGTGCTGTACGACGCCGAGTACGACGTCCGGCTCGCCTCGCGTGAGTCGACCGCCGGCGCCGTGGTGTGCCGCGTGGTCGGCAAGCACTGCGAGAGCGGCGACATCGTGATCCGCGACTGCTGGCTGCCCGAGGATCTGGCGCCCGGAGACCTGCTCGCGGTCGGTGCGACCGGGGCATACTGCTATTCGATGTCGAGCCGCTACAACCTGGTGCCGCGGCCCGCGGTGGTGGCGGTCACCGGCGGGCGATCCCGCCAGATCCTGCGACGAGAGAGCGTCGACGACTTCTTGAGCCTGGAGGTAGGCAATGAGTGAATCCACGCCCCGGCCGATCGGCGTGGCGGTCCTGGGAATGGGGAACGTCGGCGCCGAGGTGGTCCGCATCCTCGTCGAGAACGCCGACGACATCCGCTCCCGGGTGGGCGCCCCCGTCCAACTGCGCGGTGTGGCCGTGCGCGATGCGAGCAAGTCGCGCGAGGGCGTCGACCCGGCGCTGCTGACCGAGGACGCCGCGGCTCTCGTCGACCGTGACGACGTGGACCTGGTGGTGGAGTTGATCGGCGGCATCGAGCCGCCGCGGGAGCTCATCCTGCGCGCGCTGGAATCGGGCAAGTCCGTGGTCACCGCCAACAAGGCGCTGATGGCGGTGCACGCCGGAGAGCTGTCGGAGGCGGCCGCCCGCAACCGGGTGGACCTGTACTTCGAGGCCGCGGTGGCCGGCGCCATCCCGGTGATCCGTCCGCTCACCCAGTCGCTGGCCGGCGACACGGTGAACCGGGTGGCCGGCATCGTCAACGGCACCACCAACTACATCCTCTCGGAGATGGCCGAGACCGGCGCCGACTACGCCGAGGTGCTGGCCGAGGCCGGGCGCCTGGGCTATGCCGAGGCCGATCCGACCGCGGACGTCGAGGGCTACGACGCGGCCGCCAAGGCGGCGATCCTCGCGTCGATCGCCTTCCACTCGCGCGTCACCGCCGACGACGTCTACCGCGAGGGCATCACCGCGATCACCGCCGAAGATCTGGAGGCGGCCCGTCAGTTCGACTGCACCGTCAAACTGCTGGCGATCTGCGAGCGGCTGAACGACGACGGGACGGAACGGATTTCGGCGCGGGTGTACCCGGCGCTCATCCCGCTGGAGCACCCGCTGGCCACGGTGAACGGCGCGTTCAACGCCGTCGTCGTGGAGTCGGAGAACGCCGGCCGGCTGATGTTCTACGGGCAGGGCGCCGGTGGCGCACCGACCGCTGCCGCGGTGATGGGCGATCTGGTGATGGCCGCCCGCAACCGGGTGTACAGCGGGCGGGGTCCGCTCGAGTCCACCTACGCGTCGCTGCCGGTCGCCTCGATCGACGACGTGCCGACCCGCTACTACGTCTCGATGCAGGTCGCCGACCGGCCCGGGGTGCTGGCTCAGCTGGCCGGCGAGTTCGCGCAGCGCGGGGTCAGCATCGCCGCCATGCGTCAGGAGGGGGCCGGCGAGAATGCCCGGCTGATCGTCGTGACCCATCGCGCCTCCGACCGCGCACAGTCGGAAACCGTTGCCGCACTGGAAGAACTGGACTCCGTGATCAAGGTGTCCAGCGTGCTCCGCTTGGAGGGAACCAATGAGTAATCCTGTACACCGCGCCTGGCCCGGCCTGATCGAGGCCTACCGGGACCGCATGCCGGTGGGCGACGACTGGAAGATCGTCACGCTGCTCGAGGGCGGCACCCCGCTCATCGCGGCGCCGTACCTCGGTGAACTCACCGGGTGCGAGGTGTACCTGAAGGTGGAGGGGCTCAACCCCACCGGATCCTTCAAGGACCGCGGCATGACGATGGCGGTGACCACGGCCGTCAACAACGGCAAGCGGGCGGTGCTCTGCGCGTCCACCGGCAACACCTCGGCATCGGCCGCGGCGTACGCCACCCGGGCCGGCATCACCAGCGCGGTGCTGATCCCCGAGGGCAAGATCGCGATGGGCAAGCTGGCCCAGGCCGTGATGCACGGCGCCAAGGTGATCCAGGTGCAGGGCAACTTCGACGACTGCCTGGAGCTGGCCCGCAAGGTGACCTCCGACTACCCGGAGATCGAGCTGGTCAACTCGGTGAACCCGGCCCGCATCGAGGGCCAGAAGACCGCATCCTTCGAGATCGTCGACGTGCTGGGCCGCGCCCCCGATGTGCACGCGCTCCCGGTCGGCAACGCGGGCAACATCACCGCGTACTGGAAGGGCTACAAGGAGTACCACGCCGACGGCATCATCGACGCGCTGCCGCGGATGCTCGGCGTCCAGGCGGCCGGTGCCGCGCCGCTGGTGATCGGGGAGCCGGTGCTGAATCCGGAGACCATCGCCACCGCCATCCGGATCGGCGCACCGGCCAGCTGGAACCAGGCCGTCGCCGCCAAGGACGAGTCGAACGGCCAGTTCCGGGCCGCCACCGACGAGAAGCTGCTGGAGGCCTACCGCCTGCTGGCCGGCAAGGTCGGCGTCTTCGTCGAGCCGGCCTCGGCCGCCAGCGTCGCCGGTCTGCTCGCGGCGCACGCCGAGGGCTGGGTGAAGCCCGGGTCGCTGGTGGTCTGCACCGTGACGGGCAACGGCCTGAAGGACCCCGACACCGCGCTGAAGGACATGCCGCAGGTCGAGGCGATCGCGGTCGATCCGGTCGCCGTCGCCGATGCCCTCGGCGTGGGATAGTCGATGACCATGAGCACCACCGGCGCCGCACCCGTCGGCGCCCGCGACGCGGCGCTGACGCTCTCGCCGGGGCTGACGGCGTCCGTGCGGGTGCCGGCCTCGTCGGCGAACCTGGGCCCGGGTTTCGACTGCCTGGGTCTGGCGCTGGGCATGTACGACGTGGTGACCGTGACCGTGACCGAGGCCGACGTCCGCGTCGACGCGACCGGCGAGGGCGCCGCGGCGGTCCCGCGCGATGAGACCCACCTGGTGGCCCGGGCGGTGATCCGCGGTCTGGAGTTCGCCGGTGTCGCGGCCCCCGGTCTGCACCTGGCCTGCACCAACTCGATCCCGCACTCGCGGGGCCTGGGGTCCTCGGCGGCGGCCGTGGTCGGCGGTCTGGCCGCCGCATCGGCCCTGCTCGCGGCCGACGGCCGGCGCGCCGCGCTCACCGATCCGGAGCTGGTCCAGCTGTCCGGTGAGTTCGAGGGACATCCCGACAACGCCGCGGCCAGTGTGCTCGGCGGGGCGGTGGTGACCTGGATGGATGGGCGCGGCGGCTACTTCGCGCGGCGGGTGCCGCTGCACCCGGCGATCACGGCGACGTCGTTCGTGCCGGCGGTCGAATCGTCCACCGCGGTCACCCGGGGTCTGCTGCCCGACGCGGTGCCGCGCGCCGATGCGGTCTTCAACCTGAGCCGCGCCGCGCTGGGCGTGGTGGCCCTGACCTCCGACCCCGACTGCCTGCTGGCGGCCACGCAGGATCGGCTGCATCAGGACTACCGGGCGCCGGCGATGCCCGAGACCGCGGAGTTGGTGTCCGCCCTGCGCGAGCGCGGGCACGCGGCGACCGTCTCCGGTGCCGGCCCGTCGGTGCTGGTTCTGGGCACCACCGAGCTCGGGGCGGCCGACGCAGCGCTCGGCGCCGAACACGGTTTCGCGATGGTGCCGCTGCCGATCGGCGAGGGTGTCACCGAACACGCCTGACCGGGGGCGGTGCTACACTGGCACCGTTCTGCCACGAAGGGGCTCTTCCTTCGCATTCAGGTAATCACCGACGCGGCCGCTCGTGCCGCGGCAGAACATCTACATACCTGCGTCCCGCCGAGCGAATCGACGGGCCCGGCCGCCGGAGTACGGTGCGGCCGATGGGCACCTCGGCTCGTGCCGAGGGCAACGAAAGGACCTCCGTGACCGATACGGACGTGACCACCCCTCCCGCTGCGCGCGGTCTGACCGGCATGCTGCTGCCTGAGCTGCGGGTGCTGGCGGGTGAGCTGGGGATCAAGGGCATCTCGGGGATGCGCAAGGGCGATCTGATCGACGCGATCCGCACCCGCCAGTCCGGCGGCGCCCCGCGCACCGAGCGCCCCGCTGCGCAAGAGAAGCCGGCGCAAGAGAAGCAAGACAAGACGGGCCAGCAGAAGCCGGCCCGAGACGAGAAGGCCCAGGAGGCGTCGGTGCAGGCGCACGCCGCGCAGGAGCCGGCCGCGGCCGCCCCGCGTGAACAGCAGGCCCAGGCGGCCGACCGGGCTGAGAAGACCACCGAGGCCGAGCGCGGCGATCGCGCCCAGCGGGGCCAGCGCGACGGCGCCGATAAGCGCGACGGGGACAAGCGCGACGGGGACCGGCGCGACAAGCAGCAGTCCGGCGCCAAGAACCAGGGCGGCGAGAACCGCGACAAGAACCAGGGCGAGAAGGGCCAGGGCGGCGACAAGCAGCGCGGCCAGAACCAGGGAGGCCAGAACCAGGGCGGCCAGAACCAGGGTGGCGGCCAGTCCGACGACGGCGAGGGCGGCGGACGTCGCCGGGGCCGTCGGGTGCGCGAGCGCAACCGCCGCAACCGCGACCGCGGCGACATCGGCGGCGGCGAGCCGCAGCTGAACGAGGGCGACGTCGTCGCCCCGGTCGCCGGCATCCTGGACGTGCTGGACAATTACGCCTTCGTCCGGACCTCCGGCTACCTGCCCGGACCGAACGACGTCTACGTCTCGATGAACATGGTGCGCCGCTACGGCCTGCGCCGCGGCGACGCCATCACCGGCGCGGTCAAGGTGCCCCGCGAGGGCGCCGAAGGCGGCGGCCAGGGCGGCAACTCGCGGCAGAAGTTCAATCCGATGGTTCGCCTGGACACCGTGAACGGCGGCGACCCCGAACTCTCCCGCAAGCGCCCCGAGTTCTCCAAGCTCACCCCGCTGTACCCCAACCAGCGACTGCGTCTGGAGACCACCCCGGAGCGGCTGTCGACGCGCGTGATCGACCTCATCATGCCGATCGGCAAGGGCCAGCGCGCGCTGATCGTCTCGCCGCCGAAGGCGGGTAAGACGACGATTCTGCAGGACATCGCCAACGCGATCGCCACCAACAATCCCGAATGCCACCTGATGGTGGTGCTGGTGGACGAGCGGCCCGAAGAGGTCACCGACATGCAGCGCAGCGTGAAGGGCGAGGTCATCGCCTCCACCTTCGACCGCCCGCCGTCGGATCACACCACCGTCTCCGAGCTCGCCATCGAGCGGGCCAAACGCCTGGTGGAACAGGGCAAGGACGTCGTGGTGCTGCTCGACTCGATCACCCGGCTGGGCCGCGCCTACAACAACGCCTCCCCGGCCTCCGGGCGCATCCTGTCCGGCGGTGTCGACTCGACGGCGCTGTACCCGCCCAAGCGTTTCTTCGGCGCGGCGCGCAACATCGAGAACGGTGGCTCGCTGACGATCATCGCCTCGGCGCTGGTCGAGACCGGATCCACCGGTGACACGGTGATCTTCGAGGAGTTCAAGG
>CAZEOP010000174.1:0-6969 GCA_964513715.1 uncultured Gordonia sp.
AGTACCAGCGCGCCCCGATCGGCACCGAGTGGACCACCGGCGCGCCGTCGAACACCGGCGACGGCATCCGCGCGGCCCAGGAGGTGGGCGCCGACGTCTCGCTGATGGACGACGCCTGGTGGGGTCCCACCATCCCGCTGCCCCGCGGTCCCTGGTTCGCACTGTCCGAGCGCAACGTGCCGGGCACCTTCATGGTGAACGAGCGCGGCGTGCGCTTCATGAACGAGTCGCTCCCCTACGTCGAGGCCGGCCACGCGATGTACGGCGGCGAGTTCGGCCAGGGCGAGGGCGAGGGCGCCAACATCCCGGCGTGGCTGGTGATGGATCAGCGCTGCCGCAACCGCTACCTGTTCGCCGGTCTGCCCGCGCGCCAGCCGTTCTCCAAGAAGTGGCTGGAGTCCGGCGCGGTGGTCAAGTCCGACACCATCGAAGGTCTGGCCGAGCAGATGGGCGTCCCGGTGGACGCGCTGGTGGCCACCACCGAGCGCTTCAACGGCTTCGCCCGCAGCGGCGTCGACTCCGACTTCCAGCGCGGCGTCAGCGGCTACGACAACTACTACGGCGATCCCACCAACAAGCCGAACCCGAACCTCGGGCCCGTCGACAAGGCGCCGTTCTACGCGGTCAAGATGGTGCCGGGCGATCTGGGCACCAAGGGTGGCATCGACACCGACGCCACCGGTCGCGCGCTGCGCGCCGACGGCTCGGTGATCGACGGCCTGTACGCGGCCGGCAACACCAGCGCCCCGGTGATGGGCCACACCTACGCCGGCCCGGGCGCCACCATCGGACCCGCCGTGGTCTTCGGCTACCTGGCCGCCCTGGACACCGTCGCCAAGGCCCGCACCGCCGAGAACGCGGGGGTCTGAGCCGTGCCGATCGATCCGAGCATCGCCGTCGGCGCCGACCTGGGCGCCACCACCTTCTCGTGGACCCCGCGCGAGGTGGCCCTGTACAACCTCGCCGTCGGCGGGGCCCACGATCCGATGGACCCGACCGGCCTGGAGTACATCAGCGACACCGCACCGAAGGTGCTGCCCACCTTCGCGACCGTCGCCGCCACCTTCCTGGCCACCGAGGCGCCGAAGGTGAGCTTCCCCGGCGTCGACATCGACCTGGCCAAGGTGGTGCACGGCAGCCAGGAGGTGCAGGTGCATCGGCCGCTGCCGGCGGCGGGCACCGCCACCACGCGCACCCGCATCGCCGAGGTGCAGGACAAGGGCTCGGCCGCGGTGATCATCCAGGAGTCGGAGACCGTGGACGAGGCCGGCACCCCGCTGTGGACCGCACGCAGTTCCATCTTCGCCAAGGGCGAGGGCGGCTTCGGGGGCGAGCGCGGCTCGTCGAGCCGGGTGGAGTACCCGGACCGGGCGCCCGACCACGAGCTGACCGCGCCGACCCTGCCGAACCAGGCGCTGCTGTACCGCCTGTGCGGCGACCGCAATCCGCTGCACAGCGATCCGGCGTTCGCGCAGGCGGCCGGTTTCCCGCGCCCGATCCTGCACGGCCTGTGCACCTACGGCACCGTCTGCCGGACCCTGGTCGACGAGGTCCTCGGCGGCGACACCGCCGCCGTCGCGGGTTTCGGCACCAGTTTCGCGGGCGTGGTCTTCCCCGGTGAGACGCTGAAGATCCGCGCCTGGGAAGATGGCAACCGACTGCTGGTGACCGCGGTCGTCGCCGATCGCGACGACGCGCCCGCGCTGGGCAACGTGGTCCTCACGCGGTCGTCGTAGAGTTCCCGCGATCGTCCCGGCCCCACGCCGAGACGATCGCCGACGCCCGGAAGGGGCCGCAATGTCCTCGCTCGATTCGCTGCTCGCACAGCGCGATGCCGTCACCGCCGATCTGGCCCAGGTGATCGACGATCAGGTCAAGGCCCAGTCCGGGCTGTCCGGAACGGCGGTGAAGGGCGCCTACGCGGCAGCCCGCAAGTTCAAGCCGGGCATCGTGGAGGCCGCGACCTCGGCGATGCTGCCCGACTTCCTGACCGCGCTCTCGCCGCTGTGGGATTCGCGGCCGGCCGGGACCTCGTTCGGTGCTCATCTCACCGCGAACTCCGACGCCGCGGCCGAAGCGCTGCTCGCGGTGACCGACCGCCAGGCCGAGTCGGCGCCGGCGGCGCTGACCAAGGCGTACGGCACCCTGCGCGGCAAGGCCAAGGGCTACGTCGCCGCGGCGCTGGGGCCGGTCGGCGACGTCATCGAGCGCCACGCGGGCGCCTGAGAGCCGATCAGGCGACGCCGGCGAGGATGACCAGAATGAGTGTCAGAACGCCGGCGAGCGCCGCCAGCAGTGCCAGCACCCGCCCGACGTGCACTCGGACCGGCGCCAGATCGGTGACGGAGACCCGGGACCGGGCGACGTGATGAGAAGCCATGACGGTTCACTTTCGGTGATGAGTAACGCTGGACCGCATCACTACTGTGACATATGTGACGTAAGTTTCAGGTGAGGAGAACTATGCGTGTCGGGGCATGGAGTTTTCGGACGGCGTGGCTGATCCTCGTCGCCTGTTTCGCGGTGAGTCTGGTGGTGGCGGCGATGGCCGCACTGAACACCGCGCTACCGGACATCGCGCTCGATCTGCACGCGAGCAGCGCGCAGATGACCTGGATCATCGACGGCTACACCCTGGTTCTGGCGGCACTGCTGCTGCCGGCCGGCGCCATCGGCGACCGACTCGGCCGGCGGGGCGTGCTGATGGTGGGCGTGGTGATCTTCGGCGTGGCCTCGCTGGCCGCGGTGTGGGTGGACTCCCCCACCGAGTTGATCGTCACCCGGCTCGTCGCCGGTGCCGGCGCCGCCCTGATCATGCCCACCACGCTGTCGCTCATCACCGCGGGCGTGCCGCGTGAGCAGCGCGCCATCGGCGTCAGCATCTGGGCCGCCGTGGCCGGTGTCGGGGCCATCCTCGGCTTCTTCGTCACCGGCGTGCTGCTGCGCTACTTCTCCTGGCACTCGGTGTTCATCACCTTCGCGGTCTCGTCGCTGGCCGTGCTCCTGCTGGCCCTGACCATCGGTTCCTCCAAGGACGCCGATCCCGGGCCGTTCGACGTGATCGGCTCGCTCACCTCCGTGCTGGCCGTCACCGGCATCGTCTTCGGCCTGCTCGAGGCGCCGTCACGCGGGTGGACCGATCCGCTGATTCTCATCGCGCTGTTCGGCGGCCTGATCCTGGTGGGCGCCTTCATCGCCATCGAGGTGCGCCGCACCTCGCCGCTGCTCGACGTCCGGCTGTTCCGCAACCGCGCCTTCGCCTCTGGTTCGCTGTCGGTGATGCTGCAGTTCTTCGCCAGCTTCGGCGTCTTCTACCTGATCCTGCTCCTGCTGCAGTTGGTCTTCGGCTACTCGCCGCTGCGGTCCGCGTTCGCCCTGGTGCCGATGGTGGTCGGCGTCGGCGTCTTCGCGATGCTCGGCAACTGGGTGGCCGTGCGCTTCCATTCGCTGCGCATCGTGCTGGGTGTGGGCATCGTGATCGCCGGCGCGGGCGTGCTGGCGATGGGCCTGTTCGAGATGGACGTGTACTGGAAGCTGGCGGTGATGCTGAGCGTCTGCGCCGTGGGCATCGGTCTGGCGACGGCACCGTCGACCACGGCGATCATGGCCAACACCCCCCTGGAGAACCAGGGCGTCGGCTCGGCGGTGAACGACACCGCACGCGAGCTCGGCGCCGCGATCGGTATCGCCCTGGCCGGCAGTCTGATGGCCGCCGGCTACGCGAACCGGATCGGCCCGACCGCCGAGGCCGCCCGCACACAGCTCGGCGCACTGGGCGACCCGGCCCTCGCCGACCAGGCCGCCGACGGCATCTCCCGGTCGCTCGCCGGAGCCGTCGAGGTGGCCGGCAAGCTGCCCCCGCAGGCCGCGCAGCTGGCCGAGGCCATCCAGGCCGGCGCCGTCGACGCCTTCGTGCCGCCGATGCAGCAGGCCTGCCTGGTGCTGGGCTCCATCCTGATCGCCGGCGGCCTCTTCCTCGGCTGGTTCGCACCCCGCGAGGTGCTCACCGCGGACCTGCTCGCCGAGGACCTCACCTCCGGCGACCGGTCCGGCGACCAGCCCGGCGAGCACGTCTCCGACGACGCTCCGGCCGTCTGAGCGGTGGGCCTACGCTGACCGGTATGAGCTTCACCGGCTTCCCCGCGGCCGCCTTCGACTTCTACGACGATCTCGAGGTCGACAACTCGAAGGTCTTCTGGGAGGCGCACAAGCAGCAGTACGCCGAGGCGGTGCGCGCCCCGATGGTCGCGCTCACCGACGCCCTCGCCGAGGAGTTCGGCGCCGCCAAGATCTTCCGCCCCTACCGCGATGTCCGCTTCGCCAGGGACAAGACGCCGTACAAGACCCACCAGGGCGCCTTCGTGGCCCGCGGCCCGGCCACCGGCTACTACGCCGAACTCGCCGCACCCGGCTTCCGGGTGGGCGGCGGCTTCTACGAGGCCAGCGGCGAACGGCTCGCCGCCATCCGCGCCGCCATCGACCACGATCGCCACGGCGGCGAGCTGGCGGACATCCTCGCGGAGCTGCGCGCGGCGGGCTGGACGATCGACGGCGACCGGCTCAAGACCGCCCCGCGCGGTTGGCCGAAGGACCACCCGCGCATCGAGTTGCTCCGGCACCGAGCACTGACCGTCCTGCGCGGCTACGGCTTCGACGAGGTCATCGATCAGCCCGGCCTCGTCGACCGGGTGCGGGCCGACTGGCGCGCCGTGACGCCACTGGTCGACTGGGTGGTCCGGCACGGCTGGACCTGACCCGTCGCGGATCGAGAGGGGCGGAGCATCGAGAGGGGCAGGGCATCCAAAGGAGCAGGGCACTGACATGGAACGCTGGCTACCCGGGCTGAACGTGCTGCGCGGCTACCGGCGCGAGTGGTGGCGCGGCGACCTCGTCGCCGGTATCGCGGTCGCGGCGCTGCTGATCCCCGCCGGCCTGGGTTATGCGGAGGTGGCCGGTCTGCCTCCGGTCACCGGCCTGTACGCCACCATCGTGCCGATCCTGGTCTACGCGCTGATCGGGCCCAGCCGGATCCTGGTGCTCGGACCGGACTCCTCCCTGGCACCGATCATCGCCGCGGCGATCATCCCGCTCGCGGTGACCGACGCGCAGCGGCGGGTGGAGCTGGCCGGGGTGCTGGCCGTCGAGGTGGGTGCGATCCTGCTGCTCGGCGGACTGCTGCGGCTGGGCTTCGTCACCAGTCTGCTGGCCAAACCGATCCGCATCGGCTATCTGAACGGCATCGCGTTGATCGTGGTCCTGGGCCAGCTGCCGAAGCTGCTCGGCTTCCGCGGCTCCGGCGAATCCCTCCTGGAGGTGGTGGTCGGCGACATCCGCGGCATCCTCGACGGTCAGGTGCAACCCCGGGCCGCGGCCATCGGGCTGGTCTGCCTGGCCGGAATCACCGCGCTGAAGCTCTGGCGCCGGGCCATCCCGGGTGTACTGGTGGCGGTCGTCGGCTCCACGCTGCTGATCTGGCTGGCCGGCTGGCAGCACGAGGTGCCGGTGGTCGGCGCCATGCCCGACGGACTGCCGCGGCCGGCGATGCCGTCGACCGACCCGACCGACTGGCTGGAGCTGGCTCTGCCGGCCGCCGGCATCGCACTGATCGCTTTCGCCGACACCGGCGTGCTCTCGCGCACCTTCGCCGCGCGCGCCGGCGACTCCGTGGACGGCAGCCGGGAGATGGGCGCGGTGGGCGTCTCGAACGTAGCGGCCGGCTTCTTCGGCGGCTTCCCGATCTCGGCGTCGAGCTCGCGGACCGCGGTGGCCGAGCAGTCCGGGGCGCGCAGCCAGCTGATGGCGGTGATCGGCGCCGTCGTGGTGCTGGCGGCGCTGCTGCTGATCCCGGGCGTCACCGCCTACCTGCCGTCGTCCGCGCTGGCCGCCGTGGTCATCACCGCGGCGCTGTCACTGGTGGACGTGCGTTCGATGGTCGAGCTGTTCCGGATCGACCGGGTGGAGGGCCTGCTGACCGTGGTCGCCTTCCTCGGCGTCGCCGTCCTCGGCGTGCTGCAGGGAATCCTGGTGGCCATCGGGCTGGCCTTCGTCGCCTTCGTCTACAGCGCCTCGCGGCCGTACCGCGCGCAGCTAGGCCTCGTCCCCGGGCTGCGCGGCTACCACGACGTGACCAGGTATCCCGCCGCGCGGCCGATCCCCGGCGCCCTGCTGCTGCGCTTCGACGCGCCGCTCTTCTTCACCAACGGCGCGATCTTCGACGACTGGGTGCGCGGCGAGGTGCACGCCGCGCGGGCCGCCGGGCGCACCGTCACCACGGTGATCCTGGCCTGCGAGCCAATCACCGACATCGACTCCACCGCGATCGACGAGCTGGTGGAACTGGACGACTACCTCGCCCGGCACCGGATCGGTCTGGTCTTCGCGGAACTGAAGGATCCGGTGCGCGAACAGCTGGAGCGCTACCGGCTGACCGTGGAGGGCCGGCCGCGCTTCGGCCCCGGGCACTTCGCCCCGACGCTGGGCGCCGCCGTCGACGAACTCCTCGGCGACCAAGCACCGTGAGGCGGACCGGCTCCCGATCCCCTGACGACATTCGACGACGCAGCGCGTGCTGCGTCGTCGAACATCTACTGCTGTGCGGAAATCCGCGGGTGCGGCGGAACCGACCGCCACCCGGTCAGGCGTCGGCGGTCTCCGCCTCCGCGGCCGCCTTGGCCCAGCGGTAATCGGCCTTGCCGGCCGGGGTGCGCCGCACCTCGTCGACGAAGACGATGGTGCGCGGCACCTTGTAGCGCGCCAGGCTCTGCCGGCAGAACTCCTGCAGCTCCTCCAGCGACGGCTCGGGCTCGCCCTCGGCCACCTGCACGACGGCCGAGACCCGCTGACCGTACTTGGGGTCCGGGGTCGGCACGACGAGGGCGTCGGCGACGGCCGGGTGTCCGTGCAGCGCGGCCTCCACCTCTTCGGCGTAGACCTTCTCGCCGCCGGTGTTGATGCACTGGCTGCCGCGGC
>CAZEOP010000175.1:0-6932 GCA_964513715.1 uncultured Gordonia sp.
AGCGCACCGCCCGCGGTGAGCAGCCACACCTCGTTGCCGTCCCAGACCGGGCCGATGGTGTTGATGATCAGCCGGCGGCGCTTGTCGCCGTCCTCGGGCGTCTCCGTACCGCGGTGCTTGCCGAGGAAGGGCATCAGCATGCCGACACCGAAGTCGAAGCCCTCCAGCACGAAGTAGCCGGTGAACAGGACCGCGATCAGGACGAACCAGACGATCTGCAGGGTGGTGGGATTCATGTCTTCTCTCCCCTTCTCAGTAGGCGAAGGAGAGCTGGTCGTCGTCGCTCTCCTCCTCGTCGGGCGCGGCGTCGGGATCGGCGGGGGCCTCCGGGCCCTCCAGGACGTACCGGCGTTCCAGCATGAACCAGGCCACGCCCAGTGCCGCGTAGAGCAGCGTGAAGATGATCAACGAGGTCCACACCATGCCGGAGCCGTTGAACGAGACGCCGTCCTGCACCAGCATGTGCACCTTCAGCGGATCGGCGGCGTTCGGATCGGCCGAGATGATGTTCGGGTCACCCGAGCCGGCGCCGCTCAGCGGCGAACCGGACCAGTTCGGGGCGACGACCCACGGCTGACGGCCCATCTCGGTGAAGATCCAGCCCGAGGCGTTGGCCAGGAACGGCGTCGGCAGCATCCAGAGGCAGAGGATGCCGAACCTGCGCGACATCTCGATCCCGCCGCCGGGCCGCTTCTTCCGCAGCATCCACAGGCCGCACAGCGCGACGATCACCGAGCCGAGCGCCCAGGTGATCATGGCGCGGAAGCTCCAGTAGGTGACGAACAGGTTGGGCGCGAAGTTCTGACCGGCCATCCCGGGGACGTCCCGGAAGGCGAGCTCGTACTCGCGCTGCAGGTCGTTGACGCCCTTCACCTCGCTGTCGAAGCGGTGATCGGCCAGGAACGACAGCATGTTGGGCACGGTGATGACGTGATCGATGTGGTCGCAGTTGTTCTGCCGGCCGATGCTGAGCACCGAGAAGCCCGCGCCGGTCTCCGACTCGCACAGCGATTCGGCGGCGGCCATCTTCATCGGCTGCTGCTGGAACATCAGCTGCGCCTGCATGTCGCCGGTGATGAACAGCCCCAGGCCCGATGCGATGGTCAGCCACAGCCCGAACAGAGCCACCGGGCGCCACAGCGTGCGGTTCTCGTTCATCAGGTCGTCGGCCGAGGCGCCGAGCTGGCTGGGCGCGGTGGTGACGGGCGCGTCACCGGCGCGCAGCTGCTTGGCACGCAGCGTGTTGCGGGCCATCCACCAGAGGCAGACCACGGCGACGACGGTGGCGGCGGTGAGCCAGGCACCGAGGATGACGTGCGGGAAGGCCACCAGCGTCGTGTTGTTGGTGATGACCGCGAGGAAGTTGTTCATCTGCGGGCGAGCGAGTTGCTCGTTCCACTCCACACCCACCGGATGCTGCATGAACGAGTTCGCGGCGATGATGAAGTACGCCGAGGCGGTGACGCCGATCGCGACCAGCCAGATCGACGCCAGATGCAGCGTCTTGTTGAGCCGTTTCCAGCCGAAGAACCACAGGCCCAGGAAGGTGGATTCGAGGAAGAAGGCGACGAGGCCCTCCATCGCGAGCGGTGCGCCGAAGACGTCGGCGACGAACCGGCTGTACTGGCTCCAGTTCATGCCGAACTGGAACTCCTGCACGATGCCGGTGGCCACGCCGAGCGCGAAGTTGATGAGGAAGAGCTTGCCGAAGAACTTGGTGGCGCGCAGCCAGGCCTCGTTCCCGGTCTTCCACCACACCGTCTGCATCACGGCGATCATCGGCGCCAGACCGATGGTCAGCGGCACCAGCACGAAGTGGTACACGGTCGTGATGCCGAATTGCCACCGCGAAAGGTCGACTACGTCCACGCGGAACTCCCTCTTGAGCAAAGGACTCTCGGTGCAGCCGGGGCTGCCGGCGCGCCGCGTACTACCCCAGGTAGTACCTGTGCAGAGCGTACGACCCGAAACCGGCACTGGCCACCGGATCGGGACTAAGGGCCCAGCGCATCTGCGGTTTCGTGGCCGAAGACACATCCATCGGCGACGTTCCGCCTCCGATACCCCGCCCAGTATGTCGGCGGAGCCCTCTCACAGGCTCAGTAAGCCAAGCCTTGCGCGATGTCCGGGCACTGCGGAACGCGGCTGATGAGCGCCTCCCTCGGGACGAGCGACTTCCGGCCCATCTGCTCTTCGACGTCCGGCGGAATATCGGCGCGGTGGTACACCGCGAGCCACACGGTGCCGCCCGCCACGGTGAAGTCGGTGCCGCAGGCGGCGGCGATCACCTGGTCCTCGACTCCCACGTTCCTTGCCGCACTGTCCATCGGAACGACGACAATCGTCACCCTGGACTTCCGATCGGTGTTGTAGCCCGTCTTGGCGTAGAGGTCCCCTACCGTCATGCCGATCATCTCGGTGAACGTCACATCACGCGCCTGCACCGTAGTCGTAGCGGGAGGTATGTCGGCGGATGGACGGTGCACCTCCGGCGTACGGAAGAACAACCACGCGAAAGCCGACCCGGCTATCGCCAGCACGACGATCAGCGACCCCAAGTCACTACGGTGTCTCATCATCACTCGGTTTCGTTGCAGTTCTGTCGTCTCGAGCCCCGGGAGTGGAGTTCGCAGCAACGGTACGAGCACGATCTCAACCCGCGGCCACCAGAATCTCGAAAAGTGCAGGTAAACGAGCGGAACAAAATTACGGTCCGTAATTTTCCGGCGGTGCGACCTCGGGAAATGCTTCGGCACTTCTGGACACGACGATCCCCGAAAGGCAGCTTTCAGCGCCCCGCAGTCCGGTCCCGCTACCCAGCGGCAGTCGCTACCCGTCTTCAGACGAGAGCAGAGAGTCGACCAGCGCCAGAACATCGATCGACGGCGGCGGCAGGGGGTTGCCGTCCAGCGTGTGCACCCGCGCGGCCAGCGTCACCGCGGACACCAGCCAGACGCCGTCCACGCTATGTAGCTCGTCGACGGTCAGCGACGCCTCGCGCGCGCCGAGAGCCGCCGCGGTGACACCCGGCAGGATCGGCAGACTGCGCGGCGGGGTGAGCAACTCGCCGTCGCGGGCGACGACCACCGAGGAACGCGAGCCTTCCAGCACCGACCCGCCGGAGATCAGGATCGCCTCGCCGGCGCCGCGGGCCGCGGCCGTGCGCGCTGCGGCGGCGTGCCCGGCGTAGGCGAGCGACTTGACGCGAGCCAGCCGGGGCGGCGACCACTCGAGGGTGATGGCCGCGAGCCCGTCGCGGCGAGTCGCGGCCACGCGCTCGGGAACGTCGCCCACGGTGAGAAAGCAGGTCGGCTCGCCCGGCCGGCTCTCCCGGCCGCGGGAGTGCACGATGCGCAGCATGCCCTCGCGGTCGGCCCCCCACTCCGCGACCGCCACGTCTATCGCCCGGCGGAGCGCGGGAACATCGGGCGCGGGCAGATCCGATTCCGCGGCCCCGGCCACCAGCCGCTCCAGGTGCGGCTGCACCAGGCAGGCGTGCCCGTCGCGGATCAGCAGGGTCTCGAAGACGCCGTCGCCGCGCAGTGCCGCAAGGTCGTCGGCGTGCAGCAGCGGCTGCTCCGGATCGAGGACCCGCCCGTCACCGGAAACCACCGTCAGCCGCATGCGCCCACGGTAGCCGCCTCGCATCGGCGCCACCTCGTAGACTCGACGCCATGGGCCAGTCCGCACAGTCCCCGATCCTGCTCGAGCACGCCGGAGCGGCGGTGCCCACTCCCGAGGGCGACCCCTCTCCCGGCGTCGCCTGGCATTACGGCGATCCGCTCGGTGAGCAGCGCGCCGCCGCGCGCGGCGCGATCATCGTCGACCGCGGTGATCGGGCGGTGCTGGAACTGGCCGGCGGCGACCGGCTGAGCTGGCTGCACTCGATCATCACGCAGGACGTGGCCGGGCTGACCGATCGGCGCGCGGCCGAGAGCCTCTCGCTGGACGGCAACGGCCGCATCGAAGATCACTTCGTGCTGACCGACGTCGACCTGGTGACCTGGCTCGACACCGAGCACCAGCGCGCGCAGCCGCTGACCGAATATCTGCAGCGGATGGTCTTCCGGGCCGACGTCACCGTGACCCCGCGGCCCGACATGCACGTCCTGACGCTGATCGGCCCGGCCGTGCGCACCGGCCCGATCGCCGACCTGCTTGAGATCCCCGCCGACGCCGACGTCTACCGCGCCGGCGACCTGCCCGAACTGCACCACGAGGACGAGCCGCTGGGCTTCTGGCGCGTCATGCCGCCGACCGGCGAGGGCCGCGCGCTGCCCGTCGTCGACCTGGTGGTCCCCGACACCGAGGTGCTGACCTGGTGGCGGGAGATCGTGGCCGCCGGCGCCGCGCCGGCCGGCGTGTGGGCCGCCGAGGCGCTGCGGGTGGCCGCGATGCGCCCGCGGCTGGGCGCCGACACCGACGAGCGCGCCATCGCGCACGAGGCCGACTGGATCGGCACCCCCGCCGAACTCGGCGCCGTCGCCCTGGACAAGGGCTGCTACCGGGGCCAGGAGACGGTGGCCCGCGTGCACAACCTGGGCCGCCCGCCGCGCCGACTGGTGCTCCTGCACCTCGACGGCAGCGACGACGCCCGGCCCGCCACCGGCGAGGCGGTGACCGCCGACGGTCGCACCGTCGGGCGGGTGGGCACCGTCGTCGATCATTTCGAACTCGGACCGATCGCATTGGCGCTGGTCAAGCGCAATGTGCCGGTCGATGCACCACTCGCCGCGGGCGAGGCCGGCGTGGCCGCCCGGATCGAACCGGACTACTACACGTCCGACGATGCGGTCCCAGCCGGACGGGCCGCACAGGCCCGGTTGCGCGGCCGCGACTGAGCCCGCCGCGCGGACACGACCCGGCGGCAGCATCTTCGGTGGAAGCGGGGTAGACTGTCCGGCAGGATAACAATTAACGAGAGAACGGGGCCGCCACCAGATGGCCGCCCCGTCATTGTGCGAGGGGGTCCCCTATGGGCCGTGGCCGGGCAAAAGCAAAGCAGACGAAGGTCGCTCGTCAGCTCAAGTACGCCACTCCGAACACAGACCTCGACAGCCTGCAGCGCGAGCTTGCCGGCGACAGCGGTCATTCCCACAACCCGGTCGACGACTGGTCCGATCAGGACAGTTGGGCCGACGAGGAGTGGCGCCGCGCCTGACTGACCGGCGCCGTATCCGGCGTTCTCGCGCCAGCTTCATTCATCTACGCAAGAAACCCGGTGCTCATCCCACAGGTGAGCACCGGGTTTCTTGGTGTCTGTTTATCTTCCGACGCGACCGGCGTTGTGCGTCCGCTCAGAAGCGGGCGTATTCGCCGCTGAGCACCGCGCTGCCGGGGGCGCCGGCCTCGTCGCCGCGGTTCACCGAGCCCAGCACCCAGTTGTCGACGTGCCGTGCGGTCAGAATGGCCTGCGCCCGGTCGGTGTCCTCGGGGGCGACGACGGCGACCATGCCGACACCCATGTTGAAGGTGCGCTCCATCTCGGCGCGCTCCACCCGGCCGCGCTGGGCGATCATCGTGAACACCGGCGCCGGCATCCACGAGCCGCGCTCGAGTGCGGCCACCAGGCCGGTCGGCAGCACGCGGCCGAGGTTGTCGGCCAGTCCGCCGCCGGTGACGTGCGCAAAGGTCCGGACCTCGGTCTCGGCGGCGAGGGCCAGGCAGTCCTTGGCGTAGATGCGGGTCGGCTCCAGCATCTCCTCGCCGAGGGTCCGGCCGAACTCCTCGACGTGGCCCTCCAGGTCCATCCGGCCCCACTCCAGCAGCACCTTGCGGGCCAGCGAGTAGCCGTTGGAGTGCAGGCCGGAGCTGCCCATGGCGATCACCACGTCGCCGGGGCGCACCCGGTCGGGTCCGAGGATGTCGTCGGCCTCCACCACGCCCACGCCGGTGGCGGAGATGTCGTAGTGGCCGTCCTCCATCAGGCCCGGATGCTCGGCGGTCTCGCCACCCAGCAGGGCGCAGCCGGCGTCGTAGCAGCCGTCGGCGATGCCGCGGACGATGTCGGCGACCATCTCCGGGACCACCTTGCCGATGGCGATGTAGTCCTGCAGGAACAGCGGCTCGGCGCCGCAGACCACCAGATCGTCCACCACCATCGCGACCAGGTCGCGGCCCACCGTGTGGTGGATGCCGAGCGCCTGGGCGACGGCCAGCTTGGTGCCGACGCCGTCGCTGGAGGCGGCGAGCACCGGCTCACGGTAGTCGCCCTTGAGCGCGAAGAGTCCGGCGAAGCCGCCGAGGCCGCCCATCACCTCGGGGCGGGTGGCGCGCTTGGCGTGCGGGGCGAACAGCTCGACCGCGCGTTCACCGGCGTCGATGTCCACTCCGGCGGCCGCGTACGACGCTCCGGCTCCGCTGTCGGCAGGGTGGGCGGGACCGTCGTTCATGCGGGATGGACTCCTGGTTCGTGGGGTTCGCGCCGAATCACGGCGCGCGCCCGCGGACAACTGCGCTGACTAGGCTACCCGAGGCGGCCCGGCCGTCTCACGGCCGCATGACGGCGCTGACGTTGTCGTTGGTGGTGGTGAGCGGATCGATGATCTCGCCGGCCGTCGAATTCTTCAGCATGGTCTCCAGGACGGCCTTGCCCATCGAGGTCTCCTCGGGGAGCTCGATCGGGTAGGTGCCGTCGAAGCACGCGGCGCACAGCGCCTCGGCGGGCTGACCGCTGGCGGCGACCATCTCGTCCACGTCGAGATAGCCCAGCGAGTCGGCGCCGATGGCCTGTCGGACGCCCTCGACCATGCCGGCCTCGGACTCCATGCCGTTGGCGATCAACTCGGCCGGGGACGCGAAGTCGATGCCGTAAAAGCAGGGCCAGCGCACCGGTGCCGAGGCGATCCGGACGTGCACCTCGGCGGCGCCGGCCTCGCGGAGCATCCGGATCAGCGCGCGCTGGGTGTTGCCGCGGACGATGGAGTCGTCGA
>CAZEOP010000176.1:0-6813 GCA_964513715.1 uncultured Gordonia sp.
GCCGAACTCCTCGGCGACCCCGGCCGCGAAGACCCCGAGGTCGGCCAGCTGCGACCACAGCGGCCGCCAGGTGCTGCCGCCGTCATCGGTCGCGGTGCGCACCAGCTCGCGCACCTCGCGCGCCTGCGCCCACCGGGTCACGGCGTCGGCCGCCGCCTGTTGCTCGATCGAGGTGGCGATTGTCACGATGTTTCCCGTCGTGTTGTGCTGTTACCGGCAATTAGAACCTGTTCTAATTAGCTTAGGGTGTACACCATTAAACGGGGACGATGCCAGCCGGAGGGTCCGGCTCACCCCGACCCGAGAGAGGGCGACCTGCATGGCTGCTTCCGGATCTCCGAAGGCCGACACCGCCACCGCGCCGCCCGCGGTGGCTCCGACCACCGGTGCCGAAGTGGGCTCGGCCGCGCAACGCGAACGGCGCCGCCGCATCCTGGACGCAACCCTGGCCCTGGCCTCCAAGGGCGGCTACGACGCCGTCCAGATGCGCACCGTGGCCGACAAGGCCGAGGTGGCCGTCGGCACGCTGTACCGCTACTTCCCGTCCAAGGTGCACCTGCTGGTCACCGCACTGGCCCGTGAACTCGAGCGCGTCGAGGGGCGCGTCGACCGCGCCCAGCTGCCCGGCGACACCGCCGTGGAGCGCCTGCGGCATGTGCTCGACATGATCACCTTCGCCATGCAGCGCGATCCGCTGCTCACCGAGGCCATGACGCGCGCCTTCATGTTCGCCGACGCCTCCGCCGCCGGCGAGGTGGACCGCGTCGCCACCACCATCGACCGGCTGCTGGCCGGGGCGATGCGCCCGAACTCCGAGCCGACCGAAGAGGACCTCGCCATCGCGCGCGTCATCTCCGACGTGTGGATGTCGAACCTGGTGCAATGGCTCACCCGGCGCGCGTCCGCCACGGACGTGACCAACCGGATGGCCATGACCGTGCGGCTGCTGCTGGAACGCTGATCGCGCCGGTCGCGACGCGCCTACCGCCGATGCGGCAACGGCGCGTCGCACCGGTATCGTGAAATCCCATGAACCCGTCCGCCGATTCGCGTCCCGATGCTGCCGGGGCCGCGGTACCGACGCCCGAGTCGCCCGCCGCCGGCACCGCCGCGCAGGTCGAGACCGTCACCGAGTCCACCCTCACAGGCGAGACCGTCACCGCCACCGTGACGAGCACCGATAAGCCGAAGAAGAAGGACAATCACCTCTACCAGATCGACTTCGTTCGGCTGGTCACCTTCGCGGGTGTGGTCCTCGACCATGTGATCCTGGCACTGGCCGGCAACGCCGCGATCGTCGCCCAGGGTGTCGGTCTGTTGCTGCGCTACACGCGCTACTGCTTCTTCGCGCTCACCGGCTTCGTACTGACCTTCCAGTACCGCAACCGCGAGCTGGACGCCCGAAGCTTCTGGCGGCGCCGGTTCAAGCTGATCGGCCTGCCGTTCCTCACCTGGTCGCTGTTCTACTGGGTGTTCAACCGGTGGCGCCGCGGCGGCTGGGACAACGTCTGGAACGCCTTCGACGGCATCTCCAACACCCTGGTGGCGCTCAAGTCGATCGCCTACGACCTGATCACCGGGCACGCGGCCTATCACCTGTACTTCCTGTCGGTGAGCATGCAGGTGTACATCATCTTCCCGGCCCTGCTGTGGGTGATGCGCCGCACCTGGGGCTACCACCGATACCTGCTCGCCCTCTCCGGCGCCTTCCACCTGTGGATGCTGTACCACATGGTCCGCCCGCCCCTGGAGTTCTTCTCCTCCGGCGCCCCCGGCCTGCTGTGGCGCTACCTGGGCATCACGTTGCTGCCCTACCAGTTCTTCATCTTCGCGGGCTGTCTGGCGGCCTATCACTTCGAGGCCTTCAGCGCGTTCATGAAGCGCTGGAAGTGGCCGCTGGCCGTGGGCTCGCTGATCGCGATCGCCGCCACGCTCGTCTACTACGACAAGCAGGTGAAGGGCGGCGAGGAGATGTTCCGCGCCACCAACGTCTTCATGGTGCACAACATCCTGGCCTTCGTCGGCATCATCGTGCTGCTCTACATCGGCGGCACCGTCTGGCAGAACCGCCGCTCCCCCGGCTCCATCGCCGACCAGCTGATGGCCAAGGCCGCCGACCGCTCGTTCGCCATCTACCTGGCGCATGTGGTGGCCATCTTCGCGGTGTCGAAGAACTTCCAGGCCTGGTCGGCCGACCTGGTCTGGCGGATCCTGCTGATGTACCTGGTGGTCTGCGTGCTCACCGTGTTCGTGGTGGAGGTGCTGCGGCTCAGTCCGATCAGCCTGATCACCACCGGCCGCAACCGGCTGGACTGGCGCAAGCAGAACCCGGCCAAGCAGACGGTCATCGCGATCGCGTCGATCATCGTCGGCGTGGCGGTGCAGCAGTTCACCGGCGCGGGGATCGGCGCCTTCGTCGCCGGCACCGGAATCCTGCTGCTGATCGGCGCCCTGGCCGTCTTCCGCAAGCAGGCCCAGGCCGCCCGCGCCGCCGCCTGACCCCTGCCACCAGCGCGGCGTCGTCGCCCGTCTCCCACCGGTTCCGCGCACTCGTTTCGTCTCCGCATCGCCGATCGGATGCGCGACGACGAAACCGATGCGCGGGAACACCGAACGAGTGCGCGGGAAGAGCGCAGCTGACGAACGAGTGCGCGTGAGGCGAGGGCAAGCGGACGGCGGCCCCGCGGGAAGTGCGCGTCAGCGGACGGCGCGGACGATCTCCTGCGCCATCGCCGTCTTACCCGCGCTGTTCGGGTGGAAGGGCATGTTCTGGCCGTAGCCGCGCACCCACGGAACCGCCGAGCAGACCGTGTGGCCGGCGCCGACGGCACCGTTGACCACCGTGGCGCCCGTCGCGGCGGCGGCGCGCGCGGTGGCCTGCGCCAGCTGGTCGCCGACGGACTGGGTCTCGGCCACCTGCCACGGCTCCAGCGGCAGCTTCTCGCACGGGGGCTCGTTCACCGAGACCACGGGCAGGTACTCCACCAGCAGCACGCGGGCCTTAGGCGCACGCTCCTTGACCGCAGTCACCACCTCGATCAGCGACCGCTCGACCGAGGCGTACCTGTCGAACATCGGGTAGGCCGACGGCCAGGCGATCGAATCGCAGTAGTGTCCCAGCGCCGGGATGAACAGGCCGTTGGCGATATTGGCGCAGGCGGTGTTCGCGATCCGGCCGATGTAGGCCACGTCGTTACCGCCGACCGTGATGGTCACCAGGTCGGTGTCCGCGGTCACCGCGTCGATCTGTGCGATGCGGTTGGGGTGCTTGGCGGTCGGCACCAGGATGTCGCGCACCACGGCGCCGGAGCAGGTCGCATCGACCAGCTTCATGTTCAGCGTCTTGGCCACCTGACGCGGGTAGTTGTCCAGGCTCTGGCCGCACCGGCCGATCAGCGGACCGTCGCCGGGGCCGGCGGCGAATGAGCTGCCCAGCGCCACATATTTTCCGGTGGGCGGCTGCTTCTCCTGCTGCGCCTTGTTCACCACCGAGCCCGCCTCGGCCGGCGCCGGCTGCGAATCGAGCAGGAGGACGCCGCCGATCACCACCAGGATCGCCGTCACGGCAGCGATCATGGCGGCCGCCAGGCGGCCCGGGGGGAATGCGCGCATGGACTCTAGTGTCACAAAAACGGATCGGAATCGCACCTTGCCGGGCCGTCTGCCCGGGCTCCGTGTGGCGATCTCCACACGGTCGCCGGTCACGCCGAGGTGGCTCCGTCGCCGTGAGCGGCGGTTCCGTCACCGGCGGCGCGCGCCGCTTGCACCACGCACGAGAGCGCGCTGAGCGCTCCGGTCGTCGCGAACACCACCGAGACGAAGGTGAGCCACAGCCCCCATTCGGCGGACAGGAAGGCGCCCGGAGCCAGCCGATCGGCGCTCAGATCGAAGGCCGCCTGCGGGTTCGACAGGAAGAAGCCGACGAGCACCAATCCGACGCTCGACGCGCCGACGGCCAGGGTCGCGGTGACCGCGCCACCGAAGTCGGCGACGATGCCCAGACCGCATACCAGCAGCACGGCGCCGATGATCACCGTCCAGGTGGCCGGATCCATGCCGCCGTAGCCGGTGCCGTCCGGCAGGGTGCCGCCGAATCCACTGAGGGCGATCGGATCGCGGTTCGCCTCGGCCGGGCCGGCCGGCGAGTAACGCAGCCAGGGCACATAGCTGAAGATGATCATGAACGCACCCGACAGGGTGGTCACCACCCCGGCGAAACGTCGCATCGTGGCGATGTCGACGACGGGTCGCTGGCGGGGATCAGACATGGATCGGCTCCTGGGGGGCGGCGGACGGGACCACCCGTCAGCTTAGGTCACGCGCGATCGACGGCCAGGTGGTGTGCAGGTCCTTCTGCCAGTACTCCCACGAGTGGGTGCCGGTCGGCCGCACGATGACGGTGCTGTCGACCTTCGCGCGGTCGAGGGCGCCGCGCATCTGCTCGGTGCACTGGTACACGGTGGCCTCGATGGCCCCACCGGTCAGGATCTGGTCGGCCAGCACCTGGGTGTCGCCCTGCACCAGGCGCGCACCGAGGGTGTCGTACTCGCCGGGAAGGCCGGTACCGGTGGTCAGATAGACCTTGGTGCCGCGCAGCTTGCCGGCGTTCAGGTAGGGGTCGTTGGCCCGCCAGCCGGGCCCGTCGAGCGGTCCCCACATGTTGGTGATGTCGCCCCGACCGCGATCGCCCACAACGGTCTGGATGAACGCCTGGCCCAGCGGATCGCTGGTGCGCCCGCAGCCGCTGTAGGAGGCGGCCGCCTCGTACAGCTTCGGTGCGGCGATGGCCAGATTGAGCACCGAGGTTCCGGCCATGGAGATGCCGGCGACGGCGTTCTTGCCGGTGGTGTGCAACTGCTTGTCGAGCAGCGGCGGCACCTCCCGGGTCAGGAAGGTCTGCCACTGGTTGCGGCCGAGCACCGGGTCGTCGCGCTCCCAGTCGGTGTAGTAGCTGAACGCTCCGCCGATCGGGGTCACCACGTTGACGTGCTTGTCGGCGAAGAACTGCGCGTAGTCGGTCTTGACCTGCCACGTCGCATTGTCTTCGCCACCGCCGGCGCCGTTCAGCAGGTACAGGACCGGCGCGGGCTTCGCGGCATCCTTGGGGCGCAGCACGGTCAGGGGAATATTGCGGTTCATCGCCGACGAGTAGACGACGACGCGCTGCTCCTGCGGAGCCACCTGCTCCACCGAGACGATGCGCGACGGCACCGTCACGGGCGCGGGGTCGGCCGCCGGCGACGCCGGAGCCGCAGACGCGGGCGGGGAGGCGGGCGCAACCGGCTCGGCGGGCGTGGCAGGGCCGGCAGGTGCGGCCGGCGCAGCCGGGTCGGCGGGTGCAGCCGGGCTGGCGGGTGCGGCGGGCGCCGCCGGGTCGGCGGGCGCGGTGACCGCCGGCTCACCGGGCTGCGGCGAGGTCGGCGAGGCGGGTTCGGCCGCGGCGACGCCGGGCACGGCCAAGGCCGTCGCCGCCAGCATCGCCGTCGCAGTACGCACTGCGGAGCGCATAGAAACTCCCGTCACACTAGTAACAACAGCCACAAGTGTAACAGGGTGGACCGGCCCGTGATCAACGTCGGCTCGGCGTTGAGCCGACTCACCGTGCAGTAGGCGGAAGTCCACCCGGCACGTCACCCAGGTGACCTCATGCACCTATGTTCCGTTCCACCCCATTGCGGAGCAATCAGCAGCAACGGAAACCGAAAGCACGAACCGACACGACGACGGCGCCGCCGGCCGCAGTCGGGAGACTGCGAGCGGCGGCGCCGTGGTGGAACCGTCGGGGTCAGCCGGCGATCAGCTGGCCTCGCCCTCGGCGACCTCGGTCAGCTCGCCCGGGGCATCCGGGACCTCGCGCGGACGCTCGGAGCCGGTGAACGTGAACTTGGCGTCTTCGCCGTCGTCCTCGCCGTCCCAGCCCTCCACATCGATCACGATGATCTGACCCGGGCCGATCTCGTTGAACAGGATCTTCTCGCTGAGCTGGTCCTCGATCTCGCGCTGGATGGTGCGACGCAGCGGACGCGCACCCAGCACCGGATCGAAGCCCCGCTTCGCGAGCAGGTTCTTGGCCCTCTCGGTGAGCTCGAGGTCCATGTCCTTGGCCTTGAGCTGCTGCTCGACGCGGCCGATCATCAGATCGACCATCTGGATGATCTCCTCCTGGTTCAGCTGGTGGAAGACGATCACGTCGTCGATGCGGTTCAGGAACTCCGGGCGGAAGTGCTTCTTCAGCTCGTCGTTGACCTTCTGCTTCATCCGCTCGTAGTTCGAGCCGCTGCCGTCGTCCTTGCTGAAGCCCATGCCCACGGCCTTGGAGATGTCGCGGGTTCCGAGGTTCGAGGTGAAGATCAGCACCGTGTTCTTGAAGTCCACCGTGCGACCCTGACCGTCGGTCAGGCGACCGTCTTCGAGCACCTGCAACAGGGTGTTGTAGATGTCCGAGTGGGCCTTCTCGATCTCGTCGAACAGCACCACCGAGAACGGCTTGCGCCGCACCTTCTCGGTGAGCTGGCCGCCCTCGTCGTAGCCGACGTACCCGGGAGGGGCACCGAACAGCCGCGACGCGGTGAAGCGGTCGTGGAACTCGCCCATGTCGATCTGGATGAGCGCGTCGTCCTCGCCGAACAGGAAGTTCGCCAGCGCCTTGGACAGCTCGGTCTTACCGACACCGGACGGGCCGGCGAAGATGAACGAGCCCGACGGACGCTTGGGGTCCTTCAGACCGGCACGCGTACGACGGATCGCCCGCGAGACCGCCTTGACGGCGTCCTCCTGGCCGATGATCCGCTTGTGCAGCTCGTCCTCCATGCG
>CAZEOP010000177.1:0-6733 GCA_964513715.1 uncultured Gordonia sp.
CGGGTACGGGCCCGCGTTCTTGACGCAGTAGGCGTTGGCCGGGCAGCCGAAGGCGCCGTTGCTGTTGCCCATGCCGTACACGGCGATGCTCGACGGCACGCTGAGCACCGTGCTGGTGCCCATGCCCCGCTCCATCGCCGCGGCGGTGGTGAACAGCTTGAAGACCGAGCCCGCGCCGTCGCCCACCAGCGAGAAGGGCTGCGGCTGCACGGTCTGGTTCTTGTTCTGGTCCAGGCCGTAGTCGCGGCTGGACACCATGGCGAGCACGTCGTGCGACTGGCTGCCCGGCCGCACGATGCTCATCACGTTGGCGATGCCGTCCACGTCCGGGGAGGCCTGCGCCTGCGCCGCCCGCAGCGCATTGCCCTGGATCTCCGGGTTCAGCGTGGTGCGGATGGTGTAACCGCCGCGCGCGGTGGCCGATCGGGGGATCCCGTTCTCGGCCAGGTACTGCAGCACGTAGTCGCAGAAGAAACCGTTGTTGCCGGCCGAGATACAGCCCTGCACCGGGGTGCGCGGCTCGGGGAGCACGCCCAGCGGCGTCTTCTTCGCCGCCGCCAGCTCGGCCGCCCGGTTCGGGAAGTTCTCGATCATCGTGTCGAGCACCGTGTTCCGGCGCTCCTTGGCGGCCTCCGGGTCCGAATACGGGTTCAGCGCCGAGCTCGACTGCACCATGCCGGCGAGCATCGCCGACTCCTGCACGTTGAGCTCCTTGGCGGACTTGCCGAAGTAGGTCTGCGCCGCGGCCTCGATGCCGTAGGCGTTGTTGCCGAACGGCACCATGTTCAGATACCTGGTGACGATCTGCTTCTTGGCGTCCTGCTTGGCGGCCGCCTCGCTCAGGCCCTTCTCGCGCATCGCCTGTTCCACCAGGCTGCGCTCCAGGGTCATCGCCATCCGCGCCTCGCGGAGCTTGCGCGCCGCGGTCGATTCGACGGCCGCCTCGCGCTCGGCCTCGGTGCGGGCCAGCACCAGCAGTTGATAGTTCTTGATGTACTGCTGATCGAGGGTGGAGGCGCCCTGCTGGACCTCGCCGGACGAGGAGTTCTTGGCCGCGGCGCGCAGGGTTCCGCGCCAGTCGACGCCGTCGTGCTCCAGGAAGCGACGGTCCTCGATCGAGATGATCGCGCGGATCATGTCCTGGGAGATGTCGTTGTAGCCGACGGTCAGCCGGTACTGGTCGAAGAGCCGGGCGATCGGGGCGCCGTTGACATCGGTCACCGTCGTCACCTCGGGCACGGTGGCGTTGAGCAGTTCCGAGGAGGTGTTGGCCATCGTGGCGGCCGCCCGGTTGGAGAGCATGGCCGCACCGCTGACGAACGGGAACATCAACCCGGCGACGAGGACACCCGACAGCAGCAGGGCCAGCGCCAGACCGGGCAGTTTAGAGAGGTTCCGCACCCGGCCAGGATACGTGGCGCGGCGCGATGGGCGGCGGATCGACCGGGCCGGGCCGCCGGAATGCGTGTCGGACGGTCGCGTGCTTTTCCGAACCGTGACTTGCATTCGCCGCGCCGACCTCAATAGATTGACGAAAGTGATCCTCGTAACACTTTCCGTAAGAGTGTGAACCAGATCGCGCGCAAGGTCTTAATGCACGCCCCGACCGGCGGGGAGTGTCGATGGGTTTGTGAAAGGCGGAGTTCCGCAATGACTGTGGCCCCCATGTCCAGTGGAGATTCTGAAGCACGGCTCGCCTGGGTCGCGCAGGCGCGCTGTCGCGGGGGCAACCCCGACGACCTGTTCGTCCGAGGCGCGGCACAGCGCAAAGCGGCCACCATCTGCCGGCACTGCCCGGTGCAGCTCGAGTGCGGCGCCGATGCCCTCGACAACCGCGTGGAGTTCGGCGTGTGGGGCGGCATGACCGAGCGTCAGCGTCGCGCACTGCTCCGCCAGCATCCCGAGGTCACCTCGTGGGCCTCGTTCTTCGAGGCGCAGCGCCGCCGCCAGCGGCTGGCCCCGGTGGGCCAGTAGCCCGGCCCGTCGCTCCGCGACTCCCGCGCGGCCGTGCCGGCCGCGACCTCGGACGGCTAACGTCGTCCCCATGACTGAAATGCCCGACGTCGCCCCGCCGCCGTCGCTGCGCAACGCCGTGCGCCTGATGTATCTCGGCGCCGCACTGCAGGTGATCGCCGGTGTGATCCTGTTCGTGGTGGTGAGCCGGTTGCGCGAGGACGGCGGCGTGCACGACGCCTTCGCCGAGCAGGCGCGCAAGGCCGGCCGCGACGAGGCCGAGGTGCAATCCCTGATCGACGGTTCGGTCTCGGCCTGGCGCGTGGGCATCGTGCTCGGCACGCTGGTGCTGACGGCCCTGTGGCTGCTGCTGGCCCGCACCAATGCGCGCGGCCTGCGCTGGGCGCGCATCACCGCCACGGTGCTCGGCCTGCTGGCCCTCGTCAGTTCGATCTACACCCTGCTCGGTGCGGTCAACCCCGGCTCGATCGTCGGGGTGATCCTGGTGGCGGCCATCCTGCTGCTGCTCTACCGCCCCGAGTCCTCCGCCTACTTCGAGTCGGTCTCGGCCGCCCGCAGCAGCTGAGGAGTCAGCCGGCGCTGGTGATCTGCTCGGACACCGCACGCAGGGCCGCGGAGTCGGCCACCTCGAAGGGCAGCGCGGGCACGCTGATCCACGGCACGCTCGGATTGGCCGAGGTGAACCGGCCCAGCATGTGCTCCTCGCGGGACGCCGCGCGCGCCCGGTCGATGTGCACCCGCAGCACGCCGCGAGCCAGCTCGTCGTCCACCCGTTCGGCCGCGGCCTGCGCCAGCGGGGCCGAGACCGAGGTGAGATTCGGATGGGTGCGGTTGACGATCAGCCCGGCCAGCGGCATGGAGTCCTGCGCCAGCCGATTGACGAAGAAGCTCGCCTCGCGCAGCGCGTCGGCCTCCGGGGTGGCCACCACGACGAAGTTGGTGCCCGGCTGCTTCAGCAGCTCGTAGGTGCGCCCGGCCCGCTCCTGGAAGCCGCCGAACATCGAATCCAGTGACTGCACGAAGGTGGCCACGTCGCGCAGGATCTCGCCGCCGATGATGGTCGAGATGCCGCGCATCGCCATGCTCATCGCGCCGGTCACCACGCGGCCGACGCCGCGGCCGCCGCCGATCAGCATCTTCATCAGCCGGCCGGACAGGAACGAGCCCAGCCGCTGCGGCGCATCCAGGAAGTCCAGGGCGTTCCGGGACGGCGGAGTGTCGACGACGATCAGATCCCAGCGCTTCTCCTCCAGCAGCCGGCCGAGCTTCTCCATCGCCATGTACTCCTGCGTGCCGGAGAACGACGACGCCACGGTCTGATAGAAGGAGTTGTTCAGGATGGCCTCGGCGCGGTCGGGCGTCGAATGCTCGATCACCATGTCGTCGAAGGTGCGCCGCATGTCGAGCATCATGGCGTCGAGCGTGCCGTCGCCGTCGATGGAACTGGTCGGCACCGGCTGCGGCTCGTTGGTCAACTCGTTCACGCCGAGCGACTGCGCCAGACGTTTGGCCGGGTCGATGGTCAGAACGGCGACGGTGCGACCGCGTTCGGCGGCGTAGAGAGCCATCGCCGCGGCGGTGGTCGTCTTGCCGACGCCCCCGGAGCCGCA
Source organism: uncultured Gordonia sp. (assembly GCA_964513715.1). Classification (GTDB taxonomy): domain Bacteria; phylum Actinomycetota; class Actinomycetes; order Mycobacteriales; family Mycobacteriaceae; genus Gordonia. The sequence continues at coordinate 3,585 of CAZEOP010000177.1, forward strand.
GCAGATCACCACGCGGGTGGCCGGGTCCAGCAGGACCGCACCCATCTTCAACTCCGACATCAGACGCCGGCCTCCTTCAGCACGGTGGCGAGTTGATACAGGGCGCCCAGCTCCACATGTTCGTCGATCAGCGGCAGATCGATCTTCGGCGCGGGGATCTCGTCGAGCTCGGCCTGCGCCACCTGCTGGGCCTGCAACCGCACCGCGTAGTCGACGGTCTCGTCGAGCATGCCGGCCAGATCGTCGTCGGACACCTCCAGCCCGGCCGCGGCCAGCTGCGTCCGCACCGCATCGGCGTCGATCCGGCCCTCGGCGATGGTGTCGAGCTCATCGTCGGGCAGATACTGCGGGCTCACCCGATTCACAAAGACCGCGCCGATGTTGAGGTCCTTGCCGGTCAGCTCGTCGACGGCCTCGATGGTCTCCTGGATCGGCATCGCCTCGAGCAGGGTGCACAGGTGGACGTAGGTCTGCGTCGAGTGCAGCAGCTTCACCACGCCCTCGCTCTGATTGCGGATCGGGCCGCTCTTGGCCAGGTCGCGCATCGCCGAGGTCACGTCCAGGAAGTTGCCGATGCGCCCGGTCGGCGGGGAGTCCACCACCACCACGTCGTACAGCAGCTCGCCCCGCTTGTCGGTGGCGATGACGCGTTCCTTGATCTTGCCGGTGATCACCACGTCGCGCAGGCCGGGGGCGACGGTGGTGACGAAGTCGATCGCGCCGACCTTCTTGATGGCCTTCCCGGCGAAGCCGAGGTTGTAGAACATGTCGAGGTATTCCAGCAGGGCGTACTCGATGTCGATCGACAGCGCCCACACGCCGCCGTCGCCCTGGGCCGAGGCCAGCGCCGTATCGGTCGGCGGCAGCGGCGGGACGTCGAAGAGCTGCGCAATGCCCTGGCGGCCCTCCACCTCTACCAGCAGCACCTTCTTGCCGCTGTTGGCCATGGCGATCGCGAGGGCCGCGGCCACCGTGGTCTTGCCGGTGCCGCCCTTGCCGGACACGAAGTGGAGGCGGGCGGCTTTGGCCTCGGCGGGCCAGGCGCCGGAGAGCGCGGGTGAAGCGTCGGTCGTCACGCGCTCAACTGTATCGACAGCGCCGTCGGCGGCGGGAGGAACCTCGCTGTCTCCACGGCGGTTCACCCGATACTGTGGAAGTCATGAGTGAACGGACCACCTGGGAGTACGCGACCATCCCGCTGCTGACGCACGCCACCAAGGACATCCTGGACACCTGGGGTTCCGACGGCTGGGAGCTGGTCAGTGTGCTGCAGGGTCCCACCGGCGAGCAGCACGTCGCCTACCTCAAGCGCCCCACCAACTGACATGGGCGCCTGGAGCGAGCGGCTCGCTGAACTGGGCATCGTGCTGCCGGAGGTGGTGGCGCCGGTCGGCAGCTACACGCCGGCACTGCGCGTCGGCGAATTCGTCCACACCTCCGGGCAGTTGCCCGTGGTCGACGGCGAGCTGACCCTGCGGGGCAAGGTCTCCGACGGCGCCGAGGGCATCGTCAGCCCAGAGCAGGCCAACGCCGCCGCTCGCCAGTGCGCACTGAATGCGCTGGCCGCCGTGCACGCCGCGCTCGGCATCGACTCGGTGGTTCGGGTGGTCAAGGTGGTCGGCTTCGTGGCCTCCGCGCCCGGCTTCACCGGTCAGCCCGGCGTCCTCAACGGCGCCTCCGACCTGCTCGGCCAGATCTTCGGCGAGGCCGGGGTGCACGCCCGCTCGGCCGTCGGCGTCGCGGAGCTGCCGCTCGGCGCACCGGTGGAGGTCGAGATCGTGGTTCAGGTACGGGCGGACTGACCGTCGTGACCGAGCCGCTCACCCATCCCGCATACGGGCGGCTGCGCCCGGTCACCGAGTTCGCCTCGGTGCTGCTGCGCGACAACCCGGGCCTGATGGAGCTCGACGGCACCAACACCTGGATCCTGCGGGCGCCCGGCAGCCCGAGCGCCGTCGTGGTCGATCCCGGCCCGCCCCGGTCCAAGAAACACGTCCGGGCCGTGGCCGATGCGGCCGGGCAGGTGGAGCTCACCCTCATCACGCACCGGCACTTCGACCACACCGGCGCCATCGGGCGGATGCGCAAGCACACCGGCTCGGTGCATCGCGCCTACGACGATGCCTACAGCCACGGCGCACCCCGGCTGCGCGACCGCGACGTGATCGAGGCGGCCGGCCTGCGGATCACCGCGCTGCACACGCCCGGGCACACGGCCGACTCGATGAGTTTCCTGGTGGAGTGGGAGGACCGGCGCGCGATCCTCACCGGCGACACCATCCTGGGTCGCGGGACGACGGTGCTCGACCCCTCCGACGGCAGCCTCGGCGACTACTTTGCCTCGCTCAACCGGCTGATCGTCGACGCCGGCGATGCGCAGTTGCTGCCCGGGCACGGTCCCGATCACCCCGAACTGGCGCCGATCGCCCGGTTCTACAAGGCGCACCGCGAGGAGCGGCTCGACCAGATCCGCCAGGCGCTCGACGACCTCGGCGTGAGTGCGGCGCAGGCCAAGCCGATGAAGGTGGTGCGCAAGGTCTACGCCGACGTCGACGAGAAGCTGTGGCCGGCGGCCAAGATGAGCGTCAAAACGCAACTGGAGTACCTCCGCACCCTCTGAATCGGGGCGGGGTACTCCAGTCGACGCGGTGTCGGTCAGTCGGTCACCGGGCGCGGCGGGCCAGTCGCTCGGAGTCGGCGATCAGCACGCTCTTGCCCTCCAGGCGCAGCCAGCCGCGCTGGGCGAAATCGGCCAGCGCCTTGTTCACGGTCTCGCGCGAGGCGCCGACCAGCTGGGCGATCTCCTCCTGCGTGAGGTCGTGGGTGACGCGCAGCGCGCCGCCCTCCTGGGTGCCGAACCGCTGAGCCAGCTGCAGCAGCTGCTTGGCGACGCGTCCGGGGACGTCGGTGAAGATGAGGTCCGCGAGGTTGTTGTTGGTGCGGCGCAGGCGGCGGGCCAGCACGCGCAGCAGCTGCTCGGCGATCTCCGGGCGGTCCTTGATCCACTTCTTGAGCGCATCGCGGTCCATGGTCGCCGCGCGGACCTCGGTGACGGTGGTCGCCGACGAGGTGCGCGGGCCCGGGTCGAAGATCGACAGCTCGCCGAACATGTCCGACGGGCCCATGATGGTCAGCAGGTTCTCCCGGCC
>CAZEOP010000178.1:0-6672 GCA_964513715.1 uncultured Gordonia sp.
GCGAGTCTACGAGATCGCCGGGGCGGGATGGTCTCGACTGCGCTCGACCAGCGGAGGGCCGAGATCACAGACCGAGGGTGCGCAGCGTGGCGCGGTGGGCGGCACTGCGCGGGTCCAGGAAGGCGGCGTGATCGCCGGGCACCTCGGTGAGCGTGACGTGCTGGCCGCGTTGGACCATCGTCTCGGCGTAGTGCCGGCTCACCGCGAGCGGCACGGCCTCATCCTGCTCGGTGTGGATCACCGCGACCAGCGCATCGGTCACCGGCGCCAGCGTGGGCGAGGCGTCGGCGTAGCGGCGGGGCGCCTGCTCGTACGGTTCGCCGAAGAGCCCGACCACCGACGGCTTGTCGCGCAGGCCGGGCAATGTCGTGTCCAGGACCGCCGACTGCGGGATGACCGTCGTGATCGTGTGCCGCCGCGTACGCGCCCCCAGTGCCGCCACGGCCCAGGTCGCCAGCTGACCGCCGGCCGAATGTCCGACGACCGCCACGCGGGTGCGGTCCACCGCGAGGCCCGCCAGCGCCAGTTCCTCGGCCACCCGGTCGTCCAGCGCGCGCAGCGCCGCGATCACATCGCGGCCGACCGCCGGCCAGCCGCCGCGCACCCCCTCGCCGTCCGCGAGTTCCTCCACCCGCCGGTATTCGAGGTTGAAGACCACCGCCCCGCGCAACGCCAGGTCCCGCGCGACGGCCGTGTTGATGGTGAGCGAGTACCGCGTCGACCACGAGCCCCCGTGAATCATCACCACCAGCGGCGCCCGCGTGCCGACCGGGCACTCGGGCAGATACAGGTGACCGAACTGCGACGGATGCTCACCGTAGAAGACCTTGCGGCGCTTCACGTCCCGGTCACTTCCTCCACCGGTCGGTCACCGCACCGAGCGCACCGAGCGCCACCGCCCCGGCGGCCGCGGTGCGCAGCACCTCCGGCCCCAGCACCACGCTCCGGCCGCCCAGCGCGGTCAGGTCGGACACCTCCTCATCGCTCAGCCCGCCCTCGGGGCCGATCACGAAGACCACCTCCGGCGCCGTCGCGAGATCGAGGCTGCGGAACGGGGTCGATCCCGCCTCGTGCAGCAGGGCGACGACGCCGCCCTCGGCGTGCACCCGACCGCACAGCGCTCGCACGTCGATGGTGGTGGACAGGTCCGCGACCTCCGGGATCCACGCGCGCCGCGCCTGCTTGGCCGCGGTCGCCGCGGTCTGCCGCCACTTGTCGACCCCCTTGACGGCCTTCGCACCGGACCAGCGCGCGATGCTCCGCGACGCCTGCCACGGCACGATCACGTCCACCCCGGCCTCGGTCATCAGGTCGACGGCCAGCTCCGCGCGCTCGGCCTTCGGCAGCGCCTGCACGATGGTGACCAGCGGCGCCGGCCGGGCGATGAACTCCACGCGTCCGGCACGCACGGTGAGCCGGTCCTTGCCCGCGGTCTCCACGACGACGCCGTCGGCGCGGGTGCCGCGGCCGTCGCCGAGGATCACCGGTTCGCCGGCGCGCAGCCGGGTCACGGTCACCGCGTGGCGGCCCTCCGGACCGGTCACCAGCACGCTCTCGCCGGCGCGCGGGACCTCGTCGACCCAGAAGACCGGCGGTGTCATCGGCCCGCGAAGGCGTTGCGCAGCCGGGAGAACAGGCCGGTCCCGCCGGCCTTGGACGAGGCCGTGACCAGTTCCACCCGGTCGCCGCTCAGGTCGCGCAGCCGGCCGAGCAGATCGGCCTGGATGCCGTCGATCTTGGCGGGCACCACCACTTCCAGGTGCGCGTGCAGGTCGCCGCGCAGCCCGGTGTTCAGGTGCGGGAGGCCCTTGCCCTTCACCGTCACCACCGTGCCCGGCTGAGTGCCGGCGTCGATGTCGATCTCGGCGATGCCGTCGAGCACGGTCGGCACGTCGATCGAGGCGCCGAGGGCGGCGTCGACCATCGGCACCCGGACCGTGCAGTGCAGGTCGTCCTTGTCGCGGACGAAGACCTCGTCGGCCTCCTCGCGGATCTCCACATACAGGTCGCCGGCCGGGCCGCCACCGGGACCGATCTCACCCTCGCCGGCCAGCCGCACCCGCATGCCGTCCTGCACACCCGCGGGGATCTTCACCGTCAGCGTGCGCCGGCTGCGGACGCGACCGTCGCCGCCGCACTTGACGCACGGATCGGGGATCACCTCGCCGGCACCGCGGCACTCCGGGCACTCGCGCACCGACATCACCTGGCCGAGGAAGCTGCGCTGCACGGTCTGGATCTCGCCCTGTCCCTTGCAGGTGACACAGGTGACCGGCTTGGAATTGTCGCGGGTGCCGGCGCCGTGGCAGCCGTCGCACAGGATCGCGGTATCCACCGAGATCTCCCGCTCTGCGCCCGCGGCGATCTCCTCCAGGTTCAGCGAGAGGCCCACCAGGGCCGGCTCGCCGGGGCGGACCCGGCCGCGCGGACCGCGACCGCCGCCGCCGAAACCGCCGCCGTCTCCGAAGAAGGTGTTGAAGATGTCGCCGAGGCCGCCGAAGCCCCCGCCGAAGCCGCCCATGCCGCCGGGGCCGGCCAGCGGATCGCCGCCGGCGTCGACGATGCGCCGCTTCTCCGGGTCCGACAGCACCTCGTAGGCGGTCGTCACCTCTTTGAAGCGTTCCTCTTCGTTCGGATTGATGTCCGGGTGCAGTTCCCGCGCGAGCCGGCGGTACGCACGCTTGAGTTCGGTCTCCGAGGCATTCCGGGATACGCCCAGAATGCCGTAGTAATCACGAGCCACGGTGAAAAGCGTCCTTCATCAACAACTATCGATCGGCGAGCACTTCGCCGACGTATCGCGCCACGGCGGCCACCGAGGCCATGGTGCCCGGATAGTCCATCCGGGTCGGACCCACGACCCCCACCCCGCCGAGAACAGTGCCCGAAGCACCGTACCCGGTGGACACGACCGAAGTGCTGCGCAGGTTCTCCACCAGCGTCTCCTCTCCGATCTGCACCGTGACCGCCTCATTCTCCCGCGAATGCGACAGCAGTCGCAAAATCACGACCTGCTCCTCCAACGCCTCCAGGACGGTGTCCATTCCGCCGGTCGCCGGCGCGAAGTCGCCCGCGCTGCGCGCCAGGTTCGACGTGCCGCCCAGCACCAGCCGTTCCTCGCTGCGCTCCACCAGCGTCTCGATCAGCACCGAGGCGATCTCCAGGATCGGGCGCTGCAGCTGCGACGGCGCGTCGTCGGCCAGCGCCGACACGGCCGCCGACGCCTCGGCCAGGTACTTACCGTCCAGGGCGGCACCGAACAGATCGCGCACCTGGATCTGCCCCGCATCGTCCAGCGGCGCGCGCAGCGTCACCATCCGCTGCTCCACCCGTCCGGTGTCGGTGATCACCACCAGCAGCAGCCGCTGCGGCGTCACCGCCACCACCTCCAGGCGGCGCACCCGCGCGCTGGAGAGGACCGGATACTGGATCACCGCGACCTGCTGGGTGAGTTCGGAGAGCAGCTTCACGCTGCGGCGCAGCACGTCGTCCAGGTCGACGGCGTGATCCAGGAAGGTCAGGATGGCGCGCCGCTCGGCCGCCGAGAGCGGTTTGACGTCGTTGATCCGGTCGACGAACAGCCGGTAGCCCTTGTCCGTCGGCACCCGGCCGGAGCTGGTGTGCGGCTGCGCGATCAGGCCCTCAGACTCCAGGACAGCCATGTCGTTGCGCACGGTGGCGCTGGAGACCCCGAGGTTGTGCCGGTCGACCAGGGCCTTGGAGGCGATCGGTTCCTGCGTCGCCACGAAGTCGGTCACGATCGCTCGCAGGATCTCGAATCGCCGGTCGTCCGTGCTCGACAACTCGCCCCACCTCCCTCGCGACCCGCGCGTATTGCCTACAGTGTGGTCGGGGCCACGATCGCGCCCCCGGGTAATTCTAGTGAATCGTCAGAGAGCCGGTCACGATGATCTTCAAGGGCGTCCAGGAGGGCAGGCCGTACCCCGAGCTGACGCTGGCGCCGCGTGAGTGGGCACAGATTCCGCCGCGGCAGTTCCGCCTCGACCAGCTGACCACCGTGACCACGGTGCTCGCGCTGGACAAGCTGCTCTCGGAGGACTCCACCTTCTACGGCGATCTCTTCGCCCATGTGGTCCAGTACCGCGGCGCGCTGTACCTGGAGGACGGCCTGCATCGGGCCGTGCGCTCGGCGCTGCGCAACCGCACCATCATTCATGCGCGGCTGCTCGACCTGGACGAATTGATCGCGGCCGGCCGATTCGATCCGCGGCCCGCGTCGACCCCGGCCCCGGGCTCGTTCACCGGCGCCCAGGCGGCCGCGGCCGCGCCCGATCTGCAGGCCACCGGTCCGGTGCCGGCCACCGGAGGCCCGCGGCCCGCGGCCCGGCCCTTCGATCAGATCTCCCCGGAGTCCGGTCCGGCGCCGCGTCCCGCCAACCCGCGGCGCTCGGCCCGTCGTTCGTCCGGCGCCCACCGCGCCGGGGACTGACCCGTTCGGCGCGTCTGCGGCTCGCTCAGTCGACCAGGATGTCCCGGATCACCCCGTCCGCCAGCAGCCGGCCGCGATCGGTGAGCACATAGGCGCCGGCGGTCCGGCTCAGCAGTCCGTCGGACACCGCCCGCTCGGCGCGCGCGGTCTCGTCCGGGGTCAATTCCGGCACCGGCAGCCCGGAGCGCATCCGCAGCCGGAGCATCACCGTCTCGGTGTGCACGTCGTCGGCGGCGAGCAGCTCACTCCCGGCGATCGGCAGCCCGCCCGCCTCCAGCGAGGCGGCGTAGGCGGCCGGGTGCTTCTGATTCCAGAAGCGCACGCCGTTGACGTGCGAGTGCGCCCCGGGCCCGATACCCCACCAGTCGTCGCTGCGCCAGTAGGCCTCGTTGTGCCGGCACACCGAGTCCGGATTCGGTTGCGCCCCAAGGGATGCGGCCCAGTTGGAGACCTCGTACCAGGTCATTCCGGCGGCCGTCAGCCGGGCGTCGATCTGCTCGTAGCGGGCGGCCAGGACGTCGTCGTCGGGCAGCGGCAGCTCGCCGCGCCGCACCTTGCGGGCGAAGGCGGTGCCGTCTTCGACGATGAGCGCGTACGCCGAGACGTGATCGACGGGCACCGAGAGCACCGCGTCGAGCGAAGCGGCCAGATCATCGTCGGACTCCCCCGGGGTGCCGTAGATGAGGTCGAGGTTCAGGTGCTCAAAGCCCGCGGCGGCGGCCTCGCGCGCGGCGGCCAGCGCGCGGCCGGGCGTGTGGGTGCGGTCCAGGATCGCCAGGACGTGCGACGCCGCCGACTGCATCCCGAGCGAGATACGCGTGAAGCCGGCCTCGCGCAGCCCGGCGAAGAACTCCGGCGACGTCGACTCCGGATTCGACTCGGTGGTCACCTCCGCCCCCGGCGTCAGGTCGAACTCGGCCCGCACCGCGCCGAGCAGGTCGGCCAGACCGTCGGCGCCGAGCAGCGAGGGGGTCCCACCGCCGACGAAGATCGTCTCCACCGGCCGGACCGGCGTCAGCAGGCGCGCGGCCGCGGCCAGTTCCCGACGCACCGCCTCGGCCCACGCCGCCGGCGACGTCGACGAGCCGAGCTCCCCGGCCGTGTAGGTGTTGAAGTCGCAGTAGCCGCACCGAGTGGCACAGAACGGGACGTGCAGATAAAGCCCGAACGGCCGCTGCCGATCGACGGCGGTGAACCGGGCCGTCGCCTCGTCGCCGAGCGGCTCGGGCGGCGCGGTGCGGATCATGCGTCCATCATGACGCACACCCCCGGATCGACGTTAAAATCATGCTGCTTGAAAATAGCCCCAGGTAGAGACGGCGGCATGGACGCGCCCCGCGCGGACATGGCAGCATGGCCGACGTGACTGACACCGGAGTGCGCCTGAGCGAACGGCGCCACATCGACCTGATGCGCTGCGACAGCGCATCGTGTCTGCCGTAGCCCCACCGGCACCCCCGACGTTCAGTACCCCCGACGTTCACAGTCCAGACGCCGCACCCGGCACCGCCGCCGGAAAACAGCGGCACCAGCACCCGGCCGATCAGCCTTCCGGCCGAACCATCCCCATCTGCAGCCGACCCGTGCTGCGCAGAGGAGAACCCGATGACGCTCACCACCCCCGAGACCGCGGACACCCCCGGCCTCGATGCGGCCGGCGCCCCGGCTCGCCCCGAGCGCCCCGCCCGCACCGAACGCACCAAGCGCGCCCGCCCCGTCAAGAAGCGCGCCGAGGGCCAGTGGGCCCTGGGCTATCGCGAGCCGCTCAACCCGAACGAGCAGTCCAAGAAGGACGACAATCCGCTCAACGTGCAGCGCCGGATCATCGACCTGTACCAGCACATCGGCTTCGACGGCATCGACAAGGCCGACCTGCGCGGCCGTTTCCGCTGGATGGGCCTGTACACCCAGCGCGCCGAGGGTTTCGACGGCACCTACTCGGGCGAGAACAACATCGACCAGATCGAGGCCCCGTACTTCATGATGCGGGTCCGCACCGACGGCGGGCAGCTGAGCATCCCGCAGGTCCGGGCGCTGGCCGGGATCTCCCGCGACTTCGCCCGCGGCACCGCCGACGTGACCGACCGGCAGAACCTGCAGTACCACTGGATCGAGATCGAGAACGTCCCGGAGATCTGGCGCCGCCTGGACGAGGTCGGCCTGGAGACCATCGAGGCCTGCGGCGACTGCCCGCGCGGCATGCTCGGTTCGCCGCTGGCCGG
>CAZEOP010000179.1:0-6671 GCA_964513715.1 uncultured Gordonia sp.
GCCGGGCGATGGCGATGGCCTCGCGCACGTTGTTCAGCTTGCCCAGGCTGATCTGCTCGGGCAGCACACCGCTCCCGGCGCCGGATCGATGCGGCCCGCTCGCTTCGCTCCCGGCGCCCGGTCGATGCGGCCCGCTCGCTTCGCTCCCGGCGCCGTCCTTGATCCGGCCGAGCTGGATGGCCAGCAGGTAGGCCTTGCCCAGTTCGACGGCCATGTCGGCGATCTTGGCCTGGGTCAGCTGATAGCCCGACAGCGGCTTGTCGAAGACCTCGCGGGTCGAGGCGTAGTCGATCGCCGTCTCCAGGCAGTCGCGGGCGGCACCCACGGCGCCGAAGACGATGCCGAAACGGGCCTCGTTGAGACAGCTGAGCGGGCCGCGCAGGCCGGCGGCCTCGGGCAGCATCGCCGAGCCGGGCAGCCGGACGTCGTCGAGCGCGATCTCACCGGTCACCGAGGCGCGCAGCGACATCTTGTGCTTGATCTCCGGCGCGCTGAAACCGGGGGTCGCGGTGGGCACCACGAAGCCGCGGATCCCCCGGGAGCCGGCCTCCAGATCCGTTCTGGCCCAGACGATCGCGACGTCGGCCACCGGCGCATTGGTGATCCACATCTTGCTGCCGTTGAGAATCCAGTCGTCGCCGTCGCGCCGCGCAGTGGTGCGCATCCCGGCCGGGTTGGAGCCGAAGTCCGGCTCGGTCAGGCCGAAGCAACCCAGTGCCTCGCCGGCGGCCATGCGCGGCAGCCACTCCTGCTTCTGCTCCTCGCTCCCCCAGCGCCACAGCGCGAACATCGACAGCGAGCCCTGCACCGAGACGAAGCTGCGCAGACCGCTGTCGACGGCCTCGGCCTCCAGACAGGCCAGCCCGTACGCGGTGGCCGACATCCCGGCGCAGCCGTAACCCTCCAGGTGCATGCCGAACAGGCCCAGTCCACCGAGCTCGCGGGCCAGTTCGCGGACCGGCAGCGCACCGTCTTCAAACCACTGCGCTATGTGCGGGCGCAGGCGTTTCGCACCGAAGTCGGCGACGGTCTTCGCAACGGCGCGCTCCTCGTCGTCGAGCAGCCGATCGATGCCGAAAAGCTGCTCGGTGGTCATGCGCTCGCTCATCCGCGCGCCTCTCTTGTGCCGGTGGCCGGAGCCCGATCGCCGCACCCCGCGACGCGATTGTGATCCACCTTACGACGCCCCCGCGGTGCGGCTTTCGACCTCCCCGATGCATGGCCGCGCGAAAACCGGCATCGTGGTGCAAAATCGACGCTGTGCCGATCCCCCAGGTGTTTCTGCGCGCCGATCAGGCGGCCGCGCCGCGCACCCTCGTCGACATCCTCGCGACGACCGCCGCCGCGCATCCCGACGCTGCCGCCATCGACGACGGCGACCAGATCCTCAGCTACGACGAACTGCTCGCGCAGGTGCGCCGCGAGGCGGGTCGGCTCGCCGCCGCCGGGATCGGCCGCGGCAGCCGGGTCGGCATCCGGATGCCGTCGGGCGGCCGGGAGCTGTACATCGCAATCCTGGCGACGCTGTACGCGGGCGCCGCCTACGTCCCGGTCGATGCCGACGATCCCGAAGAGCGCGCCGCGCTGGTCTTCACCGAAGCCGCCGTCGACGCCGTCTTCACGGCCGACGGCCTGCAGCCGATGCGCGACGGCACGCTCCTGCCGGCCGCCCCCGCAGCCGCAGCAGACAGTGTCGTACCGCTCGAGGAGTGCCCGGCCACCACGGACGACGACGCCTGGATCATCTTCACCTCCGGGTCCACCGGCACCCCGAAGGGCGTCGCGGTGACCCATCGCAATGCCGCGGCCTTCGTCGACGCCGAGGCGCTGCTGTTCCTGCAGGACGCTCCGCTGGGTCCGGGCGACCGGGTCCTGGCCGGACTGTCGGTGGCCTTCGACGCCTCGTGCGAGGAGATGTGGCTCGCCTGGCGCTACGGCGCCGCCCTGGTGCCCGCGCCCCGCGCACTGGTCCGCAGCGGCATGGATCTGGGGCCGTGGCTGATCGCCCACGAGGTGAACGTGGTCTCCACCGTCCCGACACTCGCGGCGCTGTGGCCGGCCGAGGCGCTGGAACCGGTCCGGTTGCTGATCTTCGGCGGCGAAGCCTGCCCGCCCGAACTGGCCGAGCGGCTGGCCGTCGGCGACCGCGAGGTGTGGAACACCTACGGGCCCACCGAGGCCACGGTGGTCGCGTCGGCGGCGCAGCTGCATCCGGGTGAGCCGGTGCGCATCGGGCTGCCGCTGGCCGGCTGGGACCTGGCCGTCGTGGACGGGCACGGAAAGCCGGTGGCCGTCGGGGAGACCGGCGAACTGGTGATCGGCGGCGTCGGCCTGGCTCGCTACCTGGATCCGGCGAAGGACGCCGAAAAGTACGCTCCCGCACCGGAACTCGGCTGGCCGCGCGCCTATCGCAGCGGCGATCTGGTGCGGCTGGATCCGGCCGGTCTGCTGTTCGTGGGCCGCGCCGACGATCAGGTGAAGATCGGTGGACGGCGCATCGAGCTCGGCGAGATCGACAATGCCCTCCAGCAGTTGCCCGGCGTCAGCGGCGGTGCCTGCGCGGTACGCCGGAACGCCGCCGGAAACTCGTTGCTGGTGGGGTACCTGGCCTCCACCGATTCCGCCTTCGATCTGAGCGCCGCGCAACGACGGCTGCGCGAGGAACTGCCGGCTGCCCTGGTGCCGCGTCTGGTGCTGCTCGACGAGCTGCCCACCCGCACCTCCGGGAAGGTGGACCGCGACGCGCTGCCGTGGCCGATCGCCGGCACCGCCGACGACGCCCCGGCCGCCGACTTCACGCCGGTGCAGGCGTGGATCGCCGAACAGTGGTCGGCGGTACTCGGTGCCGCCGCGTCCGGGCCGGACGCCGACTTCTTCGCCGAGGGCGGCGGTTCACTGGCGGCCGCCCAGCTGGTGAGTGCGCTGCGCGCGCGCTATCCGGAGGTGACGGTCGCCGATCTGTACGACCATCCGCGGCTGGGTTCGCTGGCCGAGCTGCTGGAGTCGCGCCGGCCCGCCGAAGCGGCGCAGGCCCGAATCGTCGCACCGTTCCCCGCGCGCACCGGCGTCCTGCAGTCGCTGGCCGCACTGCCGCTGGCGACGGTCACCGGCTTCGCCTGGATGACCTGGCTCGGGGTGGCGAACAACGTGGGCCGGGCGCTCGCCGACGCGCTCGGTCACAGTGCCGCCTGGCTGGTCCCGGTGAACTGGTGGGTGCTGCTGATCTCGTTCGCCGTCTTCGTCACCCCGTTCGGCCGGCTGCTGATCGCCGCGGGCGGGGCCCGCCTCCTGCTGCGCGAGGTGGCGCCCGGCGACTACCCGCGCGGCGGCTCGGTGCACCTGCGGCTGTGGATCGCCGAGCGGCTGATGGAGGCCAGCGGCGCCCACAACATGTCCGGCGCACCGTGGATGCCCGTGTTGGCCCGGGCCCTCGGCGCGCGCATCGGTCGCGGCGCCGACCTGCACACGCTGCCGCCGGTGACCGGTCTGCTGAGCCTGGCGGAGGGCGCGGCGGTGGAACCCGAGGTGGATCTGGCCGGCTGGTGGCTGGACGGCGACGTGCTGCACCTGGGCGCCATCGACATCCGGGCGGGGGCGACGATCGGCGCCCGCTCCACGCTGCTGCCGGGCGCGGTGATCGGCCGCGACGCCGTCGTCGATCCCGGCTCGACGGTGCTCGGCGCGGTGAAGGCCCGCCAGCGGTGGGCCGGGTCGCCGGCGGTGAAGGTCGGCAAAGCCAAACACGACTGGCCCGCGCAGCGGCCTCCGTCGCGCCGCTACTGGGTGCCCATCTATGCACTGAGCGCGCTGCTGGTGGCCGGGATCCCGCTGCTCGCCCTGGCGGTGGGCCTGCTGGTGACGTTCTCGTGGGCGCTGTCGGCACCGACGCTGGGTGCGGCGGCGCTGCGGGCGCTGGCGCTCAGCCCGCTGGGCACCCTCGCGGCGCTCGCCACCTACGCGCTGGTGACGTTGATCATCGTGCGGCTGGCCTCGATCGGTCTGCGGGCCGGCACCTATCCGGTGCGCAGCACCACGGGCTGGCAGATGTGGCTCACCGAGCGAGTGATGGACTCGGCCCGCACCTATCTGTTCCCGCTGTACGCGAGCCTGCTGACACCGTGGTGGTTCCGGGCGCTGGGGGCGCGCATCGGCAAGGGCACCGAGATCTCCACCGCACTGGTGGTGCCGAAGTTCACGGTGGTGGGCGACGACTCGTTCCTGGCCGACGACACTCTGGTGGCGTCGTACGAACTGGGCGGCGGCTGGATGCGGATCGGCCCGGCCCGGGTCGGCAAGCGCGCTTTCCTCGGCAACTCGGGCATGGTGGCGCCGGACCGCAAGGTGCCCAAGGGCGGCCTGGTAGCCGTGCTGTCGGCGGCCCCCGCGAAGGCCAAGTCGGGATCGAGCTGGCTGGGCAGCCCCCCGCAGCGGCTGCGCCGCACCGCGGGCGAGGCCGACACCGCGCGCACCTTCGCCCCGCCGCTGCGGCTGCGGATCGCTCGCGCGGTGGTCGAGACGCTGCGCCTGACGGCGGTGTGGACGTCGTTCGTGATCGGGGTCGGCGTACTGCTGGCGCTGCAGGCCGTCGCCTCGGGTGCCGGAGCCTGGGTCGCCGCGCTGGTCAGCGGTGCGGTGCTGCTGGCGGCGGGCGCCGTCGCCGGGGTGGTGGCCGCCGCCGCGAAGTGGACGGTGATCGGCCGGGTGACACCGGGCGAGCACCCGCTGTGGAGCTCGTTCATCTGGCGCAACGAGCTGTCGGACGCCTTCGTCGAGACGGTGGCCGCACCGTGGTTCGCGAACGCGGCCGCGGGCACGCCGGTGATCAACTGGTGGCTGCGCGCACTCGGTGCGCGGATCGGACGCGGGGTGTGGTGCGAGAGCTACTGGCTCCCCGAGGCCGACCTGGTGAGCGTGGGCGACGGGGCCAATGTGCAGCGAGGCTGCGTGGTGCAGACGCATCTGTTCCATGATCGAGTGATGGCGATCGATCGAGTGACCCTGGAGGCCGGTGCGACGCTCGGCCCGCACAGCGTCGCGCTGCCGGCCTCGGCGCTCGGTACCTCGTCGACCGTGGGCCCGGGGTCGCTGGTGATGCGCGGCGACCGGGTGCCGGACAATAGTCGCTGGCAGGGCAACCCGATCGGGCCGTGGCCGCGATGAGTGAGGAGCGAGCGATGAGCGAGGACGCCGCGGACACCGGTGCGCAGCGGTCCGGGTCCGAGCCGGACGAGCGCCCGGACGCCGACGCCGATCAGTCCTCCACAACCGACCAGTCCGCCACCGCCGATCAGCACGCCGCCGGGCAGTCCGAACCCACCGCGGCCGAGCCAGTCGCCGAGGACGCCGCTGCAGAGCAGTCCGTCGTCGACGAACCCGCTGCGGAGGAGTCAGTTGTCGACGAGCCCGACGGCGAGGAACCGGTTGCCGAGGAGCCGGCGCCCGGCGAGACCACCGCCGACGAGAGCACCACCGACAAGCCCGTCACCGAGGAACCCGTTGTCGAGGAGCCGGACGAGCAGAACGAACCCGAACCCGTCGATCAGGCCGAACCCGCCCGGAACGCACCCCCGCAGTCGGCCCGGCCGTCGTCTGCGCTCGCCGACCGGGTCAGCGGCAGTTCCCTGAAGCTCGCCGCCGTCGCCGCCGGCGTGGCGGTGCTGCTGCTCGTCGCACTATTGGTGGCGATCACCGTGTTCGCACTGGGCAAGCTCTGGCCGGGCGACGACCAGGCCGCACCGGAGACCATGAATGCCAAGCGCACCGCGTCGCAGATCCGCGGCAAGAACGTCAACGTGCCACCCGGATTCACCTTCGAGTCCGGCACCTTCTACCCGGTGCAGTTCGGCGGCGCGCCGTCGTTCCAGGCCGCCTATCTGACCGACGACGATCTGCAGACCGCGATCACGCGGGTCGAGAGCGTCAATCCGACCTTCCCCGAGCTGATTCAGCAGTCGTGCGAGGTGGATGCCCAACGGGCCCTGCTGCTGAGCCTCGCGCTGCCCTGCCCGAGCGACGAGGTGGTGTACGCGGCGACTCGTGCCGATCCGGGCACCTCTCCCGCCCGTGCGGTGCGGCCGGGCTGGGACAGCCAGACGCTGATACTGATCCGGCGTGACGGCCGGGTGGAGCTCAGGATTTCCAGCGATGGGCACTAAAGGCACCCGGCGGGTCGCCCACATGCCGACGCTGTCGGCGGCGTCGCACGAACTGGACCCGTACATCCCGGAAACCGGCAACCTCGGCTACCGCGTCTCCCGGTACGACCTCGAGCTGGACTACCGCGTCGCGTCGAATCGCTTGCGCGGCACCGCGCTCGTCACCGCGACCTCGTACCAGCAGCTGAGTCGCTTCACCCTCGACCTGGCCCGCGGGCTCCGCGTGGAACGGGTGACGGTGAACCAGAAGGCGGCCCGACACTCGCACCGCTCCGGAAAGCTGACCGTCACACCGGCACAACCGATTCCGCCCGGCGGCGCCATGACGGTCGCCGTGCGCTACGGCGGGAATCCGCGCCCGCTGCGCACCACCTGGGGCGAACTCGGCTGGGAGGAGCTGGAGAACGGCGCCCTGTGCGCCAACCAGCCGAACGGGGCGTCGTCGTGGTTCCCGTGCGACGACCATCCCGAGGCCAAGGCGCCGTTCCAGATCTCCATCACCACCGACAGCCCGTA
>CAZEOP010000180.1:0-6671 GCA_964513715.1 uncultured Gordonia sp.
GGTGGAGCTGTCCACCATCCGCATGCTGGCCAAGCTGCCCACCATCGCGGCCTATGCCTACAAGAAGTCGGTCGGACAGCCGTTCCTCTACCCGGACAACTCGCTGAGCCTGGTGGAGAACTTCCTGCGTCTGACCTTCGGTTTCCCGGCCGAGCCTTACGAGGTGAACCCGGAGATCGCCAAGGCCCTGGACATGCTGTTCATCCTGCACGCCGATCACGAGCAGAACTGCTCCACCTCGACGGTGCGGCTGGTGGGTTCGTCGCAGGCCAACCTGTTCACCTCGGTCTCGGCCGGTATCAATGCGCTGTGGGGCCCGCTGCACGGTGGCGCCAACCAGGCCGTGCTGGAGATGCTCGAGGACATCGAGGCCAGCGGCGGCGACACCGCGGCGTTCATGCGCAAGGTCAAGAACAAGGAAGACGGGGTGAAGCTCATGGGCTTCGGGCACCGCGTCTACAAGAACTACGACCCGCGCGCGGCCATCGTGAAGAAGACGGCCGACCAGATCCTCGAATCGCTCGGCGTGCAGGACCCGCTGCTCGACATCGCCAAGGGCCTGGAGGACGTCGCCCTGAACGACGACTACTTCATCGAGCGCAAGCTGTACCCGAACGTCGACTTCTACACCGGCGTCATCTACCGCGCCATGGGCTTCCCGACGCGGATGTTCACCGTGCTCTTCGCGCTCGGCCGGCTGCCCGGCTGGATCGCGCACTGGCGCGAGATGCACGCCGATCCGGCCACCAAGATCGGCCGTCCGCGCCAGCTGTACACCGGCTACACCGAACGCGACTACGTCCCGATGGAGAACCGCTGACATGAGTGACAAGCCCGAAGTCGAATTCCCCGAGGGCCCGGCCCCGACCGAACTGCAGATCACCGATCTGATCATCGGTGAGGGTGCCGAAGCCGTGCCCGGCGGCATGGTCGACGTGCACTACGTCGGCGTCGAGTACGACACCGGCGAGGAGTTCGACTCCTCGTGGGATCGCGGCCAGAGCGCCAACTTTCCGCTGGGTGCGCTCATCCAGGGCTGGCAGGAGGGCATTCCGGGGATGAAGGTCGGCGGTCGCCGACGCCTCGTGGTGCCCCCGGAGCTGGCCTACGGCCCGGCCGGCGGCGGCCATCGGCTGTCCGGCAAGACGCTGATCTTCGTGATCGACCTGCTGGGCGCCTGAGCGGACAGATTGTGACGAGGGCGGTGCACCGTGACGGTGCGCCGCCCTCGGTCTTTTCCACCGGTCCGGCCGGGTAGGCTGCTCGGCATGATCGTGAGCAGTGTCGCCGGGGGAGTGGCCACCATCGAGCTGGCCCGCCCGGAGAAGCGGAACGCCCTCAACGAGCAGATGGTCACCGACCTGGCCGCGGCCTTCACCGCGGCCGTCGACGGCGGGGCCCGGGCCATCGTGCTGACCGGCCGCGGCGAGGTCTTCAGCGCCGGAGCCGACCTGTCCGGCCCGGTCTACGAGCAGGGCTTCCTGGACAAGCTGATCGCCCTGCTGGAGACCATCGAGGCCACCCCGGTGCCGGTGGTGGCCGCGCTCAACGGCGCGGCCCTCGGCGCAGGCCTGCAGCTGGCCATGGTCGCCGATCTGCGGGTGATGGCGCCGGGTGCGCTGGCCGGCATTCCGGCCGCCAAGATCGGCGTCGCCGTGGACGAGTGGACCATTCGCCGGCTGGTCTCGCTGGTGGGTGCGGGGCAGGCGCGCGGCATGCTGCTGGCCTGCGATCCGCTCACCGCGGATCGGGCCTTCGACCTCGGCTTCGCCAACCGGATCGGCGACCTCGCCGATGCCCAGCATCTGGCGGCGACCATCGCCGACTACGCGCCGCTGACCCTGCGCCACTACAAGCTGGTGCTCAACGGCGACGGCGCGCGCGACGAGGCGCCCGTCGACCGGCGCGAGGCCATGCTGGCCGCGTGGCTGAGCGACGACCTGCAGGAGGGGCGGGCGGCTCGCGCCGAGAAGCGCGCCCCGAAGTTCACCGGCCGCTGAGACGCCCGCGATTCCACCCGGGGATCCCCACTCCGGCGATCCCCACCCCGACGTTCCCGGCAGTCAGGAGCCAGAGCCGTGTCGCTGCGTAATCTCGCCTATCCCGTCGGCACCATCGTGCTCGGCGCGCTGCTGGTGGTCTGGACGCTGATCGAGCTGAACAACGGCGAGACCACCGCGCTGAGCTGGATCACCCTGGTGATCGGTGCGATCGGCGTGCTCATCGGCCTCTGGCGGCTGTACCAGGTGTTCGGTGCCGGCCGCACCGACTCCGAGGATTCCCCGGAGCCGTAGTGCGCGACCGGTGCGCGTCGGCTGCGGCTCAGCTGCCGAGCACCTGCCGCAGGTACGGGTTGGTGAAGGTCCGGTCCGGGTCGTAGGCGTCGCGCACGGCCAGGAAGTCGTCGAACCGCGGGTAGACGCCGCGCAGGTAGTCGGCGTCGCGGGTGTGCATCTTGCCCCAGTGCGGGCGGCCGCCGTGCGCGGTCATGATGTCCTCGACGTCGCGGAAGTAGAGCTTGGCGGCGGCCGGATCGTCCCGGTGGTAGCGGTGCACCGCGATGTAGCCGGACTCGCGCCCCGACGCGGTCGAGAGCATCAGGTCGTCGGCCGCGGCCGCGCGCACCTCCACCGGGAAGCTGACCTTGTGCCGGCGCCGGTTGATCGTCGCGCGCAGCTCGTGCAGCGCCTCGGGGACGGCCTCCAGCGGCAGCGCGTACTCCATCTCGCGGAAGCGCACGGTGCGCGAGGAGATGAAGACCTTCTCGCTGCGATCGGTATAGGTCCGCTCGGACAGCACGCGGCCGGAGATCTGGTTCAGGCTGGGCACCACCGACGGCACCTTGGCCGCCAGTCCGCACAGCACCCGGTAGACGCCGTTGGAGAGCAGCTCGTCGTCGATGTAGCGGCGCACCTTGCCCGGGCCGTCGACCGGCGTGTGCGCGGGCAGCCGGGTGTTGGTCTTGGTCAGCGCGCAGTTGGTGTGCGGGAACCAGTAGAACTCGTAGTGGTCGTGGGCGGCGGTGCGCTCCAGGAAGGTGTCGATGGCCTCGTCGGCGCTGGCCGGGGCCTCGTGCGCGCGCATGGTGAAGGCATCGACGCACTGCAGGGTCAGTTCGGTGAGCACGCCGAGCGCGCCGAGGCCCAGGGCCACGGCCTTGAGCTCGGGGTCGTCCTCGCCGATGGTGCGGACGGTGCCGCGGCCGTCCACCAGCTGCGCACCGACGATCTGCGTGCTGATGCCGCCGAAGGCCGCGCCGGTGCCGTGCGTGCCGGTGGAGGTGGCCCCGGAGATGGTCTGACGGTCCACGTCGCCCAGATTGGCCATGGCCAGCCCGTGCGGTTCGAGGAGCGCGGGGATCTGGTGCAGGTGGGTGCCCGCGCCGAGCGTCACCCGGCCGCGCGCGGCGTCGAGGTGGCGCAGCCCGCCGAGACCGGACATCGACAGCTGGATCTGCGGTGCCACCGCGATCTCGGAGAAGCTGTGGCCGGCGCCGACCGGCTTCACGGTCTCACCGCGCTGCGCGGCCGCGGCGATGTCCGCGGCCAGCTCGTCGACGCTGCGCGGTGCGATCAGCCGCGACGGTGTGCAGGTCGCGGTGCGGCCCCAGTTGGACCAGGTGCTCGTCTGGGTCACAGGAAGCACTTCCCTTCGCCTCGGTAGGTGGGGACCACGTCGGCCACTTCGGCGGTGCCGGAGTCGTCGCGCGTGATGAGTGCGACGCGTTCGGCACGTTCGCAGACTTCCCCGGACTTCGTGTGACGGAACCATACCCGGTCTCCGACATTGAGCTGTGTCACATCCCCCCCGTGCAGGGGGGTCTGAACCTCGCCGGCGGCTTCGGTGCCGATGTATTCCAGGCCCTGCGGCCACACCGGCAGCGGCAGCCGGTCCGGTCCGGGAGGGCCCGAGGCGATCCAGCCGCCGCCCGCGCAGGTGACGTAACCGGGGGCGGGGCGGCGGACCACGTCGAGGCCGAAGGCCAGCGCCGGCGCCGGCCGGAAGTGCCGGTAGGTGTCGAACAGGTGGCCGCCGAGCAGGCCGCTGCCCACCGCGATGTCGGTGACGGCGCCGTCGCGGGCGGTGGCCTCCAGCGAGCCGGTGCCGCCGGCGTTGACGAACTCCAGATCGGCGCATTCGCGCACCGCGGCGATGGCCTTGCCGCGCCGGTGCCGCAGCTCGGCCATCGAGACGGTCTGCAATGCGCGCACCGCGGTGTTCATCAGCGCCTTGTCGGGCGCGTTGTTGCCGACCCCCGCCACCTGCGCCTCGTACGACATCACGCCCACCAGCCGGTAGCCCTCGCGCGCGGTGACGGCCCGGGCCAGGGCGGTGATCTGGTCCACGTCGTGCACGGGGGAGCGGCGCACGCCGAGGTGGACGCGGCCGAACAGGGTGCGCAGCGAGGCGTCCAGGTCCAGCGCGATGCGCACCACCGGCCGCTGCCCGGGCGGGGCGATCGCATCGATCACGTCGAGTTGCGCGGGATCGTCGATCAGCAGCGTCACCCGGCCCACGGCGGTCTCGTCGCCGAGCAGTTCGCCGATCGCGGTGCGGCGCAGGCTCGGATAGCCCAGCAGCACGTCGGTCACGTTCGACGCGGTGGCCAGCCAGCGGGCCTCGGCCACGTCGTAGGCGAGCACTCCGGCGAAGCCCTCGCGGGACAGCACGTCCTCGAGGACCGAACGGATGCGCACCGACTTGCTGGCGACCCGGATCGGCACACCGCCGGCGCGTCGGCGCAGGTCGGCGATGTTGTGTTCCAGCGCACCCACGTCGAGCGCCAGGATCGGAGCGTCGAGGCCGGCGCGGGCCACCGCGTCGTCGATGCCGCCCCAGTACTGCGCCGGGTCTGTCACATAGGTCGCGGGATTCGCCGTCATGACGATTACGCTAGTCAAGCGTGACGACGATCCGAAGTCTGCTCCTCGATGGTGTGGTGGAACCGGTGGGTGCCGGTGTCGCCCTGGCCCGGCGCTCGGCCGCCCGATTGGCCGCGGCGGGCGCGCACCGCGGCGAGGCCCTCGCGGGCGAGACGGTCGACCGGCTGGCCGAACGCGGCTTCGGTCCGGCGCGGGCGCTCGGCGCCGACCGGGACGCGATCGCCGCCTGCACGGCGCGCTCGCCGTTCGCCGTCGACGGGGTCTTCGCCAACCGCGAGGCCGCGCACACCGGTTCCGGGCCGAGCCTGTCGATGGCCGCCGAGATGGCCCGTCGCCCGGGTCGGCCGAGTACGCCCATCCCGGTGCTCACCCCGGTGTTCGACGACGAGCCCGCCGCGCTCTCGGCGACCTGGCTGGGGCACGCGAGCGTGCTGGTGGAGATCGACGGCGTCACGGTGCTGACCGATCCGGTGTTCGCCAAGCGCTGCTCGCCGTCGCAGGCCTTCGGCCCGGCACGGATGCACCCGGTGCCGCTGACGGTGGGCGCCCTGCCGCCGGTCGACGTGATCTTGCTCAGCCACGATCACTACGACCACCTCGACACCGACACGATCGACGCGCTGGCCGCGGTGCACCCGCAGGCCCGGTTCGTGGTGCCGATCGGCGTCGACGCCCACTTGATCGCCTGGGGTGTGGACCCGGCCCGGATCCACGTCGCCGACTGGTACGAGCACGTCACCCTCACGGTGCGGGGCACCGCGCTGCGGTTCCACGCCACCGCGGCCCGACACTTCTCCGGCCGCGGTCTGGTGCGCAACCTGACGCAGTGGGTCAGCTGGGCGGTGGTGGGCCCCGAGCACCGCTTCTTCTTCTCCGGCGACACCGGCTTCACCGAGCGGTACGCGGAGATCGGTGATCTGCTGGGGCCGTTCGATCTGACGCTGATCGCGGCCGGCGCCTACGATCCCGCCTGGCCGGACATCCACGTCAACCCGGAGGAGGCGCTGGCGGTGCACCATCTGCTGAACCCGGGTGCGGCGGCCGGCTCACTCCTGCTGCCCATCCACTGGGGTACGTTCAATCTCGCCCTGCATTCCTGGGCCGATCCGATTCAGCGCCTGCTGACAGCGGCCGGAACCGCGGGGGTCGGGGTCTGCGTTTCGCGCCCCGGCGGCACCGCCGATGTGGGCAAACGCAACGGCACCGCCTTCGACGATCCGACCTGGTGGGAGCGCTGCGCATGAGCACACCGACACGAGCCCGGGCCGCCGGACTGACCTCCGCCGAGGTCGCCGACCGGGTGGCCAAGGGGCAGGTGAACACCCAGCCCGACAAGTCCGGCCGCAGCGTCGCCGACATCGTGCGCGCCAACGTCTTCACCCCGATCAACGCCATCCTGGGCGTGCTGTTCGCGATCGTGGCGTACACCGGCTCGTTCATCAACGGTCTGTTCGGGCTGCTGATCATCGCCAACTCCGGAATCGGCATCATCCAGGAGGTGCGGGCCAAGCGCACACTCGACCGGCTGTCGATCGTCGGGCAGGCCCGCCCGACGGTGCGCCGCGACGGACAGTCGATCTCGGTGGCCCCGAGCGAGGTGGTGCTCGACGACCTCATCGAGCTGGCGCCCGGCGACCAGGTGGTGGTCGACGGCGAGACCGTCGAATCCGAGTCGCTCGACCTGGACGAGTCGCTGCTCACCGGTGAAGCCGATGCCGTCGACAAGGCACCCGGCGACAAGATCATGTACGGCAGCTTCGTGGTGTCGGGTTCGGGGAGCTAACGGGC
>CAZEOP010000181.1:0-6563 GCA_964513715.1 uncultured Gordonia sp.
ACCTCGGCGACACCGTGCAGGTGATTCCGCACATCACCGACGAGCTCAAGTCGCGGATGATGGCGATGCACGAGCCGGATGACAGCGGGGTGAGCCCCGACGTGGTGATCACCGAGATCGGTGGCACCGTCGGCGACATCGAGTCGCAGCCGTTCATCGAGGCGGCCCGGCAGATCCGGCACGACCTCGGCCGGGAGAACGTCTTCTTCCTGCACGTCTCACTGGTGCCGTACCTGGGCCCGTCGGGCGAGTTGAAGACCAAGCCCACCCAGCATTCGGTGGCCGCGCTGCGCAGCATCGGCATCCAGCCGGATGCGCTGATCCTGCGCTGCGACCGGCCGGTGCCCGACGCGCTGAAGAAGAAGATCGCGCTGATGTGCGACGTCGACATCGACGGCTGCATCTCGACGCCCGATGCGCCGTCGATCTACGACATCCCGAAGGTGCTGCACGCCGAGCAGCTCGACGCCTATGTGGTGCGCCAGCTGGGGCTGCCGTTCCGCGATGTCGATTGGACGGTGTGGGGCGACCTGCTCGACCGCGTGCACTCGCCGCGCGAGACGGTCACCGTCGCGATCGTCGGCAAGTACATCGATCTGCCGGATGCGTACCTGTCGGTGACCGAGGCTATTCGGGCCGGCGGCTTCGCACACTATGCGCGTACCGAGATCGTGTGGGTGCCGTCGGACGACTGCGCCACTCCGGAGGGTGCCGACGCCGCGCTGCGGAACGTCGACGCGATCATGATTCCCGGCGGCTTCGGCATCCGCGGGATCGAGGGCAAGCTCGGGGCCATCGGTTACGCGCGCGAGCGGGGGATTCCGCTGCTCGGCCTGTGCCTGGGCCTGCAGTGCGTGGTGATCGAGGCGGCCCGCTCGGTGGGCCTCACCGAGGCCAGCTCCACCGAGTTCGATCCGGACACCCCGCAGCCGGTCATCGCGACGATGGCCGACCAGGAAGCCGCGGTGTCCGGCGATGCGGATCTGGGCGGCACCATGCGCCTGGGCTCGTACCCGGCGACCCTGATCCCGGGCAGCCAGGTGGCGCGCGCCTACGGCACCACCGATGTGACCGAGCGGCACCGGCACCGGTTCGAGGTGAACAACGCCTACCGCGACAAGATCGCCGAGTCCGGCCTGGTGTTCTCGGGCACCTCGCCCGACGGCACGCTGGTGGAGTTCGTGGAGTACCCGAAGGACGTGCACCCGTTCCTGGTCGCCACCCAGGCGCACCCGGAGCTGAAGAGCCGGCCGACCCGCCCGCACCCGCTGTTCGCCGCATTCATCGAGGCGGCGCTGAAGTACAAGGCGGCAGAACGGCTTCCGGTCTCCCTCGAGGGCTATGACCCCACCGATATGGGCGACGACGCCGGCGCGGACGCCGAGTAGCCGGGTGACCGGGGATTCGCCACACGAGTTCACCGTCGCCGGATCGGAGACGGTCTATTCGGGCGCGATCCTCGAGTTGCGGGTCGACCGGGTGACCATGCCGGGTGGTCGCACCGCCGCGCGCGAGGTGGTGCGGAAGCACGGTGCGGTGGTTGTCGTCGCCCGAGACGACGAGGGCCGGATCGCCTTCGTGTACCAGTACCGGCACCCGTTGGGGCGCAGGCTGATCGAACTGCCCGCCGGGCTGCTCGACGGCGGCCCCGACGAGTCGCCGGTGCAGGCCGCGCAACGCGAGCTGGCCGAAGAGGCGGGTCTGGCGGCGGAGCGCTGGAGCACGCTCGTCGACCTGGTCTCGTCGGCGGGATTCTGCGACGAGGCGACGCGGGTCTTCCTGGCCGAAGGCCTCTCGACGGTGGAGTCCGGGGAGCGCGAGCACGAGGAGGCCGATCTGACGGTGCAGTGGCGGACCCTCGACGAGGCGGTCGCCGCCGTGCTGAGCGGCGAGATCGTCAATGCCTCGTGCGTGGCAGGTGTGCTGGCCGTGGCGGCGGCCGAACGTGCGGGTGCGGAGCTGCGTCCGGTCGATGCGCCGTGGCGGGATCGACCCACCGCCTTCGCCGGGCGCCGGTAGCGCCGGCCGGGTGCTGGACGAGGCGATGGCCGAGCTTTCGATCGACGAGGTGGTGCAGCGCTATCTGGATCATCTGACCGTGGAGAAGGGCTCGGCCGCCAATACGGTGGCCTCGTATCGGCGGGACCTGGCGCGCTACAGCGATTTTCTCGCCGGCCGCGGGATCACATCGCTGTCCGGGGTGAGCGAGGCCGAGGTGCGGGAGTTCCTCGTCGCGCTGCGCAAGGGCGATCCGGCGGCCGGCATCGCGCCGCTGGCCGACTCGTCGGTGGCACGAACTCTGGTGGCGGCCAGGGGATTTCACAAGTTCGCGGCAGCCGAGGGGATCGTCGCCGTCGATGTGGCGCACGCGGTGCGGCCGCCGAAACCGGCGCGGCGCCTGCCCAAGGCGCTCAGCGTCGACGAGGTGCTGGCGATCCTGGAGGCGGCCGGGGCGCCGGATCATCCACGCGCCCTGCGGGATCGGGCGATGCTCGAGCTGCTGTACAGCTGCGGGGCGCGCATCTCCGAGGTCACCTCGCTCGACGTCGACGACATCGACACCGAGCACCGGGCCGTGGTGCTGCGCGGCAAAGGCGGCAAGGAGCGGGTGGTGCCGGTCGGGCGGCCGGCGATCGCCGCGATCGACGCCTACCTGGTGCGCGGGCGACCGGCGTTGAGCAAGCGGGGCACACCCGCGCTGTTCCTGAACGTCCGCGGCGGACGCCTGTCCCGGCAGAGCGCCTGGCAGGTGCTGGTCGACGCGGCCGCGCGCGCCGGGATCGACAAGGAGGTGTCGCCGCACACCCTGCGGCACAGCTTCGCCACGCACCTGCTCGACGGCGGTGCCGATGTGCGCGTGGTGCAGGAGTTGCTCGGGCATTCGTCGGTGACGACGACGCAGGTGTACACGCTGGTCACGGTCAACACCATGCGCGAGGTCTATGCGACCGCGCATCCGCGTGCTCGGTAGGCGGGCTCACTGCCGCCAGGTGTAGTTCTCGCCCGACGGTGAGAGCCGGCAGGTGACCAGCGCGTCGGTGTTCTGGACCCGGGCGCGCGCTCCCGGCTCGTAGCACTGCTGGTTCCACTGGACCGCGGGGCGGGACTGATGAGTCATGTCGCGCCACGTTCCGGTCATGCCGCTGCAGGCCAGTGTCCCGTCGGCAGATCGGCCGTCGGTGTTCGGATCGCACGGCATGCCCTCGACCGGTGCGGCTTGGCCTTGCGGCACAGTGACTTCCGGTGCTACCTCGATCGCCGTCGCCGGGGCTGTTGTCTCTCCAGTCGGTGCGGTGCTGGTCGGCGGCGTGTGCGTGACGGTGGTGGTGGACGTGGTCGTGGAGACGGCCGGCGCAGCGGACCGGACGGGCTCGTCGTGCCGAGTCAGGAGAAATATCGCCGCGATCCCGGCCAGCACGATGACGGCGATGGCGGTCCAGAGCACCGCCGTCGCGCCGTGGAGCTTGCGTGGCTGCGTGCCGGCCGGCGGTGGCGCGCTCTCCCGGGTGCTTCCGACCGTGGTCGGCGCGTAGGCGGTGTCGACCGGACCGTGTACCGGAATCGCGGCCATGGTCGGTGCGTAGGCCGGATCTGCCGCCTCGGCGCCGGTCGCCGCGGCGAGGGCCGCGATGAACTCGCCGCACGACTGGTAGCGGTCGTCGGGGTTCTTCGCCAGCACCGTCGCGAACACGGAATCCACGTCGCGAGGCAGATCCGGTGCGACCTCGCTAGGCGGTGGAGCTGCCTGGGTCAGATGCGCGGAGATCAGCGAGGTCATCGTCTTACCTGCGAACGGCGGCCGACCCGTGAGCAGGTGGTAGGCCGTGCAGCCGAGCGAGTAGATGTCGGCCCTGTTGTCGACGTCGTCACCTTCGACGGCCTCCGGGCTGATGTACCGCATCGTGCCGACGGTGATACCGGTCGAGGTCAGACTCGTGGACTCGCCCGCGGCCTTGGCGATCCCGAAGTCGGCGAGCTTCACGGTTTCGATCCGGCCGTCGTCGATGCCGAGGAGAAGGTTCGCGGGCTTCACGTCGCGGTGGGTGATGCGCTGCTTGCGCCACGCATAGTCGAGGGCCGAGCCGGCGTCGGCGATCAGTCGCTGCGTCACGTCGAGGGGCAGTCGGCCTCGTGCCGCCAGGAGTTCGGCGGCATCGGTGCCGTCGATGTACTCCATCGTGATCCACAACCGATCCGCGTACTCGCCGCGGTCGTAGAGGGTGACGATGTTCGGGTGCGAGAGCTGCGCAAGTAGATCGGCTTCGCGCTGGAAGCGGGCCTTGAACTCGTCGTTCCGGGAGACTCCGGCGTCGAGCAGCTTCAGGGCGTCCTGACGCGGTAGGCGCGGGTGCTCGACGAGGAAGACCTGGCCCATGCCGCCGGCCCCCAACTGCCGGAGGACGCGGTAACCGGAGATTTCGGTGATATCCACGGATCTGAGTGTGACAGCAGGGGGAGACACCCGGCGGGCCGACATCAGCCCGTCGAGAATCGGGTGGGGTGAAGACGGCGAACCGTCTCGCACTGAGCTGTCGCCGACATGCGGGGAACCTGCCGGTCATCGGGTCGGTAGAGTCCGCAGGCATGGCTGGAGTAGACGCGCCGACGCGCTCGCAGGCGGGCGCACCCCGCTGGTGGCGGATCGCAGCGATCGGCACCGCCTGCGTCGCGGCCGCGGCCTGCCTGATGATTCTGGCGGCCGACGCCGAATGGCTCGGCTTCGGCGCGTGGCTGGCGAGCTACTCGCTGCTGATGGTGGCGGGAGTCGCGTGGCTGACGGTGATGCTCGTGGGTGCGATTCGGTATCGCGCGTGGCGGCTGTCGGCGATCGCGCCGGTCGTAGTCCTGCTCACCGCCGTGCTGGTCTGGTTCGGCGTTCCGCATCGCGCGGTCTTCGCCGTCTCTCGTCCGGCGATGCAGGCACATGCGCAGGAATGCACTGAAACCGACGGCTCCTGGCACCGGTTGGTGCGCGCCGACGAGGTTCGGCGCCTGCCGGACGGGATCTGCCTGTTCTACTCACCCGGCAGCTTCATCGACCGGGTGGGCTGGGCGTATGTGCCGGATTCGGCCGCGCCGCCGGAATCGGACTATCGAGACGGCGGCTACTCGTACCGGCAGGTGGGTGACGGCTGGTACCGCTTCGTCTGGCACTTCTGAAATCTGTGCTGGAGTGTCGGGCCGTCACCACCGTAGGTTTGCAACGTCCTGACCGTAGATTTGCCGCCATCTGACCGCAGGTTTGCCAGACACCGGCGCGGCGACGCGGTGGGCGATCGCACGCGATCAGGGCGGCAGTGGGCGGGGTGCGCAATAGGATCGGCGGATGGCTTATCACGCGGATGCGGTGGACCTCGCGGACAAGGAGATCCTCACCTGGGAGGGGCTCGGCGTGGCGAATCGTGAGCTGGCGCAGGCGATCGCGGACTCGGGTTTCGTGCCGGACGTGATCATCGCGGTCGCGCGCGGCGGGCTGTGCATCGCCGGCGCGCTGATCTATGCGCTCGGGGTGAAGCTGTCGGACGCCATCAACGTCGAGTTCTACACCGACGTCGAGACGACGCTGCCCGATCCGGTGCTGCTGGCCCCGCACCTGGACACCGAGTCGATCGCCGGGCAGCGGATTCTGGTGGTCGACGACGTCGCCGATTCCGGGCGCACGCTCGTGCTGGTGGTGGAACTGCTGCGCAATCTCGCCGCGGAGGTGTGCTCGGCGGTCCTGTACGCCAAACCGAGCACGACGATCGTGCCCGACTACATCTGGCGGCACACCGACGACTGGATCGTCTTCCCGTGGTCGAGCGAGCCGCCCGTCGAACCGTCGGTCTGAACCATCGTGCTCAGCGAACACAGCTATGTGGTGACCACCGCCTGGACGGGGGACCGCGGCTCGGGAACCAGCGGCTACCGCGACTACGAGCGGTCGGTGCTGCTCCAGGCCGACGGGAAACCCGATCTGCCGTCGTCGGCGGATCGAGCCTTCCGCGGTGATCCCACCCGGTGGAACCCGGAAGACCTGCTGGTTGCCGCGCTGTCCGAATGCCATCTGCTCTCGTACCTGCACGCCTGCGTCACCGTCGGCGTGGTGGTCACCGGCTACACGGACCGGGCCGAGGGCACGATGGCCGAGGACGGGCGGGGCGGCGGCTCCTTCACCGAGGTGGTGCTGCGTCCCGAGGTGACCGTCGCCGACGAATCGATGGTCGACGCGGCCCGGGCGGCCCACGAGCAGGCGCACGAGTGGTGCTTCATCGCCAACTCGGTGAACTTCCCGGTTCGCGTGGAACCGGTGATCATTCCGGTGTGACGACCCGGCCGGCCTGAACTCCCCCGCAGGGGAGTTGAGGCCGCGGTGCCGCGTCCGGTTTCAGGATCGGAGTCGATTCCCGTGCTGGGAACGGTTGCGTCGGTTGCGGTGCCGTCCGTCCGGCCCCCGGTGTCTGTCTCGGTGTCAGTGTCTGCCGTGTTGTCGGTGTGGCAGTCGGGGCAGGTGGTGGGGTCGGGGCGTAGGAGGGTGAGGCCGAGGCGGGTTTCGAGGGTTTTCTCGAAGCGGGATCTGTCGT
>CAZEOP010000182.1:0-6504 GCA_964513715.1 uncultured Gordonia sp.
GACACCTACTGGTCGCGCTTCGCCGAGCAGGGCTGGTACTTCGCCGGCGACGGCGCCAGGTACGACGAGGACGGCGCGCTCTGGGTGCTGGGCCGTGTGGATGACGTCATGAACGTCTCCGGCCACCGCATCTCCACCGCCGAGGTCGAGTCCGCCCTCGTCGCCCATCCGGCCGTCGCCGAGGCCGCGGTGATCGGCGCCGCCGACGAGACCACCGGCCAGGGCATCGTGGCCTTCGTCATCCTGATGGAGGGCACCGCCGGCGACGGCGAGGTGCTGATCGGCGAACTGCGCAATCAGGTGGCCACCGACATCTCCCCGATCGCCAAGCCGCGGGAGATCAACATCGTTCCCGAACTGCCCAAGACCCGATCCGGAAAGATCATGCGCCGACTGCTCAAGGACGTGGCCGAGGGCCGCGATCTGGGCGACACCTCGACGCTGGTGGATCCGTCGGTGTTCGAGGCCATCCGCGCCCGACGCTCCTGACCCCCGGCGGTCGGCGGCATGGCAACATGAAGGCCGAACATCGACTCAAGGGAGATCATGTGAGCGGCAATCAGGACACCTGGCCCCCGGTGCCGAACGATGCACCCCGGGTGCCGTCGATCCCGTTGTCCGACGCCAACCTGGGTGCCGACGGGCAGCCGACCATCGGCAACCTCGTCAAGGAGGCCACCGCCAGCGCCTCGACGCTGCTGCGCGCCGAGGTGAAGCTGGCCAAGACCGAGCTGATCGGCGAGGCCAAGAAGGCCGGCGCGGGCAGTGGACTGATGATCGTCTCGGCGGTCCTGCTGCTGTACGCGAGCCTGTTCTTCTTCGTCTTTCTGGGCTTCCTGCTGGCCGTCTGGCTGCCCGAGTGGGCCGCCTTCCTGATCGTCTTCGGCCTGCTGCTGGCGGTGGCGCTGGCGGGCATCGGCGTCGGATACCTCCTGTTCCGCAAGCTCCGCAAGCCGGAGAAGACCATCGAGTCGGTGCAGGAGCTGGCCACCGTGATGCCCGGCCGGGGCGGCCCGCAGCCGAGCACCGGGGGGTACGCGCATCCGCAGTTGCCGCCGGTGCCGGGCGGCCGGAGCTGACCGCTGGCCGCGCTCTCCGGCCCGCCGGATGCCACCCTGGTGCGCATCGGCGGACCGTGGCACCACTTCGACGTCCGGGCCAACGGGCTCCGCTTCCACGCGGTGGAGGCCGACCCCGACGGCCCGGCCGATCGGCCGCTGGTC
This sequence comes from uncultured Gordonia sp., assembly GCA_964513715.1. GTDB lineage: Bacteria > Actinomycetota > Actinomycetes > Mycobacteriales > Mycobacteriaceae > Gordonia. The sequence continues at coordinate 1,224 of CAZEOP010000182.1, forward strand.
CTGCTGCTGCACGGCTTCGGCGAGTTCTGGTGGAGCTGGCGGCACCAGCTGACCGCCCTTACCGGCAGCGGTCACCGGGTGGTAGCGGTGGATCTGCGCGGCTACGGCGACTCCGACAAACCCCCGCGCGGCTACGACGGCTGGACGCTGGCCGGTGACACGCACGCCCTGATCCGCGCGCTCGGCCACGCGCAGGCCACCCTGGTGGGGCACGCCGACGGCGGCCTGGTCTGTTGGGCGACGGCCACCCTGCACCCCCGCTCGGTGGAGCGCATCGCGGTCTTCTCGTCGCCCCATCCGCGGGCCCTGCGCCGGGCCGTGCTGCGCAACACCGACGAGCGCTCGGCCTTCCTGGCGCCGTTCCTGCACAATCAGCTGCCCCGGATCGGGGAGCGCCGGCTGACCCGCGGTGACGGCGCCTTCGTGGTGGAGTACTTCCGGGAACGCTCCGGCGCGTCCTGGCGACAGACCCCCGACTTCGCCGAAGCCCTGGCGCACAACCGGATGGCCATCCAGATCCCCGGGGTGGCGCACTGCAGCCTGGAGTACCGCCGCTGGGCCTTCCGCTCGCAGTTCCGCGGCGACGGCCGGCGCTTCATGGACCTGATGAACAAGCGGCTGCACATCCCGGTCCTCGCGCTGCGCGGCCGCGAAGACGACTACATCCTGGATTCGGTGATGGCCTCGAGCCGGCACTGGGCCTCCGACTTCGACTATCGGGTGATCCCGGGCGCCGGGCACTGGGTGCACGAGGAGAATCCGGCCGCCGTGCACGAGGCCCTGGGCGACCTGCTCACCCGCTGATCCCCCGGCACTCGTCGTCGCCCTTCTCCCCACTCCCCGCCCCCTGAGCCAGCCAAGCCCGCGTCGACGACAGCTTTACTCATCGCTCCCTGAGCCAGGCGAGGCGCCAGCCGAGCCCGTGTCGAAGGGAACCGGCCAGGATCAGCGCGTCAGACAGGTCGCGGTATCGGCCGCGGCGGTCCGCGCCTGCGCCGCCTTGACATCGCTGCGCACCTGCCGGGCCGTGAGCACGAAGCCGGTGTCGTCGGCGATGTCCTCGGAGGCACCGAAGACCACGCCCAGCACGGTGCCGTCCGGCGCCAGCATCGGCCCGCCGGAGTTGCCCGAGCGAATGGTGCCGCGCACCGTGTACACCTCGCGGGTCACCTTCTGCGGGCTCTGATAGATGTCCGGACCCACCAGGCTCACCGTGTTGCGCACCCGCACCGGGGTCACCGTGAACGGCCCGTCCTCCGGGTAGCCGAGCACGATCGCGTCGTCGCCGGTGCTCGCGGGCCGGTCGGCGAACTTCAGCGCGGGAGCGGTGAGCCCGGGGACGTCGAGCACGGCCACGTCGTTGCGGGCGTTGAACCAGACGACCGTCGCGTCGTAGTCGTCGCCGTCGGCGGTGTGCACCGAGACCTCGTCGGTACCGGCCACCACATGCGCATTGGTCATCACCCGTTCGGGCGCGATGACGAACGCCGAACCCTCCAGGGCCTGACCGCAGCTGCGCGCCACACCCATCACCTTCACCACGCTGGGCCGCGCCTTGCGCGCGACCGCGGCGGTGTCGAGCTGCGCGTCCGGCGGATCGACCTCCTTCACCTCGGTCTCGCCGAACGGGCTGATCACCTGCTTGAGCCCGGAGCTGTCGAGCAGCTCGGTGAAGTCGCCGGGCAGCTCGCGCATCCACTGCGGGGCCACCGAATCGATCGCCCCGATGACCCGCGAGCCGTCGACGGCTTCGGCCAGCTGCACCTGCGACGACGACTGCAGCGGCACCGACAGCAGCCAGGCCGCCACTCCGATGGCCACGAATTGCACCGCCGCGCCGATCACACTGTCGATCCGGCGCGCCCACGACGAGTGCAGGACGCTGCGGGCCGCCCGGCCGATCACCAGCCCGGACACCTCACCCAGCAGCACCAATCCGACCAGGAGCAGCAGTGCCGACAGCAGCCGGAGTCGCGGATCGCCGATCCCGCCGACCACGCGCGGCACCAGCAGTACGCCGGCCACCACCCCGATCACCACGCCCGCGAACGCCAGCGCGGAGGCGACGGCCCCGGCCCGATAGCCGAACGCCGCCGCCAGCACGGCGACGGCGACGACGAACACGTCCACCCACAGCGAGCCCGTCACTCGGCGCGCCCTTCGTCGCCGCCGGTCCGAGCATCGCCCGCCCCGTCGGCCCCGTCGCCGGGCAGGGGGAAGCCGGACACCTGGCGCCCACCGGTCTCGGCGATCACCTGCTCCAGCGGCCGCACGTCGTCGGTGTTCCACGGAACATCCCAGCCCGCGGACTGGCTGATCGCGGCGAGCAGGCCGCCGGTGAAGCCCCAGATCAACATGCCGTCGTACAGAAAGGCCGGGCCCTTGTAGACGGTGTTGCCCAGGTACGACCGGCTCACCTGCAGCCGGTGCTCGGGTGCGAGCAGCTCGCGCAGATTGACCCGCGTCACCCGGGCGGTCTCGCCCTCGTCCACCACGCCGACGCGGCTGGGCGCGGACTCGTGCCCGATCACCGGCGTCACCTCGAAGCCCGAGGGCACCGGGAAGGACGGCAGATTCGCCAGCACGCGGACGCCGCCGGCCAGCAGTCCGGTCTCCTCGCGAGCCTCGCGCAGCGCGGTGCCGACCGGGTAGTCGTCACCCGGATCACGACTGCCGCCGGGAAACGCGATCTGGCCGCTGTGCGTGCGCATGGTGGCGGCCCGCTCGGTCAGCAGCACGTCCGCATCGGCGGGCAGGCCGCCCGGATGGTCGGCGGCGGCCTCGAACGCGCCCCCGAACAGCACGAGGACCGCGGCCGCACGCTGTGCCCGGAAGGCCGCCGCCCAGCGCGCGCGGTCGCCGCCGCGGCGCAGCACCGACTCGTTCACGACGGTCGGATCGTCGGTCACCGCCCACAGCCACGGCGGGATCTCGTTGCGGTCCACCAGGGCCCCCACCCGGATCGGGGTGCGTTTCACGCGCCGCCTCCGCTCACGTCCACACCCAGCTCGCGCTGCACCGCACCGGCCAGCTCGGCGTAATCCGCGAACACCTGCGGCAGCACCGCGGCGACGGTGCCGTCGGCCCGCACCAGGACGGTCGAGGGGAAGATGCGCGGCGCGCGCAGGGCGCGGGCGACGGCGCCGTCGGTGTCCGCGACGGTCGGCAGGTGCACGCCGAGTTCGGCGAGGAAGCTGAGGATCGCGTAGGGCTTGTCGCCGCCGTCGCGAGCGTGCACGGCCAGCACGTCCACCTGGCTGCCCGCCCGCCGGTAGAGCTCGTCGAACAGGGGCAGCTCACGCCGGCAGGGCAGACACCAGACCGCCCACAGATTGATCACCGTGGGCCGGCCCGCCGTGGCGGCGCCCAGGTCGATGGGCGTCCCGTCGGCCAGGCACACCGCGCGGACGCCGGCCAGCGCCGCGCCGGCCGGGACCGGGGCGCTCGACGACGGGCACGGCGCCAGCGCCGCATCGGTGCGCGCCTGCGCCAGCATCTCGTCGGGGACCTTCTCGTCGGTCACCCCGCGCGCCCCCGAGGCATCCGGGACCGGCATCGACGACGGGGCGCTCCCGCGCGGCCAGAAGGCGAACAGCAGGATCACCACGAGCACCAGGAAACCGGCCATCGCCTTGCCGGCCGGGGTCTTCAGCACGTTCATCCGGCCACCCCCGCCAGGGTCAGCAGGTGCTGCGTCTCCGGCCCCTTCACCAGCTCGGCGGCCACCGCGGGATCGGTGGGACCGGTGCCAAACGACGGGCAGTCGCGCGCCAGCAGGCAGACCCCGCACGCCGGAGTCCGCGCGTGGCAGATCCGCCGGCCGTGAAAGATGATGCGGTGCGAGAGGTCGGTGTACTCCTTGCGCGGGAACAGCTCGCCCACCGCGTGCTCCACCTTCACCGGATCGGTCTCCTGCGTCCACTCCCAGCGCCGGACCAGCCGGCCGAAGTGGGTGTCGACGGTGAGCCCCGGGACCCCGAAGGCGTTGCCCAGCACCACGTTGGCGGTCTTACGCCCGAACCCGGGCAGCGTGACCAGGTCCTTGAGCCGGCGCGGCACCTCGCCGTCGAACCGTTCCACCAGCGCCTGCCCCAGTCCGATGATCGAATTGGCCTTGTTCCGGTAGAAGCCGGTCGGCCGGATCAGTTCCTCGAGCTCGGTCCGATCCGCCGAGGCATAGGCCCAGGCGTCCGGATAGCGCGCGAACAGCGCCGGGGTCACCGTGTTGACCCGGACGTCGGTGCACTGCGCGGACAGGATCGTGGCCACCGATAACTCCAGCGGCGTGGCGAAGTCGAGTTCGCACCAGACCTCGGGGAACTCCACCTGAAGCGTCCGGTTCATCCGGCGGGCACGCCGGACCAGCCCCAGCCGGGTCTCGGGTGTCTTGCGCGCGCTCACACCGACCCAGGCTACCGGTGCGCCGGGCCGGGCGGACCGCCACCGAGCCCAGGTCACAAGTCGATGACGATGGCCCACCCGGTTTCCGGTCCGCCTGCCGCCTGTGTTTCGGTGGAAAGCATGCAAGGTCTGGCCGTGATCGTCTTCCCCTTCCTGCTGATGCTGTTCGCACTGGCGATGGAGAAGCTGCAGACCGGCCTGGATCGGCTGAGCGTCGACGGCGGCCAGGTCGACGAGTTCCTGGAGCGCGCCGACTCCACCGATGTGAAGAATCTGGCCGAGACCGGTTTCCCGGCCGCATTGGACGAGCTGCGCAATCGGCGCCGGACCGACGAGGACTGAGCCGCCCCGCTCCCCCCGCACGCACAACCGTCACCGTCGCCCCCGCGCACAACCGTCACCGCCGGCAGTCGCCCGCGCGCAGAACCGTCACCGATGCCCGCGAGCGGTGACACCTGTGCCCATCGGGGACGGTTGTGTGTGACGATTACGCACCGCAGACGAAAAGTACGGGGATCTGCGGCCTGTCACGGCAACTCGTGACTCCTACTACATCTACACTTCCTCTTCGAGTAGCGTGGGTCACTGCGCGTAAACGTCGGTGGTGCGTGCCGAGAACACAGAGAGGTTCGTGAGGTGGACGACATTCTTGCCCGCGCGGGTATTTTTCAGGGCGTCGAGCCCACGGCGATCGCGGCGCTCGCGTCCGAGCTCACGGAGGTCGAGTTCCCGCGCGGCCAGGTGATCTTCCACGAGGGCGAGCCCGGCGACCGGCTGTACATCATCCTGTCCGGCAAGGTGAAGCTCGGCCGACGCTCCCCGGACGGCCGGGAGAACCTGCTGACCATCATGGGCCCGTCGGACATGTTCGGCGAGCTGT
>CAZEOP010000183.1:0-6503 GCA_964513715.1 uncultured Gordonia sp.
CGCCTCGGCCGGCAGCGCCTCGAGCGCCGCGGCCAGGGCGGGCAGTCCGGCTTCGTCGCTCACCAGCAGATGCCAGGGCGCCGCCGGGTCCGGACGGTAACCGCTGCCCGGACCGCGGAAGACGATCTCCTCCCCCGGCGCCACGCGGGCCGCCCACGGCCCGGCGATCCCCTCGTCCCCATGCACCACGAAGTCGACGGCCAGTTCCCGGGCCGCCGGGTCGTAGCGACGCACCGTGTAGGTCCGCAGCACCGGCTGCTGCTCGGGACCGAACTCCGCGGCGATCCGCTCAATGTCGAACGGCCGCGGGTACTCCACCCCGGCGGGCGGGAAGACGAACTTCACATACATGTCGGTGTCCGGCCGCCCCTGCGCGGCACCCGGGCCGGCCGGCACGAAGCCGTCGAAGCCGTCACCGCCGAACCACACTCGGATCAGGTGATCGGTGAGCCATTCGGTGCGCAGCACGGTCATCGCGGTGAAGTTCTTCGCCATGGCTCCCACCGTACCGGCCCGACCGGCACAACTGAGGGGGCCCTAACTTCACACCGCCCCGCACGAGCCGTGACTACCCTGGCCCCATGGCGGCGACGGTGACCGACGAGTGGGTGATCGCCCGGCGGATGCGCGCACATCACCTCGCCGGCCCGGCCGCCGATCTCCGCACCGCCGCCGGCGCCTGCGGGATTCAGGACAGCCCACCCGGATCGGCCCTCGTCTCGCTCGCCGCCCGGGTGCCCGGCCTGACGGCCGCGGACCTCGACGACGCCGTCGACACCCGGCTCCTGGTGCGCTCCTGGAGCATCCGTGGCGCGCCATGGCTCTTCCCCACCGCCGATCTGGGGATCTTCACCACCGGTGTCCTGGCGCCGACCGAAGGCGGCCGCGCCGAGACGATCTCCGGGGTGCGCCCGGCCCTCGAGACACTGGCTCTCTCGCTCGACGACGCGGTAGCCCTCACCCGGACCGCGCTGGGCCCGGTGCTGTCCGGCCGCCGACTGCCCATCGGACCGCTCGGCGTCGGGATCGCCGCCGACATCGCCCCGCGGCTCGATGACGAGCGACGCGCGCGGTGGGAGGCACCCGGCCCGTACGCGCCCGGGCAGCCGCTCGGCGAGGCGGTAGTGCACTTCTGCCTGCGCATCCTGACCATGGAGGGCGCGCTGTGCTTTGCACCGCGCACCGGGCGCACCGCACCCTTCGTGCTGCTCAGCGAGTGGCTCGGCCGAGTCCCGGAGCCGGCGGATCCGACGACCGCTCGCGCCGCCCTGCTCCGCCGATACCTGCACTGCTACGGCCCGTCGACTCCGCGCGACTTCGCCGCCTGGCTCGGGGTACGGCCTGCCGACGCTGCCGGGTGGTGGGATCTGCTCGACGGGGAGCTGACGCCGGTCCGTCGGGCCCCGGGTGACGGGATGCACTGCGGCGAGGCCTGGCTGCTGACCGAGGACGTCGCCGCCGCGGCACCGTCGGCGCGCGGCGTACGCCTGCTGCCACCGAACGACCCCTATCTGCAGCAGCGCGACCGCGACACCATCGCCGACCCCGCGCACCACCACGCGATCTGGCGTGCCGTCGGCGCACCTGGCGCCCTGCTGGTGGACGGCGCCGTCGCCGGTGTGTGGCGGCCGCGGAAACGAGGACGCCGACTCACCCTGACGGTGACTGCCTTCGCCGAGATATCCAGTCCATACCGCGCTGAACTCGAGGTGGCGGCCCGGCGTCTCGCCGAACTGCGCGGGGCGGGCGCGTTCGACGTCGTCGTGTCCGGTTCCGGCACTAGTATCGGGGTATGAGGCTCCTCACTCCGTTCGACCACGCGATGCTGCGCATGGAGTCCCCTCGCACACCCATGCACATCGGCGCGCTGGCCATCTTCCGGCTACCCGACGACGCCCCGCCCGACTTCGTCCGCCAGATCTACACCGCGTTCTCGGCGCTCGCCTTCCTGCCGTTCCCGTACGACAGCAAGCTGGCAGATCTTCCGCTGGCCGACGCGGCGTACTGGAAGAAGACCGAGCCCGACCCGACGTATCACGTTCGCCTCGATGCGCTGCCCTCGCCGGGCGGCGAGGCCGAGCTGGGCGCGCTGGTGGAGCGGCTGCATTCGCGGCCGCTCGATCTGACCCGGCCGCTGTGGGAGGCGCACATCATCGAAGGCCTGGAGAACAACCGCTTCGCCTTCTACTTCAAGGCGCATCACTGCGCGACCGACGGCATCGCGGCGGTGCAGACCATCAAATCGTGGCTGAGCACTGATCCGGATGCCTCCCAGCCCACCGGCGGCAAGGTGGACGAGAGCGGCGACCTGAGCCTGCTCGACAAGCTCACCATCCTGCCGCGCCGGGTCACCAAGGGCGCCCTGGCCACGGTCGAGGTGCTGCCGAAACTGGTCGGCATGGCGGTGGGTCCGGACAGCTTCGTGCGCACCGCGGTGCGCACCCCGTCGTCGGTGTTCAACCAGAAGCTGGGCCCGCACCGGCGGGTCGCCGTGGAGCGGATGGCCCTGAGCGACCTCAAACAGGTCGCCGACTGCACCGGCACCAAGGTGAACGACGTGGTGCTGGCCGTCGTCGGCGGCGCCGTGCGCCGCTACCTGCAGGAGCTGGAGGCACTACCGGATTCGAGTCTGACCGCCTCGGTACCGATGGGCCTGACTCGCGAGGAGGAGACCCTCAACGCCGCGACCGGCTTCGTCACCCCGCTGGGCACAGAGCTGGACGACCCGCTGGAGCGGCTGCAGATGGTGGCCGCACACACCCGGCGCGGCAAGCACGACATCGACGGTCTCAGTCGCGGCGCCCAGGACTACTTCGCGCTCATCGGGCTGACCCCGCTGATGCTGGCGCAGAACGCCGGTCTGGCCACCAAGCTGCCGCTGCTGTTCAACTTCACCGTCTCGAATGTGGTGCTGGGCCGGGAGAAGCGGTACCTACTGGGCGCCGAACTGGAATATGTGGTGCCGATCTCGTTCCTGGTGGACGGGTACGGGCTCAATGTGACGCTGATCGGCTACGGCGACTCGGTGACGCTCGGATTCGTCGGAGACCGGGACGCGCTGCCGCACCTGCAGCGTCTGGCCGACTACACCCGCGCCGCGCTCGCCGAACTCGCCGTGCTGGCCGCCGAAGCGGCGGAAGCCGCGGACACCGCGGAAGCCGTCGCCTCAGCGGACGAGTGACCAGGTTCCGCCGACCGACTCGACCAGGCCGCTGACCTCGAGCCGGGCCAGGGCCGCACGCACCCGATCGACCGGAACCCCGGCGACGAAGGCGACCTCGGCCAGGCTCAGCCCGCCGCGAGCCGGGAGCGCCTCGAGCACTTGGAGTTCTTCGGGCGGCAGTGCGTCGGTGGGTCGCGTGGGCGACGGCCGGTGGTTATCGTGCCCGTCGGGTGCGGCCAGCGCGATCGCGGCAGCCGCATCCATCACCAGCGTTGCCTCGCCGTCGGCGATCATCTGGTGGCAGCCCACCGACATCGCCGAGGTGACCGGGCCCGGCACCGCCCCCAGCGGCCGCCCCAGGGCGCGCGCCCAGGCGGCGGTGTTCGCCGCCCCCGAACGACGGCCGGCCTCCACCACGATCAGCGCCTCGGACAGCGCCGCGACGAGCCGGTTGCGGGTGAGGAAGCGGTGGCGCGCCGCGGTGGTGCCGGGTGCGTACTCGGTGACCACCAGGCCGGAGCGGGCGATCTCGGTGATCAGCCGGCCGTGGCCGGCCGGGTAGTCGCGATCGATACCGCAGGCCAGCACCGCGAGGGTCGGCACCCCGGCCCCCAGCGCACCGCGATGCGCGGCGCCGTCGATCCCGAAGGCGGCGCCGGACACGATGGTCCAGCCCGCGGCCGCCAGTTCCGCGGCGAACTGCGTCGCCTGCTGCTCGCCGTACGCGGTGGCCGCACGCGAGCCGACGATGCCGATCGCCGAGCCGGCCAGCTCGTCGGCGGCCGCGGGGCCGCGCACCCACAGCGCCAGCGGCGCACCCGCGCGAGCGGAGCCACCGGGCTGGGGCCGGCTGCCGGCCCGATCCAGCGCCAGCAGCGCCCAGGCCGGCCAGTGCGGATCGGCCGGCGTCAACAACCGGGCACCGCGCCGAGCCGCCGTCTCCAGATCGCGGGCGGCGCCGTCGTACTCGTGGCGCGCCTGCGTCGCGTTGAGCACTGCGGCGTTCCCCGCCGGCAGGGTGCGGGTGCGCACCATCTGCGCGGCCTCGACGGGGCCGTACCGCTCCACCAGGGCGATCAATGGACCGCACGGCGGCTCGGCCACAGCCGACAGGTAGGCCCAGGCCCGTAGTTCCCGTTCGTCCGGCCGGGTCATCGCGCGCGCCGATCCCGGTAGAGCAGCGCCTGGGCCACGTCGTCGGGGCCCGGGCGCTCGCCGTCGCGCAGATCGCACAGCGTCCAGGCCAGCCGGAGCGCGCGATCCGCGCCGCGCGCGGTGACCCGGCCGTCGCGCAGGAAGCGGTCGATCGGGGCGAGCGCCGCCGCGTCGAGCCGGAAGTCCTGGCGCAGCGCGCGACCGGGGACCTCGGAGTTCGTGAGCCAGCCGTGGCCGGCCCAGCGCTCCCGCGCGCGCAGCCGGGCCCGGGCCACCCGCTGCGCCACCACGGCACTGGCTTCTCCGCGTTCGGACAGCGCCATGGTGCCGCCCGGCGGATCCATCTGCACGCAGATGTCGACGCGGTCCATCAGCGGTCCGGACAGCCGGCCCAGATAGCGGCGCCGGACCACCGAGGAGCAGATGCAGTCGACGTCGTGCGCGGGGGCGCACGGGCACGGATTGGCGGCGAGCAGCAGCAGGAAACGCGCCGGATAGCGGGCCTGTCCGTCCCGGCGGTACAGCGCCACCACCCCATCCTCGAGCGGCTGACGCAGGCCGTCGAGCACCTTCGGACCGATCTCGGCGCACTCGTCCAGGAAGAGCACCCCGCGGTGCGCGCGGGAGACCGCTCCCGGCCGGGCCATCCCGGTGCCGCCTCCGAGCAGGGCCGTCATGGTGACACTGTGGTGCGGGGCGATGAACGGCGGCACGGTGATCAGCGGGTGATGCGCCGGCAGGGTGCCGGCCACCGAGTGGATGGCGGTCACCTCCAGCGCCTCGTCGTGCTCCAGCGGCGGCAGGATGCCCGGCAGCCGGGAGGCCAGCATCGTCTTGCCGATCCCGGGCGGTCCGGTCATCAGGACGTGGTGTCCGCCCGCCGCGGCCACTTCCAGTGCGTGCCGGGCCTGCGCCTGCCCGGCCACGTCGGCCAGATCCGGTACCGGCGGCGGCACCGGGACCGGGTCGTCGCCGATCGACTCGGGCTCGGTGTCGCCGGTCAGCCAGGCGACCGCGTGCCCCAGCGAGGCGACCCCGCCGACGGCCAGGTCGGCCACCAGCGCGGCCTCGCGCAGGTTCTCCACCGGAACCATGGCGCGGGCGAAGCCCGCATCGCGCGCACCGAGCAGCAGCGGCAGGATCCCGCGCACCGGCAGCACCCGCCCGTCAAGGGCCAGCTCGCCCAGGAAGACGGTGCCGGGCAGGCGGTCGGCCGGGGCCTGCCCGCCGGCAATCAGCAACGACAGGGCCATGCCGAGGTCGTAGCCCGAGCCCTCCTTCTTCATCTCGGCCGGGGCCAGCGCGCAGGTCACCTTCATCTCGGGGAACTTGAAACCGCTGTTGACGATGGCCGCCCGCACCCGATCGCGGGCCTCCCGGAGCGAGGGATCGACGCTGCCGCTGACGGTGAAGCCGGGCAGTCCGGAGGCGATGTTGCCCTGGATCTCCACCGGCCGGGCGGCGAAACCGGCCAGCCCCATCGAGTGCACGTTCCCCACCACCCGCACGACGACCTCACTCCACCAGGCCGGCGTGGTGACGCAGCCGGGCCAGCGAACGGTCCTGCGGATCGGTCAGATCCAGTTGCACGCTCACCGCGTCGAACCGGATCACCTCCCACCAGGGGGCGTCGTCGGGCTGGGCGGCCAGCCACTGCCGCGCGAGCAGCCGCATCCGGCGCAGCTTGGCCGGGGTGATCGCCGCGACCGGATCGCCGTAGACACGACTGGCCCGGGTCTTGACCTCGACGACCACCAGCGTGCGGCCGTCGGCGGCGATCAGATCCAGCTCGCCGTATCGCGTTCGCCAGTTCCTGTCCAGGATCCGCCAGCCGAGGCCGGTGACGTACTCTGCGGCCAGATCCTCGCCGAGACGGCCGACGGTGCCGCGCCGGTCGCTGCGTGTGTGCTCCCCCATGGATCGAGAATGACCCCGGCGAGCGACGGAGTCAGCCCCCGGACCGCGGGCGCTGTGGACAGCGACGGGCAGTCCACAGATGCACGCTCGGGACTTGCGCGGATCAGGGCTCGTCGGGCAGGCGCAGTTCGGCGCGCTCGAGCTCCTCGATGTTGACGTCCTTGAAGGTCACCACGCGCACCTGCTTCACGAAGCGCGCCGGCCGGTACATGTCCCACACCCAGGCGTCGGTCAGGTGGATCTCGAAGTAGACCTCGCCGTCGTTGTT
>CAZEOP010000184.1:0-6334 GCA_964513715.1 uncultured Gordonia sp.
GTTCGACGACGAAGCCGCCCATGACGACGAAGCCGCTTACGACGACGCCGCTCATGACGACCAGACCTACGACGACGATGCCGCGGTCGAGGCGCACAGCCACGATGCCTCCCGCGCCGCCGACACCGACAGTGCTGACACTGACGCCGCCGACACCGAAGAACTGGACGACGCCGCCGAGGCCGAGCGCGCCCGGGCCGACGAGGCCGCGCTGCTCGCCGAGGCCGTCGCCGGCGGCGCCCCCGCACCGACCGCCGACGAGGCCGCCGCGATCGAGGACGTCGCCGGTGCGATCGGCGCCGTCGACCAGCGCCGATTCGTCGGGCCGTCGAGCGCCGTCATCGACGAGCGCACCTACGAACTGATCCTCGAGAAGGCCGCGACCGCCGGACCCCTCGTCGACGACCCCGGCACCAAGGTCCGCTACCGGCGGATGGCCAAGGTCCCGGGCACCCTGTGGACCTGGCTGGTCGCTTCGGTGACCCTGATCCTGTCGGTGGCCTACGCGATCTGGCTGATCCGCTCCGGCCCGCCGATCGAGAACCGCGTCATGCACGCGATCAACCTGGCCGCCGCGATCGTCGTCGTGGTGATGCTGGTGATCGAGACGCTGCGCCTGCTGCTCATCGCCATGCTGTCGATGTCGACCTCGCTGGTCCGTGCTCCCGTTCCGGTGCTGCCGCATCGGAACCTGAAGACCGCGGTCTTCGTGACCTTCGTGCCCGCCTCCGAGTCGCTGAGCATGCTCGAGGAGACGCTGACCGCCGCCAAGCGCCTGGAGGTGCCCACCGGCACCCAGGCCGGCCCGGACGACGAACCCGCCCTGGTGGACGTCTTCGTGCTCGACGAGGGCGATCCCAACGACCCCGACCGCGTGCAGGCGATGATCGATCGTCTCAACGCCGAGGTCCCGGGCAACACCGTCCGGCGCATCAGCCGCTACGGCATCGAGAAGTACCACCGCGGCAAGAAGTTTGCGACGAAGACCAAGCACGGCAACGTGAACGCGGCCTACGAGATGATCTGCGAGGATCCCGAGCTGCCGCGCTACGACGTGCTGATCGGCCTGGACCCGGACCACGTCCCGATGCCCGAGCTGACCACCCGTCTGATCGGCTACTTCAACGATCCGAACGTGGCCTACGTCGCCGCCCCGCAGGCGTACGCCAACTCGACGGTCTCGGTGGTCCCGAAGCTGGCCGAGTCCCAGCAGTTCGTCTTCCACTCGCTGATCCAGACCTCGGCCAACTCCTACGGCGGCTCGATGCTGGTCGGCACCAACTACGCCATCCGGACCGCGGTCTTCGAGCAGATCGGCGGCGCGCAGCCGTCCATCACCGAGGACCTGGCGACCGGCCTGAAGGCCATCTCGGCACGCAACCCGGAGACCGGCGGCCGCTGGCACTCGGTCTACACCCCCGACGTGCTGGCCCACGGCGAGGGCCCGGACACCTGGGGTGCCTACTTCAAGCAGCAGAACCGCTGGGCCACCGGCGCCATCCGGCATGTCATCGCCGGTCCGTTCATCTGGCAGATGCTCAAGACCTGGTACAGCCCGCGGCGCGTGCTCCACTACTCGCTGCTGATGGCCTTCTACCCGGTCATGGCGATCACCTGGATCCTCGGCGCGGTCAACGCCGCCGTCTTCGCCCTGTACGGCGAGAGCGGCACCGTGGTCGACCCGGCGCACTGGGTGCTGTTCTACACCTGGACCATCATCGCGCAGATCACCCTGTTCATCGTCTCGCGCCGGTTCAACGTGAGCCCGTACGAGTCGGACAATTCGTGGGGCGTGTACGGCATGTTCATGTCGGTCGCCGCCGCACCGATCTACGTCGTGGCCATGCTGAAGTCGCTGGTCACCGCGAACCCGAAGTTCGACGTGACGCCGAAGGGCAAGAGCGCCAAGAAGAACCGCGATTCGCTGTTCACCTTCCGCTGGAACATCATCTGGGCGGCGCTGTTCATCGCGATCATCTGGCGCATCAGCGCGATCGGCTATGCCTCGGTCGCCACCCTCGCGTGGCCGGTGATCGCCCTGTTCCTGTCGATCTCGCCGATCATCATCTGGGCCGTCGGGGCACCCAAGCGCCGCCGCCTGCGCCGCGCGGCCGAGGCCGCCGAAGCCGCGGCCGCCACCGGTGCCCGGACAGTCGCGGCCGATCCCGGCGCCCAGACCACCGAAGCCCGCACCACCGGCGTCCAGACCACCGGTACCCAGACCGCCGGCCACCCGGACGCGGGTACGACGACCACGGGCACCGAGACCATCGAGCACCGCAACGGCGCCGTGCGCACCGGTACCGCCGCCGAGATCCTCGGCGCCACGAAGCCGGGCCCGGTCGCCGAACCGGCCGACGGTCCCGCCCCCGAGGCCGAATACGCCGACGAGGCCGAGGACGATTCCACGGCCGTCGAACCGGTGCAGCTGGTCCACTCCGTGCGGATCACCGAGATCGAGCGGCCCGCCTATCTGGACGACGACTTCAGCGAGACCGCGGACGGCGAATTCGACGACAGCGATGTCGACGACAGCGTGTTCGCCGACAACGAGTTCGCCGACAACGAGTTCGATGACAACGAGTTCGATGAGACCGGCACGGACGAGGGCCAGACCCCCCAAGACCCGATCGACGCCGCACCCGGCGCCGACGACAGCACTGAAGAAAGCACCGAGAGCGGCGCGGAACGCGTCCTGGAGGCACGGTAAACAATGGCGAACACCAAGAGTCTTTTCAAACGTTGGTGGCGCGTCCCGATCATTCTGATCGCCCTGGGCATCGCGGTGGCCATCACCGCTCCCCCGGCGACCATGCTGATCAAGAACATCCGCCACGACCGACTCATCAACTCGCCCGAGTACCAGGCCGAGTACGGCCGCTGGGACGTCGTCACCCTCGACGGCCCGGATCGCATCAACGCCATCCACGCCACCATGCTGCCCACCGGCAAGGTCCTGCTGATCGCCGGTTCCGGTAACGACGTGAAGATGTTCAAGGCCGGAACGTACAAGACCATCGTGTACGACCCCGCCAACGGCAGCGTGAAGCACGTCAAGACCCCGATCGACATGTTCTGCGCCGGGCATGTGCACCTGTCCACCGGCAACATCCTGGTGGCCGGCGGCAACCAGGGCTACGAGACCCTCGGCGTCAACATGACCAATGCCGGCGGTCCGATGACCGTGGTGAACGAGAACCCCGACTCGGGCTACACCATCCCCAAGGGCACCGTCTTCACCTCGAAGGTGAACGGCAACCGGTACCGCTCGGACGCGGAGATCACCCTCCCGCCGGCCGCCAAGGACCCCTGGTACTACACCGTGACCCCGGTGGAGCGCCGCGTCTACGTCTCCGCGGAGAAGGAGGGCGCCGACGGCGTCATCACCACCAACCACGCCTTCGACGTGGATCTCAAGGGCGGCCCGGACAACAACGTCCACGCCTGGGCGCCGCGCCTGACCATGGAGAAGAAGGAGTACCAGGGCCTCCCGGACGCCTTCGAGTTCAACCCGGTCACCGAGGAGTACGAGCGCGTCGAGTCCATGGAGTACGGCCGCTGGTACCCGACGCTGACGACGCTGCCGGACGGCGATGTCATGGCCATCTCCGGCCTGGACGGCGCCGGCGCCATCCTGGACGGCGAGATCGAGACCTACAGTCCGATCACCAAGCAGTGGACCGAGCGCCCCGAGTTCAAGCGCTACTTCCCCACCTACCCGGCCATCTTCTCGACGCTGCAGGAGAACCGGCTGTTCTTCGCCGGCCCGAGCACCGGCTGGGGTCCGGCCACCAAGGCCCGCAAGCCCGGTTTCTGGAACCTGGCCGACAACACCTTCCAGGCCGTTCCGGGCCTGCGTGATCCGGACCTGCTGGAGACCGGTTCGGCCGGCTGGCTGGGCCCGGTGAACAACCAGAAGCTCGTCGTGGTCGGCGGCGGCGGCGTGGGCGACTCGCTGCGCTCCACCAACCGGATCGACGTGATCGATCTGAAGTCTCCGAAGCCGCACTTCGAGCCGCTGGCGGAGCTGAAGGACGACACCCGCTACCCGAACCTGGTCTCCCTGCCGTCCGGCGATCTGCTGATCACCAACGGCGCGGAGAAGTATCGCGGCATGTTCAGCTCGGACCTGCACCGGGCCTACATCCTGAGCCAGGACGGCACGCTGCGCGATCTCGCCGAGCCGAAGGTGGGCCGCAACTACCACTCGACGGCCATGCTGCTGCCGAGCGGCCAGATCCTGACCACCGGCTCGGACCCACTGTTCTCCGACGAGAAGAACCAGAAGCCCGGCAAGTTCGATCAGCGCTTCGAGATCTTCACTCCGCCGGAGCTGATCCGCGCGCAGCAGCAGAATCTGCAGCGGCCGGTCGTCGCGAAGGGCCCGAAGGAACTGAATCTGGGTACGCAGGGCATCTTCACGCTGGAGAAGCAGGCCGCCCCGACCAAGATCACCTCGGTGCGGATGATGGTTCCGGCGTCGGTCACGCACATCACCGACACCAACCAGCGCACCATCGACGTGCCGTTCACCCAGAAGGGCGACCGCGTCACGGTGACCCTGCCGACGGACAAGACGCTGATGCCCGAGGGCGACTACATGGTCTTCCTCAACGACGATCAGGGCCAGTACAACGTCGCGCACTGGGTGCGCGTCAAGGCCCCGGAAGAGACGTGGTACTGAACATGCGCCGACTGCACCGACCCGCCGTCGCGGCCGCGCTGAGCGTGGCGCTGGTCGCGGGGCTGACCGCCTGCGGCGGCGATTCGTCGCGCACGCCCAATCAGCCGCCCGCCGGCCGCATCGCTCCCGTCGAGGGCGACTACTCGATGGCCACCTCGCCGAAGTACTTCGAGAACCTCGACGCGGCCAACAAGGAGATGCAGACCTACTTCGGCAACTACCTGCCGGACGGCGTCGAGGAGACCTTCGACACCATCCGCAAGCAGCCGGTGGCCGAGTGGATCGGCGGCGACATCGGCCCGGAGGCGATCGAGAAGACGATCACCGCCTCGCAGACCTCGATCCCGGTCTTCGTGCTGTACCACATCCCCGACCGCGACCTGGATCAGTTCTCGGCCGGCGGCGCCGCCTACGCGGCGGATTACAGCAGGTGGGTCACCGGCGTCAGCACCGCCATCGGTACGCACGACGCCGTGGTGATCGTGGAGCCCGACGCCGTGCCGCACATGGCCGAGATGGACACCGAGGCCGCCGATGCGCGCGCCAAGCTCCTGGCCCAGACGCTGACGACCTTCGCCAAGAACAACCCGAACACCGCCGTCTACCTGGACGCGGGCAACAGCGCGTGGCTGACTCCGTCGCAGACGGCCGGCCTGCTCAAGAAGGTGGCCGCCAAGGGCGCCACCATCCCGGGCATCGCGCTGAACGTCTCGAACTTCCAGACACCCGAGGCCACCCGCGCGTACTCCGAGGCCATCTCGACCGCCTACGGCGAGCCGCTCTACACCATCATCGACGAGTCGCGGAACGGCGCTCCGGCACCGAACCGGCAGTGGTGCAACCCTGGCTGGGCCCGTACCGGCAGCACCATCGACGGCCGATTCGATCCGCAGGAGCGTTTCGAGCAGCTGTACATCAAGCGGCCGGGCGAATCCGACGGCGTCTGCGGTGTGAGCAAGGCTCCCGCCGGCCAGTTCGACCAGATGCTGCTGTGGCGTCTGCTCGGCGAAGATCGCCTGGTCGTCTGACCCTCGGGCGACCCGAAATGCCCGGACCAGCCCGGCACGGGCAGGTGGAAGTGCAGTCGCAATCGAATCACGAGCCGGCATCGGGGGCTGGCCGAGGCGGCCGCCGTTCGGTAGCGTGCTCGCTCGTGACTGCTACCGATGTGACCCATGCCGCCAACGTGACCAAGGCTCGCCGGATTCTCGCCGGCGGCGCCGTCGCGGGCGCCCTCGCCCTCGGCAGTGTCTTCGCCGCGGCACCGGCCGCCGCCCTGCCCATCCCGGCCCTGCCGATTCCGGTGGCCGACGGCAACGGCAGCCTCGGCGCCACCACCCCGCCCGAGCCGCCGGTCGGCACCGGTAACGAGTACCTCGTCGGCGCGCGGGCGAGCTACTACGACAATCTCACCCGGATGGTGGGCGCCTATCCGATGTACGAGGCCGAGCTCACCGCCCTGCAGAAGATCCCGGTGGCCCAGTGGGTCGGCGGCGGCCAGCTCGACCGCATCACCGAGGTGCTGAACCTGGGACAGCAGCGCAACGCCATCCCGGTCGCCGTGCTCTACAACATCCCGCATCGCGATGCCGACGGCCAGCAGTCGCCCGGCGGCGCCGCGAGCACCGCGGCCTACAAGACCTGGATCGA
>CAZEOP010000185.1:0-6323 GCA_964513715.1 uncultured Gordonia sp.
AGCTGACGCTGGTCGTCTTCGCCGAACCCGGCTTCCCCGGCGCCTACCAGAAGGCACAGGCGCGCCTCAAAACACTGCTGGCCAGGCTGCGCGAACAGGTGGCCGTGCCGCCGGAGCAGCCGGCGGGGTCGCAGCCGGCCGTCTCGGCGTTCGGGGTCTGCGGTCAGGCGACCGGATCGGCCGGGTCGACCCCGGTGGAGTCGGTCGCCGCCGAGTCCGTCGCCGCAGAGCCAGGTGCTGCGGCGTCCGGCGCAGTGGAGTCCTGCGCCGTGGAGTCCTGCGCCGTGGAGGCGTCCGGGATGCCCATGGCTTCCAGTACCCGCTCCGGGTGCCGGGTGGAGATGAGCCAGTACGGCGTCGGATCGTCCGGATCGTCCAGCACGAGCAGGACCATCGGCTTGATCCACGAGCGGTAGACCAGGAATGCGGCCGGATCGAGCTGACGGCCCATCGCCGCGCTGCGCGCCGACGGCGGCACCACCGCGCCGCGTACCACCACGTCGGCGGGCAGCACGGCCTTGTGCGCGTGCAGGGCGCCGTCGGCGTCGACGCGCACCCGCAGCCGGCTGAGCGAGGCCAGCAGCCATGCGGTGAGCACGCCGAGCACCGGGTAGAAGACCACGCTCCAGCTCTGCCGGTAGGCGGCCAGCTGCGCCTCGTAGCCCAGCAGGGCCACCACGCCGGCGGCGATCGCCCACCACCACCACGGCACCGTCAACCGTTCGGAATAGCGGTCGGCGGGGCGCCCGGCGGTGGCGGGACGGGAGGCGGAATCGGATGCGGTCACGGCGCCCAGAATACTGACCGCTCGCCTCTGCCCGGCGCCCGAGTCGGCCGAGTAGGCTTCGCTGCGTGACTTCCCGTTCTCCCGCTCATCGCACCGACGCCACCGCCGAGCCGCTGCCGGTGATGCGTCTGGACCGCGACCTGCCGCTGCCGAGCCGCGCGCACCACGACGACGCCGGCATCGACCTGTTCTCCACCACGGATCTGGAACTGGCGCCCGGCCGCCGCCAGGTGGTGGGCACCGGAATCGCCGTCGCGCTGCCGGTCGGCACCGTCGGTCTGGTGCATCCCCGCTCGGGGCTGGCCGCGCGCGCGGGACTGTCCATCGTCAACGCCCCGGGCACCATCGATGCCGGCTACCGGGGTGAGATCAAGGTCTGCCTGATCAACCTGGACCCGGAGGCCCCGATCCACATCGCGCGCGGCGACCGCATCGCGCAACTGCTGGTACAGCGGGTGGAGTTGCCCGAGGTGATCGAAGTGGACCGGCTCGACGACACCGAGCGCGGCGCCGGCGGCTACGGTTCCAGCGGCGGCCACGCGCTCCTGCACTCGACGCCCCCGACCAGTGACTCCACCGACCAGTGAGGATTCCCCCGCGATGACCACGAAGCACAGCATCGGCGACGGCGCCGGCCCGTACGACTTCGATGATCTGGCGACGCCGGCCGCTGACCTTGCCAACTCGCACCTGGACCTCGGTTCGGTGCTCGTTCCGGTCGTCGAGGGCGGGCAGGTGACGGTCGAGATGTCGCCGGACCACCAGCCCGAGGCCGTCTACCTGGAGACGCCCGTCGGGCGCATCGGGGTGCACGCCTTCGCCGCCCCGCGCAGCGACGGGCTCTGGCGCGAGGTGGTCCGCGAGCTCTCCGAGTCGCTGCAGGCCGAGGGCGCCCAGGTGGCGATCGAGGACGGCCACTGGGGCCGCGAGGTGGTCGCCCGGGTGCCGGATGCCGAACACCGGTTCATCGGCGTCGACGGTCCGCGCTGGATGCTCCGCTGCATGGCCAGCGGACCGGGCGGCGACAGCGGCCAGCTGGCTCAGCTGGCCCGCGCCGTGCTCGCCGAGACCGTGGTGCGCCGCGGCAAGGAGCCGTTCCCGCCGCGCGAGGTGCTGCCGATCGTGCTGCCGGCGGTGTTCGCCGAGCAGGTGGCGGCCGCCCAGCAGCAGATGGCGCAGGAGGCCGCCGCGCAGGCGGGAGCGCCGCTGGCCGCCTCCTCGCTCGCCGACGCGCCGGTGCCGCCGGGCGAGATGGTGCCGGGCGAGGTGGTGCCCGGCGGTGCGGTGGAACAGGCCGCGGCCGCCACCTTCTTCACCGATGAGGCCGCGATCGCCGCGGAGACGGCCGCGCAGACGCCGGTGGACGAGCCGGAGGCGCCGCCCTCGGCGGGCTCGGCCATGCAGCGACTGCGCGGACGCAAGCGCCGCCGCCGCTGACAAGTCCGCCGCTGAGACATCCCGCGGTGCGCCGGTGACTCAGTCCCGGCTCGCCGCCCGCCAGGCGCGCAGCGCGGCGTCGCCGAGTAGCCGGGGCCGCGGCCCGAATTCACTCAGGCTCACCTCGGCGAGTGCGGCGCGCGGCGCCGCTGCGGCCCAGTCGCGGGCCACCTGGATCGGATGCAACGGATCGTCGGGTGCGGCGGCGATCCCCAGCGGCACACCGAGTTCGGCGATGCGCGCGGTTTCCGGCGCCCGCAGCCCGGCCGCGATCCGCAGTTGACCGACCAGATCGCGGTCGGCCAGTGCGCGCCAGGACCGGGTGAGCTCCGCGGCCAGCCAGGGCGGGCTGCCGGCGGCCATCCCAGCGATGGCCTCCTCGAGTCCGCCGGTCTCGATCGCGTCGGCGGTCAGCCGCGCGGAGAGCGCCGCCAGGGAGTCGCCGGGCGGGCCGGACCAGGGCGGGAGCGCCGCGAGCACGCCGGCGCAGACCTCGTCGCCGGTCCGGTCCAGCGCCCAGGCCAGGCCCAGGACGGCGCCGATAGACACCCCGCCGACCACCAGCGCGCGGCCCCGGGCGCGAGCCGTGTCGGCGGCCTCGTCGAGCCGGGCGAGGTAGCCCGCGGCCAGATCCGCCGACGGCGCGGGCGCGGCGAGTTCCCAGCCCGCTTCGGCGATCGCCGGGCCGAACGATCGGCGCAGGTAGTCGTCGTCCGAGCCGGTGCCGGCCATCAGCACGGCGGTGAGTCCGCCCGGGGGCATATTCCCTCCTGCAACCGCGTTGTATGGTGTGGATCTGCGGCGGTGACGCCGCGGGAGATTCCGTTGCTGAAGAGGATGTCATGGCTGCGTCAGGACTGCTGAAGCGCCTCGGTCAGATGCTGACCGAGGATCTGGAGGTCGCCGAAGAGGGCCGCATCGAGCGCGAGTGTCGCGAAGAGGGCGCTCAGCGGGCCAAAGACTGCTGTCGGGGCGACGAGGCGACGATGGTCGGTGAACTCCGCTCGGTGCAGACCTGTTCCCGGAATGCGAGCACCGGCGTCCTCGCGGAGTTCTTCGACGGCACCGACACCGTGATGCTCAAGTGGCTGGGCCGCAGCCGGATCCCGGGTATCGAACCGGGCCGCCGGATCACCGTGCGCGGCCGCGTCGCCGTCGTGGACGGCGTGAAGACCGTGTACAACCCGTACTACGAACTGCACTCGGTCACCGACTGAGACAGTTCGACAACCGAGTGCAGTTCACCGCATTCCGGGGCGCGATTCCGTCCGGCCGTCAGCCCCGTCCGCCGACGCGCACCAGTTCCGGACCGAAGGTCTCGTAGTGGATGCGGTCCTCGGGCAGATCCTTGTCGAGCAGTGAGCTGCGCACCGAGCTGAGGAAGCCGGCCGGGCCGCAGAGCAGCGCGACGGTCTCCGGGTCGACGGCCACCTCGTCCAGGCTCATCAGACCGGTGCGGGCGCCGTCGCCGGCGTCGTAGCCGTTCTCGTACCACTGCAGCAGTGTCGCGGAGGGCAGCTGCTCCACCAGCTCGGCGAGCTCGCCGCGGTGCGGCTGCTGGGCGCGTGAGCGGTCGGCGTGCAGGACCTGGATCGGGCGCCGGTCGCCCGCGGACACCAGATGCGTCAGAATGCCGATCACCGGGGTGCAGCCGATCCCGGCGGAGGCCAGCAGCAGCGGTCCGTCGCCGGCCGGTAGCGACAGGTCCCCGAAGGGGGTGCTGACCCGCAGCCGGTCGCCGGTGAAGATGCGCTCGTGCAGGTACGAGGAGACCTCGCCGTCACGCTTGACGGAGAACCGCCAGGTGTCCGCGCCGGGGGCGCCGGTGAGGCTGTACTGGCGGATCTGGTGCGCGCCGTCGGCCAGCGGCACCTGGATCGAGATGTACTGGCCGGGAGTGAACGACGGCAGCGGCCGGCCGGCCGGGTCGGCGAGGGTGAAGGAGACGGCGTCGGGGGAGACCTGATCGCGTTCGGTGACGATCACCTCGCGCCAGACATCGCCCGGGTGCACACCGGCCGCCGCGTACAGCTCCGACTCCCGGTCGATCAGCACGCGTGCCATCTCCCAGTACAGCTCGTCCCAGGCTGCGGCGACCTCCGGGGTGACGGCCTCGCCGAGCACCTCGACGATCGCGCCGAACAGATGCTCGTGGACGATCGGGTACTGCTCGGCGATCACGCCGAGCGAGGCGTGCTTGTGGGCGATCCGGTCGATGATGAAACGCTGCTGCTCGCGGTCGGGGTGCAGCTGCAGCCGCGCGAAGGCCGCGATGGAGCCGGCCAGCACCTTGGGCTGCGTGCCGATCTGCTGATTGGTCCGGTTGAAGAGGTCGTCGAGCAGGTCGGGACGCGCGGTGAACATCCGCCGATAGAAGTTCGGCGTGATCTGGTCCAGGGCGCCCTCGACAGCGGGCAGCGTGGCAGCGAGCACCTCGCGCGTGCGATCGGTGATCATCTCTACGAACTCCTTCTCGTCGCGGCCCCGGCTGATCGGGGCCTCTGCGGAGAATCAGAGCACGGAAATGCGGTCTATTCCGCGCCCCGTGGCCAAGGTCTCAAAAAGGACGAAAGTCCTTGTGGCACAGGGCAATTCGGGTGTCGAGAGAGGTGTTCGGGCTGGTCACTCGGGCAGCGACAGGGCTGCGCGGAGACTGTGTTCGGCTTCTTCGGGGGCGATGAAGACCAACTCGTCGCCGCCCTCGATGGGGTCGTCCGGCTGCGGCACGATCACCCGGCGCCCGCGCAGAATCGTCACCAGGGCGACGTCGCGCGGCAGCGCGAGGCGGCGCACCGGCTTCCCGGCCAGCGGGGTGTCGTCGGGCAGGGTCAGCTCCACCAGATTCGCCTGCCCCTGGCGGAAGGTCATCAGGCGTACCAGATCGCCCACCGAGACGGCCTCCTCGACGAGCGCCGCGAGGATGCGCGGGGTGCTCACCGCCACGTCCACGCCCCAGTCGTCGTTGAACAGCCACTCGTTGCGCGGATC
Source organism: uncultured Gordonia sp. (assembly GCA_964513715.1). GTDB lineage: Bacteria > Actinomycetota > Actinomycetes > Mycobacteriales > Mycobacteriaceae > Gordonia. The sequence goes on from CAZEOP010000185.1 coordinate 5,213, forward strand.
GTTGACCCGGGCCACCACGCGATTGACCGCGAACTCGGTGGTGGCCAGCAGACTCACCACGAGGTTGGCCTTGTCGTCGCCGGTCGCGGCGATCATCGTGTCGTAGGTGTGCAGTTGCGCCTGTTCGAGGTCCTGCAGCTCGCAGGCATCGGCATGCAGCCACTGCGCCTCCGGGACGGCGGCGGAGTCGAGGTGCGCCGGATCGCGTTCGATCAGCAGCACCTGGTGGCCGGCGGTCACCAGCTCCCGGGCGATGGCCCGGCCGACGGCCCCGGCCCCGGCGATCGCGACCTTCATGCATTGTCTCCTTCGACGGGCGGTGCGGCGGCCGCGGCCCGCGCGTGATCGAGGTTGCCGGCCAGGGTGGCGACGAAGACCTCGTCGCCGGCCTGCAGCACGCTGCGCGGCTCGGGCAACAGCGGCGAACCCATCCGCTGCAGGAAGCTGATCCGAGCGCCGGTGAGTTCGTGGAACTTGGCGCAGCTGACACCCAGCCAGTCCTCGTGCACGGCCAGCTGGGCGATCACCAGTTCGCCGCTCGGGTCGTGCCAGAGCGGCGCGCGCGGGGTCTCGCCCAACGCGGTGATGAAGCGTTCGGTGGTCCACGGCACGGTCGCCACCGTCGGGATGCCCAGCCGCTCGTAGACCGCGGCCCGCTTGGCGTCGTAGATCCGGGCCACCACGCGCGGCACGCCGAAGGTCTCCCGGGCCACGCGCGCGGAGATGATGTTGGAATTGTCGCCGGAGGAGACCGCGGCGAAGGCATCGGCGCTCTCGATCCCCGCTTCGACCAGCACATCCCGGTCGAATCCGACACCGCGCACCGTGCGTCCGCGGAAGTCCTCGCCGAGCCGGGCGAAGGCGCTCGCATCCCGGTCGATGACGACCACGTCGTGGCCCCGGCGAGACAGCGCGGTGGACAGTCCGGCCCCCACGCGTCCGCAACCCATGATGATTACCCGCACCCGATGGACTTTACTCCGGCTCAGGTCTACCGTGGCGGGGTGTCTGGATTGACGACGTCGGCCAAACGGCTGCTGCTGGGCCGCCCCTTCCGGAGCGACAGGCTGGGTCACACGCTGCTGCCCAAGCGGATCGCGCTGCCGGTCTT
>CAZEOP010000186.1:0-6307 GCA_964513715.1 uncultured Gordonia sp.
GCACGAGGTCGGCCGCCACCTGGTAGCCCGCAGGCACGTCGCCCACCGGGAAACTGATGCGGCCGGATTCCACGACGACGTTGGTCGGCACGGTCTGTCCGGTTTCAACTAGGCCGATCGTGATGGACACGAAGACCATGCCGTCCGGCAAGGGAATGGTCACCCAGACGTTGGTGGCGCCACCATTTCCGACATTGGAGACCAGCACATGGCTCTGAAGCTGCTGGCCGACATGCACCGATGTGCTGCCCGTGCCCTGCTGCCCGGTACCGAGCGTGATCGCAATCCTCAGGTCGGGAGACTCGGGCGTACCACAGCCAAGGGTACCCGGGTTGACCTTGTTGGGGTCGCCGCCCAGCGCGGTGATCGCCTCGCGCATGGTGGCGAGGTCGACCACGCAGGGAACACCGGTGAAGTCCTGCATCAGCACGCGAGCGGGGGTGAACTGGATCTCGACGCTCGGCTCGGCCGAGGGATCCCAGTTCGCCAGGGCGTTGATGTGCTCGGTGGTGATGTTCGCACCGTCTTCGGTGCGCAGCAGGTTCTCGGCGAGAACCTTCAGGGCGTACGGCAGCTTCTCGTTGCCCGGCACGGCCGACAGGCGGAAGATCTCGTACGAGTCTCCGCCCACTTCCAGCGTGCCGCGCGCGCCAAACGAATCCTTGCTCAACGTGTGCTCCACTCTCGTTGCGGGTGAACGCCGACGGGCTGCGCCGGCGCGGGTTTCTTCTCAGCCGCCGCTGAGGGCTGAACTCGGCGACCGCTACCGTCATCCATCATAGCAGTACGCGCGTACTGGTTTGACGTAACGGGGTTTGCCCGCGCGCCTCGCCGCGGTATCGGCCCGGGGCTGCCGTACAGTGGGCCCACGCGCGGCCGGGTGCGGCGATCTTTTCGTCGCCCGTCCGCCGGTACCCGTCCGCCAGCCCCAGGAGTACGACATGACCCCCGGTCCGGTGACCTTCACGCTGTCCGCCCCCGCGGGCACGTCGACCACCGCGCAGTGGGCCGACCTGGACGTGGCCGGTATCGCCGCCCAGCTGAAGCAGACGGGCGTCTATGCGCCGGCCGACCAGCAACCGGGCCTGCAGCAGGTGGTCGACCGTGCCGCGACCGACGGCCATCACCTGCATCTGGTGGTGCTGGAGCAGTCGTACTCGCCGTTCACCGTCTACCGGGACATCGCCACCGAATTGCAGTCGCAGGTCGGCGGCACGGTGCTGGTGATGGGGGCCTCGGGCATGGGCACGGCCTCCGACGAGTTCAGCCGCGTGGAGCTCGAGGATGCCTCCAACGAGGTCAAGGCGGGTTCGTCCGCCGAGTCCGCGGCCAGCCAGATCTACGATCGCGCGATCGCTCCGCACGCCGACTGGACCCTGGTGACCCTGGGCCTGATCCTCGTGGCCGTGCTCGGCGCGATCATCGCCCGTGTCACCATGCTCCGCCGACGCGCCGTCGACGGCGGAGCCGGCGCATCCGCCGACGGTGCGAGCACCGACAATCGGGGCCCCGAGACCACCGCGGCGATCGAGGACGACGCCCAGGATGCCGGCGCCGACCAGCCCGCGTCCGGTCACTGACCGCCGGACCGCCCGATACCCGAACCGCCGCTCGGCGCACAGCGCCCGGCGTGTTATCGAACTGTGACGACCGCGACGGTGCACGGTTTGCGCAGTTCAGTGCATTTCCGCAGGTAATCACCCGCATGTAATTCATTTTCTAGGGTTTCTGCTGGGTCAGATGTGACGTACGGTGCTGGAGACACATTTGAGCACTCTGGGATTGCCCGTACTGGTGTGACCGCCGGGGCTCAGGGGCTCAATGCGAAACAAGGAGTACGTCGGTTTGAAGCGATCCACCAAGAACGCGCAGCAGTTGTTCCGGGGCAGCGCCTTCGGAGCGGCCGTTCTCGTCGGCACTCTCACCGCGAGCGTCGCCACCGCCGCCCCGAATCAGTCGTCGCCGATCGCCTCGATCGTGAACGACATCGCCACCGTCGACCAGAACCTGGCCACCCTCGCCGCCGAGGTCGCGGGCAAGCAGGAGAACGTCAACAAGGCCCTGGTCGACTTCCAGAACGCCGTGGCCGCGCAGCAGGTCGCCGTCGCGGCGGACAAGGCCGCCCAGGGCGCCCTGGCCAAGACCCGCAAGGACGTCGCCGCCGCCCAGGCCGAGTTCGATGCCTTCATGCGCACCGTCAACCGGCGCGGCAACAACATGGGTTCGATGACCGACTACCTCTCGTCGTCGGATCCGGACCGGGTGCTCGAGCAGCTGACCAGCGTCGAACAGACCGCCCGCCAGCAGCGCGCCACGATCAGCCGGCTGCAGGTGGTGCGCAATCAGCAGGCCAACAAGGCCGCGGCCACCGGCGCCACGCGCCGCCAGGCCGAGACCGCCGCCGCCGGAGCCGACGCCCGGCGCGCCGATGCCATCACCGCCGTCGAGGCGGCCCGTTCGGCCGTGGCCGCGCAGCAGGGCACGCGCGACAAGCTCGTCGGCCAGCGCACCGCCCTGATGGCCCAGCTGGAGAAGCTGCGCGGCAAGAACAAGGTCGACGATCAGGTGCCCGGCGCCCCGGCCGCTCCCGCAGCGCCGGCGGCTCCCGGTGCCCCGGCGGCGCCCGCGGCTCCGGGCGCCGATCCCGCGGCGCCCGCCGCACCCGGTGCCGACCCGGCAGCGCCCGCCGGTAACAACGAGGCCATGGAGGCCGCCGCGAACGTGGCGCGCCTGGCCCTGGAGACCGGCACCCAGATGCTGGCCGCCATTCTCGGCCAACAGCAGATCCCGCATTCGCAGCTGCTCGACGAGCTCGGTCTCGGCGGCTCGATGCCGCTGGGCAGCAGCGGCCCCGACAGTTCCGTCGAACGCATCAGCAGCGGCTCGCTGGGCACCCTGTTCAGCGGCAGCCTGGGCACCGGCGGGGGACAGGTGCAACCCGGTCTGCGCGGCCCCGCGGCCGTCGAACTGGTGGTGAACCGCGCCAAGTCACAGATCGGCCTGCCCTACGCCTGGGGCGGCGGCGACGCGAACGGTCCCACGCTGGGTATCCGGGACGGCGGCGTGGCCGACGCCCACGGCGATTACTCGAAGGTGGGCTTCGACTGCTCGGGCCTGATGATCTACGCCTTCGCCGGCATCGGCATCAATCTGCCGCACTACACGGGCTACCAGTACACCTTCGATCCCGCCGCACAGGTGCCGATCTCGGCGATGCAGCGCGGCGACATGATCTTCTACGGCCCGAACGCCGGCACCCATGTGGCGATGTACCTGGGCGACGGCACCATGATCGAGGCCCCGCAGTCCGGCGACGTCGTGAAGATCTCACCGGTGCGTACCGCGGGCGCCATGCCCAACGTGGTGCGTCTGGCCGCCTGACGCGACCCGGAAGCCGGTAGAGTCGGCGACGACACGACCCGCATCTGCGGCGCCCCGACGGTGCCGTGCGCATCGACGAGGAGCCCGGTTTGAGTTCACCCGACGCTGAGAACACCCTCACTCCCGAGGACGTCAAGCTCCTGGAGCGGGCGATGTACGAGGTCAAGCGCGTCATCGTGGGTCAGGATCAGCTGGTCGAACGCATCCTCGTGGGTCTGCTGGCGCGCGGGCACATCCTCCTCGAGGGCGTGCCCGGCGTCGCCAAGACCCTCGCGGTGGAGACCTTCGCCACCGTGATCGGCGGCAGCTTCTCGCGCATTCAGTTCACCCCGGACCTGGTGCCGACCGACCTGCTCGGTACGCGCATCTACCGGCAGGGCCGCGAGGAGTTCGACACCGAACTCGGCCCGGTGGTGACCAACTTCCTGCTGGCCGACGAGATCAACCGCGCCCCGGCCAAGGTGCAGTCCGCACTGCTCGAGGTGATGGCCGAGCGGCACGTCTCGATCGGCGGCGTCACCTACCCGATGCCCGATCCGTTCCTAGTGATGGCGACGCAGAACCCGATCGAGAACGAGGGCGTCTATCCGCTGCCCGAGGCGCAGCGCGACCGTTTCCTGTTCAAGGTGCTCGTCGACTACCCGTCGGTGGAGGAGGAGCGCGAGATCGTCTACCGGATGGGCATCACGCCGCCGTCGGCCTCCCGGATCCTCGATCCGGCCAGCACCATCCGGCTGCAGAAGGTCGCGGCCAACGTCTTCGTCCACCACGCCCTGGTCGACTATGTGGTGCGGGTGATCACCGCGACGCGCCGGCCGGCCGATCTGGGCCTGACCGACGTGGCCGCCTGGCTCAGCTACGGCGCCTCGCCGCGCGCAACGCTCGGCATCGTGGCGGCGGCCCGGGCCCTCGCGGTGATCCGCGGGCGCGACTATGTGGTCCCGCAGGACATCGTCGAGATCATCCCGGACGTCCTGCGGCACCGTCTGGTGCTCAGCTACGACGCCCTGGCCGACGAGGTGACCCCGGATCAGATCATCACCCGCATCCTGCAGACGGTGGGATTGCCGCAGGTGAGTGCCGCACCCCAGAATCCCGCACCCCAGAACGCGGCGCCTCAGAACGCGGCGCCTCAGAACGCGGCGCCGCAGAACCCCGCGCCCCAGAATGTCGCACCGCAAAGCTCGGGGGCGCACGCTCAGGCTCCCGCGGTCCAGCCGGCCCCCGCGGCGGCGCCGGCGGCAACGGTCCAGCCGGCGGCGACGCAGCCGGGCGGCGACGCGGCGGCCACCGTCGTGGTGACCTCGCAGCAGCATGTCGCCCAACAGTGACCTGCCCGCGCTGCACGGCGGACGGCTCGACGACCCGCAGCTCACGGCGGCGCTGAACTCGCTCGAACTCACCGTGCGCCGCAAGCTCGACGGCGTGCTCCAGGGCGCCCATCTGGGTCTGATCCCCGGCCCGGGCTCCGAGCCTGGCGAGGCCCGGCCCTATCAGCCCGGCGACGACATCCGGCGGATGGAGTGGTCGGTCACCGCGCGCACCACGCAGCCGCACGTCCGGCAGATGATCGCCGACCGCGAGCTGGAGACCTGGTTCGTGATGGATGCCTCGGCGAGCCTGGACTTCGGTTCGGGCGCGCACGCCAAGCGCGATCTGGCCGTCGCGGCCGCGGCCGCGGTGGTGCATCTGACCGCGGGCGGCGGCAACCGGCACGGGGCGATCATCGTCACCGGAGACTCGGTGACGCGTATCCCGGCCCGCGCGGGCCGCGCGCACGCCCGGAACCTGCTCAAGGCGATGGCCACCACGCATCGCTCCGCCCCCGGGGTGCGCGGCGATTTGAACGGCGGGCTGGAGGCGCTGCGCCGGCCCCAGCGCCGCCGCGGCCTGGCCGTCGTCGTCAGCGACTTCCTCGGGCCCCTGGACTGGACCCGGTCGCTGCGGGCGATCGGCGCCCATCACGAGTTGCTCGGCGTGGAGGTCCTCGATCCGCTCGACGTGGCGCTGCCCGACGTGGGCCCGGTGACCCTGGCCGACGCCGAGTCCGGCGAGATCCTCGACGTGGACGTGACGCCACAGCTGCGCGACGACTTCGCCGCCGCGGCGGCCGCGCATCGCGAGCACGTGGACGCGGCCTTCCGCGGCTGCGGAGGCGCGGTCCTGACGCTGCGGACCGATCGCGACTGGATCGCCGACACCGTGCGCTTCGTGAGCCGGCGCCGTCGTGCGGCGGGGGTGCGTTGATGGGCGACTGGTTCGCATATCCCTGGTGGCTGCTCGCCGTCCTGCTGGTGGCCGGTGTGGTCGCGGCCTACGTCCTGGAGATGAAGCGCCGCCGCGCCCGCGCCCTGCGCTTCGCCAACCTGGAGGTGCTGCGGTCGGTGACCCCGGCCGGCCGGGACCGCTTCCGGCACGTCCCGTTCGCGCTGCTCGCCGCGGGTCTGCTGCTGCTCACCATCGCGATGGCGGGCCCGCAGGCCGAGCGCGATGTGCCGCGCAACCGGGCGACGGTGATGCTGGTGGTGGACGTCTCCCTGTCGATGGAGGCCACCGACGTCGCCCCGTCCCGGTTGGAGGCCGCCCAGGCGGCGGGCAAGCGCTTCGCCGACGAACTGACCGCGGGCATCAACCTGGGTCTGGTCTCGTTCGCCGGCACCGCCTCGACGCTGGTCTCGCCGACACCGGATCACAACGCGACCAAGAACGCCCTGAGCAAGCTCAAGCTCGCCGAGAAGACCGCGACCGGCGAGGGCATCTTCGCGGCCCTCGACCAGATCCAGACGCTCAACGCCGCCCTCGGCGGCGCGGAGGCGGCACCGCCCGCGCACATCGTGCTGCTCTCGGACGGCAAGCAGACCGTGCCGGAGAGCCCGGACGATCCGCGCGGCGGTTTCACCGCCGCCCGCAAGGCCAAGGAGGAGCA
>CAZEOP010000187.1:0-6267 GCA_964513715.1 uncultured Gordonia sp.
CACCCCGCACTGCTCCCGGCCTTCCCCGGCGCGCACGGGGTGGCCGACGCCCTCGCCTACGGCGTCAAGGTGACCGGCTGCACCGTGCATCTGGTGGACGCCGGGGTCGACACCGGACCGATCCTGGCGCAGGAAGCCGTCGCCGTGCTGTCCGACGACACCGTCGAGACGCTGCACGAGCGCATCAAGATCATCGAACGTGAACTCCTCCCGGACGTGGTGGAGGCCGTGGTGACCACGGGTGTGGTCACCGATGGACGAAAGGCACAGCTCAAGTGAACGCAACCGATACCCGCCGTCCGATCCGGCGCGCCCTGGTCAGTGTCTACGACAAGACCGGGCTCGCCGAGCTTGCCACCGCGCTGCACGCGGCGGGCGTCGAGATCGTCTCCACCGGGTCCACCGCCAAGACCATCGCCGCCGCCGGGGTGCCGGTGATCGAGGTCAGCGAGCTGACCGGCTTCCCCGAATGTCTGGAGGGCCGGGTCAAGACGCTGCATCCGCGCGTGCATGCCGGCGTGCTGGCCGACACCCGCAAGGACGATCATCTGCGTCAGCTCGACGAGCTCGGCATCGCGCCGTTCGAGCTGGTGTGCGTCAACCTGTACCCGTTCACCCAGACCGTCGCCTCCGGCGCCTCGCCCGACGAGTGCGTGGAGCAGATCGACATCGGCGGCCCATCCATGGTGCGCGCCGCCGCCAAGAACCATCCCTCGGTGGCCGTGGTCGTCGACCCGGCCGATTACTCCGCGATCGCCGCGGCCGTCGCGGCCGGCGGCTTCGACCTGACCGAGCGGAAGGCACTGGCGGCCAAGGCCTTCCGGCACACCGCGGACTACGACGTGGCCGTCGCCTCGTGGATGAGCAGCGTCGTCGCCCCCGACGAGGACTCGCAGTTCCCGGTGTGGGCCGGCGCCAGCTGGGACCGCAGCGCGGTGCTGCGCTACGGCGAGAATCCGCACCAGGCGGCCGCGCTGTACACCGCCAACGCCGGTCCGGCCGGCCTGGCCCAGGCGCAGCAGTTGCACGGCAAGGAGATGTCGTTCAACAACTACACCGACGGGGATGCCGCCTGGCGGGCCGCATACGACTTCGCCGCTCCCGCGGTGGCGATCATCAAGCACGCCAACCCGTGCGGCATCGCGGTCGGCGAGGACATCGCGCAGGCGCACCGCAAGGCGCACGAGTGCGATCCGGTGAGTGCCTTCGGCGGCGTGATCGCGGCGAACCGCCCGGTCAGCGTGGCGATGGCCGAGCAGGTCGCCGAGATCTTCACCGAGGTGATCATCGCCCCCGGCTACGACGAGGGGGCCGTCGAGGTGCTGGCGCGCAAGAAGAACGTCCGCATCCTGGTGGCCGAGCCGCCGACCGCGACCGGCACCGAGCTGCGCCCGATCTCCGGCGGCATGCTGCTGCAGGCGCGCGATGTGCTCGACGCCGAGGGCGACGACCCGGCCAACTGGACACTGGCGACCGGCGAGGCCGTCGACGCGGCGACCCTGGCCGATCTGGACTTCGCGTGGCGGGCCGGCCGTGCGGTCAAGTCGAACGCGATTCTGTTGGCGCACGACGGCGCCTCGGTGGGCGTCGGCATGGGACAGGTGAACCGCGTCGATTCCGCGCACCTGGCGGTGCAGCGGGCCGGCGACCGGGCCAAGGGTTCGGTGGCTTCGTCCGATGCCTTCTTCCCGTTCCCGGACGGCCTGCAGGTGCTGATCGACGCGGGCGTGCGCGCCGTGGTGCAGCCGGGCGGCTCGGTCCGCGACAACGAGGTGATCGAGGCGGCCCAGGCGGCGGGCATCACGATGTACTTCACCGGCGCACGCCATTTCGCTCACTGAGCTGGCGCTCCTGCTCGCCGCGGGCTTCGCGGCGGGCGTGATCGGCTATGTCACCGGACTGGCGTCGATCATCAGTTATCCGGCGTTGCTGCTGGTCGGGCTGAGCCCGCTGACTGCGAACGTCACCAACACGGTCGCGATGGTGGCCGTGGGCATCGGCAGCTTCGCCAAGTCGGGCCGGGTGCTGCTCGCCGAGGACGCGTCCATCCCGAACGGCACCGGCGGGGGCCGGGCACTGGCCCGGGCGTCGCTGATCGCCCTGCTCGGCGGCGCGGTCGGCGCGGCGGTGCTGCTGCTCTCGCCGGAGAAGCTGTTCGGCTTCGTCGTGCCGTATCTGGTCGCCCTCGCCTCCGTGGCCCTGTTGCTGCAGCCGCGGCTGCGCAAGCGGATGGGGGAGCGGGTGAACCATCCGGGCTGGTGGCTCCTCGGTGTGTTCGCGGTGTCGATCTACGGCGGCTACTTCGGGGCGGGTGCCGGCGTCATGTTCGTGGCGCTGGCGATGGTGCTCACCGGGCTGCCGCTGTGGCGGGCCACGCTGCTCAAGTCGGCGCTGCTGGGCATCGCGAACGCGGTGGCGGCGGTGGCCTTCATCGTCTTCGCCGACGTGCACTGGGCGGCCGCGCTCGCCATGGGCGCCGGCTGCTTCCTGGGCGGCTGGGCCGGGCCGCCGATCGTCGCCCGGCTGCCGGCGACCCCCTTGCGCATCGCGATCGGTGTCGGTGGTCTCGGCCTGGCGTTCTGGCTCGGATACTCGAGCTGATCCGCAGGCCGCTGACTCGCCGGCCGCTGACTCGCAGGCCGCTGACTCGCCGGCCGCTGACTCGCCGGCCGCTGATTCGGGGGCGAGTCGATGTTCGGAGCCGGACGGCGGAGTCCGGTTCAGCCGGCCAGCTTCAGACCGATGACGCCGGCGATGATCGCCGCGATGCAGCACAGTTTCAGCACCGACGCGGTTTCCGCGCCGGTCAGCATCGCGTAGGCGACCGTCCCGATCGCGCCGATCGATACCCACACCGCATAGGCGGTGCCGGTGGGCAGGGTGCGCATCGCGTAGGCCAGCCCGCCCATCGAGACGAGCAATGCCGCGACGAAGAGCAGCGACGGAGCCAGCCGGGTGAAACCGGCGGACCGGCCGAGCGCGGTGGCCCAGACGGCTTCGAATACGCCGGAGACGATGAGAACGAGCCACGACATGACGTTTCCTTCGACCACCGTCTTGTCGCTGACCGGGTACGGCGGGCTCGTCCGGGCGCCGGAGACCCGGCTCGTGAGGCCAGGCTATCGGCCCGGGAGCGTCGGGGCCACCGGCGGTGAGCGGTCTCATCGGTTGGAAGGCCGGTTGGGCGCGCGCTGACCTCAGCCTGGACGGTCGGTGGTGCCGCGGGCGATCGGGTGGTCCAGACGGGATCGGTATGAACTTGTCAAAGAACGCATCGCGCCGGAAAGTCATGTCCGACACTGGGTTTCAAGGTGCTTCGCGGGTCTCAGGCTGTGGTCGGCGCCGGTGATTCACGCGGCGGCGGTGGGTGCGAGGGTCAGGGTTCTGCGGTTGTCGGCGCGGAGCGGTTCGCGGTGCCGGTCGGGATGGTCGGGATCGATGGGCGGCCGGAACCACGGGTGCCGGTCGTGGCCGATGAAGACCTCCCAGCCGCCGTGGTGGATGAGGGTGTGGTGCCGCCGGCAGAGCAGCACGCCGTTGTCCAGGCAGGTCGGTCCGCCGTGCCGCCAGTGCTTCACATGGTGGGCGTCGCACCAAGACGGCGGCAGGCCGCAGCCGGGGAACGCGCAACCGCCGTCGCGGATGGCCAGGGCCTTGCGGAGCCCGGGCGGGAACAGGCGGCGCTCGTCGTGCACGTCCAGGGGCATCCGATGCTCGTCGAGCAGCGCCAGGGCCACGGCGGCGTCGCACATGACCAATTCGGCGGTGCGCGCCGAGATCGGTCCCGTGAACCCGAGCGTCGGCACAACCTCGACGGCCTCATCGAGGACTGCGCCGGCGGCTGCCGGTATCGGGCCGGCCGGGGCCGGATGGACGAGCCGCTCGGCTGCGTCCGGGTGCCGGCCGTCGATCAGCTGTCCGTCGATCGTCACGCCCGCGGGTACCAGCAGAGTGACGTGGGGCAGGACGCCGCCGGATTCGGGCCGCTGCGAGTGGGACAGGTAGGTGCGCACCAGGTGGATGAAACCATCGGCGCGGCGGCGTCCGGCGCTGCGGGAATCGGCCGCGCCGTCGGGTTCGGGCGTCGGCCGGGTGAGTGGATCCAGCGCGGCGTGCAGCTCTTCTCCGGCGACGACGTCGAGGTCCATGGTCACCTGTACGCGGCCGTCGTCGGAGCGTACGAGGTCGATGTTGTTGAGGTCGTCGCGTTCGGCGACCGGCATTGCGTCAGGATCGGTTGCACACGGTTCCGGTGTCAGGGCGATCGCCAGGGAACGCGCCTTCTCTCGTACCCGGGCCGGGCTGGTCTGCACCAGTAGCGAGGCGACGATGCGGGCCTGGTCGTCCGCGTCGACGGTGGTCCGGTCGGCGATGTGCGTCAGACCGCGCACGACCGCGTCGCCGAGTTCGGCGGAGACGGCACCGTCACGCATGCCGCGGGTCACTGGGCCGGCCACCGGATCGGACACGGCGGCACCCAACCGGGCGGCACGCTGGGCGACCGCGGGGGCCGCGCCGAGGCCGGTGAGGATCGCCGCGGCCGACCGCAGGTGCTTGCGCCCGGGCAGGCCGACGCGATCGATGGTGTCGGCCGCCCGTGCCAGGGCATGATCGGCGATGGTGCGCAGCCGCAGCAGGGCGGCGGTGACGGCGAGAAGTTCCCGGTCGTCGTCGACTGGTCGTGCGCCTGCGAAGAATCCGGCCAGTGAGCCGGAGTCGCCGGGCGGACCCGCTTCGCCGGGGCCGCCGCCCGGCGCAGCCGGAGCAGTGCCGGTGAGGTCGTCGACCAGCCGGTCGGCCAATTCGGTCAGGGACTGTGCGTTCATCACACGCTCCGTCAGCTACAGGTATGCGCTCTCTCGGTCACATCGGTCGAACCGAAGACGCGGTGTCTGGTCCTCGATCACTCAATGTGTCGTACTGGTGTTCGATAACTTCAATCTAGACCATGACTCTGACAAAACTGACCGGTCACATCGTCGCAGGTGGAGTGCGCTGTCAGCCGATCGGCGTCCAGCCTGGCTTCGATCGGATCGATGTCCGACCTACTCGCCGATGTAGTTCCGTATGGTCGTGCGAACCTCATCGGCTACTCGATAGATGTCGACGACGGTATCGATGTCATGCCGGGTACCTTCCTTTCCGTTCTCGAACGTCGTGACGAACTTGACCGTCTTGCCGTTCAAGTGGAGGCGGATGATCGGCTTCCGGTTGTTGTCGTCCAGAAGAACGGCGAAGTAGGCCTTCGCGTCGCGGTATGCGACGCGCTCCGGCGCCACCTCCGAGACTGCGATAGCGCGAACGATGTTGAAACCCTCGAGTTCCTCGTCGGTAGTCACGATGTCGGGATCGGAGCTGGTTGCTTCGACTGCTGGCGCCGGCTCTGAGGTCGATACGGCTGTGGTCCGCGGCACCTCGTCAAAGGCGGCAGAGTCGCCGCCGAGTGCAGTCTTTAGCCGGTCGTCCACTTGGGCGCCGATGTATTGCGTCAATGCCTTGGCGACCAGTGGGCGAAACTGGTCGATGACACGTTGCGTCGCTTTGCCGTCGTAGACGCGAGCGACGAAGTACCGAATCCATTCGTCGGAAGGATCTTTCGCCTCGTTGCTGATGATCCGGCGTATAGCGCCGACGTACTTCAACTCCTGGGCGGCATTGACTACCGAGTCGAGGTCGAACGAATCTTTCGCCAGTTTCTGAATCTCGCTGATCAAACCACGGTCAAGATCGAGAAGATCGAATACGAGGAAGGGCTTTTCGTCCATGCGATTGGGCAAGTCGCCGTCGGTGAATACTTGGTATTCCTGGCCGTTGGTCAGAATCGCGATCCGTGCTGAGGTCACTGAGAAGTACCGAAAGAGTTGGCTTGCGTGCCGAAGATCGAGGACGGTACCCACGGGCTTGCACTCGATCAGGATCTGGACCACGCCGTTGTGGAATATGGCGTAATCGACCTTCTCGCCCTTCTTGAGTCCGACATCTGCGGTGAACTCAGGGACGACCTCGGTCGGGTCGAAGACGTCGTACCCCAGAACGTCTGAAATGAACGGCATGATCAGCGCGTTCTTCGTTGCTTCTTCGGTCTCGATGTTCTGCCGGGTGTTCCGGATCTTCTGCGCGAGGGCCTTTGTCGCGTCACTAGTGCTCAATTGTCTCTGCCTCCCATTCGATAGCCGGAGCTTAACCGGATCGTGGACGCGGTTCGGCCTTTTCGGGGGGGTGTCCCTATGGGGTTCGTCAAGCCGCTGCGGGTGTGGGTGCTCGGTA
>CAZEOP010000188.1:0-2450 GCA_964513715.1 uncultured Gordonia sp.
AGTGGGACATGGTGTGCGCGTCCCCGCACTGGAAGCACTCGCACAACTACATCCACCACAAGTACACGAACGTGATCGGCATGGATCACGATGTGGGCTACAAGGTGCTGCGGGTGACGCGCGACGAGAAGTGGCAGCCCAAGAACCTGCTGCAGCCGGTCCAGAATCTGGTCCTCGCGGCCGGCTTCGAGTGGGGCATCGCCCTGCACGATCTGGACCTGGCCGGGATCATCAAGGGCACCCGACCGCGCGAGGAGGGTATCCCCGAACTCAAGCTGTTCCTGGCGAAGGTCGGTCGACAGGTGGGCAAGGACTACATCCTGTTCCCGGTGGCGTCCGGGGCGCTGCAGCGCTCGCCGCGCGGTGCGGTGGCCACGCTGACCGCCAACGCGACGGCGAATCTGATCCGTAACCTCTGGGCCTACGTCGTGATCTTCTGCGGGCACTTCCCGGACGGGGCCGAGAAGTTCACCATGGAGACGCTCGACGATGAGACGCGCGGCCAGTGGTACCTACGGCAGATGCTCGGCACCGCGAACTTCGAGGCCCGCGCCCCGCTGGCCTTCATGAGTGGCAATCTCTGCTATCAGATCGAGCACCACCTGTACCCGGACCTGCCGAGCAATCGGCTGGCCGAGGCCTCGGTGACGGTGCGCGAGGTGTGCGACAAGTACGACCTGCCGTACAACACCGGCCGGTTCAGCATGCAGTACCTGCGGACGCTGCGGACCATCAACAAGCTGGCGTTGCCGGACACCTTCCTGCGCGACGGCGTGGACGACGCCCCGGAGACCACTTCGGAGCGGCGCTTCGATGTGCTGGCCGAGCGGGCTCCGGGCCTGCGCACCGCGCTGACCCGGATGAAGGAGCGCCGCCTCTCCCGCGCCCTCCGCGGCCGCCGCCTGCGCTGACGCCCCGCTGGCTGAGCCGGGCGACGAAGGAGCCCGTGTCGAAGCCGCTCGGACTCCGCTGGCTGAGCCGGGTGACGCAGGCCCTTCGACAGGGCTCAGGGACCGCCCTTCGACGGGCTCCGGAACCGCCCGTGTCGAAGCCGCCTCCGTGTGTTCTATCGGCGGATCTCGTGGAGGTCGGCAAGGATGTCCTCGGCGGACACCGTGACCGGGTTCAGCCGCTTCGCGGCTCTCGCCTCGGCCATGAGTTCGGCGATGGACGAGCGCTCGGCGAGCCTGGTGATCTCGGCCAACATGTATTCCTGCAACGACTTCCCCTCCCGTGCGGCCCGCGCGGTGAGTACGTTGCGAACCTCGTCGGGCACATTTCGGATGGTGATCGTCGTCATGCCGCTAACTTAGCGGCATTGCCGCTATCGCCGCTGGCTTCCCTGAAGCAGGGCTCAGCGGGAGCCGTTGATGAAGGCGGCCTCGGCGACGTACGGGCCGCGGACCTGGCTGCCGGTGTTCAGGTGGATGCCGTCTTGGCGCCACCAGAACGGCAGGGACTCGCGGACGCGCTCCCAGTGGTTGACGTCGAGGTTCGGCCAGCGCTTGGTGGCGCGGACCAGTTCCCGGGTCAGGGCCCGCATGTTGCCGTTGGACCAGTTGCCGGTCGCGTGGCGGGTGGAGACGGTGATCCAGTCGACTCGGAAGTCGGGGCCGATCTCGGTGAGCATCGCGTCGATGCCCTCGGCGAGCACGGCGGGATTGCCGCGGGCCTTGGCGGCCATCGTCGCGCCGAACTCGATGACGAAGCAGTCGGCGCCGGCGCGCTTGGCGTGGCGGACGGTCTGCAGGCCGTTGCCGTGCCGCTTGTCGGTGCCCTTACCTGGCTGGTACACGGTCCGCCCGGAGGAGGTGCTGATGAAGTAGTCGACCCCGCGCCGGCGCAGAGCCTGCTCGATCTCGGCTCGCGCGCCGATCCGGTACTCGCCGGTGCTGGCGCCGATGATGGCCGGCTTGGTGCAGCGCGTCGGCGCGGCGTGGGCCTCGGGAGCGGTCACGACGAGGGTGCTCAGCGACATTCCGGCGGCGAGTGCGGTGGCGGCGAGGCCGCGGAATCGGCGTCCGGCGGGGCGGCGGTTCGGCACGGGGAGGGTCCTTTCACGTCCGGCGTCGACCAGTACGGACGGTCGGCGCCGGACGGGTACGGGTTTATTGAGAACGACCTTATTTCAGATTTCTGGGCTCGATCAGCGCGGAGTGCCTGATCAGCAGAAGTGAGAACCTTCGCGTGTCACCCGACTTAGTGTCGTTCGATAACACGACTGACGTCGCCACCCCTTCGCTGGTCGCCCTTCGGCGGGGCTCAGGACCCGCGCAATCGAGACCACGACGACCCTTTCGCTGGTCGCCCTTCGGCGGGGCTCAGGACCCGCGCAGTCGAGACCAACGAAGGGCGGTCGCAGCTGCGACCGCCCTTCGACTGCGCTCAGGGACCACCCTTCGACTGCGCTCAGGGACCACCCTTCGACTGCGCTCAGGGACCACCCTTCG
>CAZEOP010000188.1:2550-6243 GCA_964513715.1 uncultured Gordonia sp.
ACTGCGCTCAGGGACCGCCCTTCGTGCGTTCTTACCGGATGTCAGCCGAGGCTGCCGAACAGGTCGAGACTGTCGAGGATCCCGTCCATGTCCATGCTGCCGCCGGCGCCGCCGTTGTCACCGCCGATGACTCCGCCGGAGCCGACCTTGTACGTCGATACTCCGACGATCATGTCGGCAAAGCCGGTCTCCTCGTCGCGCGTCGTCGTACTCGCACAGTATTGCATAACGGCGACTTCGGTGGCGCCTTTGTTGGTAGTATTCTGCCAGCTCATCGTTCCCTTGCCGCCATTCGGCGCCACATCAAAGACCGCAGTGCCGGCCTCCTCATCAATCGGCTTGACGTTTTGCATTTGCTCCTCGATCTCTTCGACATCGTCGGGGATTTCATCAGTCGGATTTTCCGCATGTTCCATTGCAAAGGTCCACAGTTCCGCGTACCTGTGCAAGGTCGGGTAGTCCTTCGACTCGTAGAAGAATGCGGTGCAGTAGACGGACTTCGATGAGTTGTTGGTGACGGTGGCGTTGAACTTCTTGTCCTTGTATGTCGCGGTCGTCGGAAAGGCGTCATTGAGTACTGCGATGCCGGCGTTTGCCACGCCGGTGCCGGCGATGAGGCCGAGGGCGGCGGCGCCGGTGACGAGGCCGAGGGCGAGACGCTTCATGGAGCGGGGGTCCTTCCGGAAGGTGAATATCGGGGGGCACTGACGCTGGGGACAGATGCCGCTGACAACACTCTGTTTCAGTTCGGTCTCGATCGGGTAGTGATTTTGTGGATTTCGTGGAAAATCCACCTATCGGGGGACACCCCTTCTCGGGGCGCGGACGGCTCGCCGCTGTTCGATCAGCGTCGCCGGGTGCCGTGCAGAGCCGATTCTCCGGCGCGCTGCCCGATCTCCTCCGCGCATCCCTATCTCCTCTGTGCTTCCCCTGCAGGGAATGCGTGGGATGAATTCGTGAGGATGGCGGAGAAACGGCAGTACCGGCGCGCAGCGGCGCTGCGCCTTAGGGCTCGAGGTCGGTGGGCTGGGCCTGTTCCGGCTCGGCGTCGGCCGGGCCGGTGTCGCGCACCGCAGTAAGGAGTTCGCGGACGGCCATCGCGCGGCGGTGTGAGCCGTCAGTCAGCGCGTCGAGGGCGCATTCGGGGTCGGCGGGCGGGCCCAGGTGGGTGCAGCCGCGCGGGCAGTCGTCGATGGCCGCGCGCAGATCGTCGAAGGCGTCGACGATCTCGTCCGGCGTGACGTGGGCCAGGCCGAACGAGCGGATGCCCGGGGTGTCGACCACCCAGGTGCGCCCTTCGGCTGCGCTCGGGGACCACCCCTCGGCTGCGCTCGGGGACCGCCCTTCGACGGGGCTCAGGGGGCGGGGGACGGGGCTCAGGGGGCGGGGGAGGGGGAGGGCGACGGATTGGGTGGAGGTGTGCCGGCCCTTGCCGACCCCCGACACCCGGCCGACGGCCCGGTCGGCGTCCGGTACCAGGCGGTTCACCAGCGTCGACTTGCCCACACCTGAGTGCCCGATGAGCGCGGTGAGGTGGCCGTCGAGCGTCGCCCGCAATTCGTCGAGCGGGTCGTCGCGCCCGGCCACCAGCACCGGCAGTTCCAGATCGGCGAAGTGCGCGGCGAACTCGTCCGGTGCGGCCAGGTCCGACTTCGTCAGACACAGGATTGGGGTCAGGCCACCGGCGTAGGCGGCCGCCAGCGCGCGTTCCACGAAGCCGGTGCGCGGCGGAGGATCGGCCAGCGCGGTCACGATCAGCAGCTGATCGGCGTTGGCGACGACGATCCGCTCGTACGGGTCGGTGTCGTCGGCGGTGCGGCGCAGCACGGTGTCGCGCTCGTCCACCCGCACGATGCGCGCCAGCGTGTCCGGTCGCCCGCTCAGATCGCCGACGATGCCGACCCGGTCGCCGACGACGACGGGCGTCCGCCCCAGTTCGCGGGCGCGCATGGCGACCACCCGGCGATCCGGGTCGCCGTCGATCACGCAGCCCCACCGCCCGCGATCCACCGAGATCACCATCGCGGTCTCGGCGTCCTCGTGTGCCGGCCGCTTCTTGGTGCGCGGCCGGGTGCCCTTGCCGGGACGGATCCGGACATCGGATTCGTCGTACGACTGGGCCTTGCGACTCACCGCGCGGCGTCCCCGGCGGCACTGGCCGAGCCGGCGGTGCCGTCGACCATCGCGGTCCACATCGCCGGGAAGTCCGGCATGGTCTTGGCCGTGGTCTCCACGTTCTCGATCCGCAGGCCCGGCACCACCAGGCCCAGTGCGCAGCCCGCCGTCGCCATCCGGTGGTCGGCGTAGCTGCGCCAGGTGGCCGGCCGGAGCTCATCGGGGGCGCGGCCGGTGATCACCAGGCCGTCGGGCGTCTCGGTGCACTCGCCGCCGATCCGGGTGATCTCCGCGGTGAGGGCCGCCAGACGGTCGGTCTCGTGGCCGCGCAGATGCGCGATGCCCCACAGCGTCGAGGTGCCCTCGGCCACCGTGCACAGCGCGGCGACGGTCGGGGTCAGTTCGCCGACGGCGCTCAGATCCAGGTCGACGGCCTTGAGCCGGTCCGGGCCGGTCACCGTCAGCAGGCCGTCGTCGCCGCGGGTCGCCTCGCAGCCCATGTCGATCAGGATCGAGACGATCTCGGCGCCCGGCTGCGTGGTCTGCGCCGGCCAGCGCGGCACGCGCACCGTCCCGCCGGTGACGGCCGCCGCGGCCAGGAAGGCGGCGGCGTTGCTCAGGTCGGGCTCGATGGCCCAGTCGACCGCGCGGATCGGGCCCGGCGCCACCGACCAACTGGTCACCGCACCCGTCTCATCGGTGCCGGTGACGACCGGAACACCGGCGGTGGCCAGCATGTCCACGGTCATCTCGACGTGCGGCATGGACGGAACGGGCTCGCCGGAATGGGTGATGTGCGCGCCGCCGGCGAAGCGCGCCGCCGACAGCAGCAACCCGGAGACGAACTGCGAGCTGGCTGAGGCGTCGATGACGACCGGGCCGCCGCGGACCGCGCCGGTGCCGTGCACGGTGAAGGGCAGGCCGTCGCCGCCGATCCGGGCGCCGAGGGCGCGCAGCGCGTTCAGCACGGTGCCCAGCGGCCGGCTGCGGGCCTGTTCGTCGCCGTCGAAGAAGACGTCGCCGTCGGCCAGCGCGGCCACGGCCGGCAGAAAACGCATCACGGTGCCGGCCAGACCGCAGTCGACGCTCGCGGCGTGCAGCGGGCCGGGAGTGACGGTCACCTCGGTGGGATCGTCTGCGGCGCACGCGATTCCGGTGCCCATCGCGGCGAGGGCGTCGAGCATCAGATCGGTGTCGCGGCTGCGGAGGGTGCCGGTGATGTGCGACGGGCCGTCGGCCAGCGCCGCCAGCACCAGCGCGCGGTTGGTGATCGACTTGGAACCGGGCAGTGCCACCTGAGCATCGACGGGTGCGGAGGCGGTCGGGGCGGCCCAATCAGTCATGGGTCCAGTCTGTCATGCGCGTATTGCAGCCGGTCGTGGCCTAGATTTCTACCCATGCCCTCCTCCGTCAGGTCCGAACGCCCGGAGGCCGAGCGCCCGAGGTTCGAACACAGTGCCGGGATCCTGTTGTATCGCGGGAGCGGCGACGCCGTGCGCGTGCTGCTGGTGCATCCGGGGGGTCCGTTCTGGCAGAAGAAGGACGACGGCGCCTGGTCGATCCCGAAGGGGCTCGTGC
>CAZEOP010000189.1:0-6227 GCA_964513715.1 uncultured Gordonia sp.
CACCTGTTCCAGGACCGCGTCATGAGCCTCGACACCGTCGAGCTCGCCCCGGGCGCCACCCTCGGCCCCCACTCCGTGGCGCTGCCTGCTTCCCGCCTCGGCGAGTCGACCACTATCGGCCCGGCGTCGCTGGTCATGCGCGGCGACGTCGTCCCCGCCGGCACCCGCTGGCAGGGCAACCCCATCGAGCCGATGAAGGAATGACGGGTCTATAGGGACCCGAGCACCGCTCCCGCGAGCACCCGGGCGCCGATGATCAGCGCGGACTCGTCGAGGTCGAAATCCGGCCGGTGCAGGTCGGCGGTTCCGCCGCCGGCCGCACCGGGCCCGGAGACCCCGAGGCGGG
Organism: uncultured Gordonia sp.; assembly: GCA_964513715.1. Classification (GTDB taxonomy): domain Bacteria; phylum Actinomycetota; class Actinomycetes; order Mycobacteriales; family Mycobacteriaceae; genus Gordonia. Next base: position 347 of record CAZEOP010000189.1, read on the forward strand.
CCATCGCCCCGGGCACGGTCCGCTGGTACCAGGCGAAATCTTCGCCGCCCGACGATTGGTGGGTGGGCACGACCCGCGCCACCCCCTCGGCGGCGGCGACCAGCGCGGCGACGCCGTCGGCGTCGTTGACCACCGGCGGCACCCCCTGCACGTAGTCGAGGTCCCAGTCGACCCGCCACGGGGCGAGGATGCTCCCCAGCGATTCGCGCACGAGGTCCTCGGCCTTCGCCCACACGTCCACGTCGGCGCTGCGCAGGGTGCCGCGGGCGCTGCCGGAGGCCGGGATCGAGTTGGGGGCCTCCCCGGCTTCGACCTTCCCCCAGGTCAGCACGGTCGCCGACCGCGGATCGAGGCGCCTGTCGAGTACGGCGGGCAGCGCCGTCAGCACCTGCCCGAGCGCGAAACCCAGGTCCGCCGTGCGGTGCGGGCGCGCGGTGTGGCCGCCGGCGCCCCGCAGGTTCACCGTCACCATCGCGTTCGACGACGTGATCGGCCCCTCGGTCACGCCCAGTTCCCCGACGGGGATGGTCGGGTCGACGTGCAGCGCGAAGATGCGCTCCACGCCGTCCAGCGCCCCGCCGTCGATCGCGTCGAGTGCGCCGCCCGGCACCGTTTCCTCCGCCGCCTGGAACACCAGCCGCGCGGGCGGACAGCGCCCCTCCCGGTCGTCGGCGGCGAGGATTTCCGCGGCGCCCATGACCATCGCCGTGTGGGCGTCGTGGCCGCACGCGTGCATGACGCCGGGGTTTCCGGAAGCGAAGTCCAGCCCCGTCTCCTCGTCGATGGCCAGGGCGTCCAGATCGGCGCGCAGCGCGATGCGCCCCCGCCCCTCCCCCGAACCGACGTCGCAGATGACGCCGGTGCCGGGCAGCCGCCGCGGCGAGAGCCCCAAAGATTCGAGATGCTTCGCGACGACCTCCGTCGTCCGCCGTTCGCCGTAGGACAGCTCCGGATGGGCGTGGATGTCCCTGCGCCACGTCCTCAGCCGTGCGTCGAGCCCGTCAACGTCCATGCCCATCCTCCGTTTCGGGGGCGCGATGCCCGCGACCGTTCGATGTCGGTTCCACGCCCGATTGGCGCGGCGCCGCCTCCCCGACGTCGACCATGCAGCCGAGGCCCTTCGACGCGAGGTCCGGGCACCGGCCCGCGATGACGTCGCCGAACCACATCGACATGCCCGCGATCATGCGGTCGATGTTGTGGGACCGCAGGATCTCGTGGCCCTCGTCCGGGAACTCCATCATCGCGGCGCAGCCTCCCGCCGCGAGCACGGCGCGGATCATCCGGCGTGATTCGGCGGGCACCACGTTTCCGTCGCGGGCGCCGTGAATGGCCAGCAGCGGCGACGCCACCTGGTCGGCGAGCCGCAACGGCGACCACCTCGCCAGCACCTCGGCGTCGTCGACGGGATGGCCGTACTTGGAATACGCCGCAGTGGCGATCCACGGCTCCGTTTCCACGTAGAAGGCCCGGAAGTCGCTCATGCCGCACACCGCGACCCCGGCGGCGAAGACCCCGGGGTGCATGGCCATGAGGCAATTGGTCAGGTATCCGCCGTAGGACCGGCCGGCGCAGAACAGGGTGGAGCGCGACGCGGCCCCCGAGGCGACCAGGTCCTCGGCGACGTCGAGGGCATCCTCGATCGACGTGCCGCGCAACTCCACGTCATCGGCCCGGGCGAAGGCCCGCCCGTACCCGGTCGAGCCGCGGACGTTGGGCAGCACGAGCCGGAACCCGGCCCGGCGCAGCCCCTCGACCATGGGGTCGTGGACCGGGCGCGATTGCCACTCGGGACCACCGTGGAACCACAGGATCGTCGGCGCGGGCGAATTTTCGTCGGCGGGGGTTGCACCGGCCGCGACCGCGCCCGCCGGGGGCAGCGGATCGTATACCAGCGACTCGACCTGCGCGCCGTCCCGGGTTTCCGTCCAGCGGCGGCGCGGGGCCAGCGACGCGTCCGGCTCCCCCGCGAACCGCTCCCGGTCCAGGTGGACGGTCTCGCCGGTTTCGCGGTCGTGGAGGATCACGGTCGCGGGAAGCCCCGGCCCCTGGATGGTCAGGGCGACGCGGCGGCCCGAGAAATCCAGGGACGGTTCGGTGGCGACCACGTCGCCCACGTCGATCGGGTCGCCTAGCTGCCGGCCCGCGACGTCGTAAGGCCGCACCTCGGTGAACCCGGCGCGGTTGAACAGCAGCACCGCGCAACCCGCGTCCTCGGACAGTTCGAAGTGGTCGAGCTCGGATCCGGCCAGCGCCGCGACCTCGCGGACCGACCACGTGCCGTCGGCATGCTGGTCCGATTCCACCAGCCGGGCCGCATCCGACCCCGCCTCGCTGCGCACGAGCATCCTGGCCCCGCCGGTGGAGCGGGTCCAGTCGTCGCGGATCAGGCGCCCCGGCCACGAGTCGGCGTCTCCGGACCACGGGGCGACGCGGTGCTCGGACAGGCAGGTGCCCACCCGCCCGCGTTCGGCGGACATCCTGCGCAGCAACAGCCCGCGGCGGCCCCGTTGGCCGGCGCGGATGAGCACCCGGTCGTCGAGCGCGTCCATGAGCTCATGCTCCGGCAGACCGTCGACGACGACGTGGCGGCCGGTGCGCGGGTCGACGATGCGCGATTCGTCGACGCCGCCGGGCAAGCGCGCGGTCAACAGCAGATACCCGCCGGAGAAGCCGACGAGCCGCACCGTCGCGTCCGCTGGCGCGGACATGAGGCGGGCGGAGGAATCTGCGGGGTCGCTGGTGACCAGCCACACCTCGGTGCGGGTGCCGTGGCCCGGCGCGACCTCCAGCGCCAGCAGGCTGCCGTGATCGCTGTAGCGGATCTTGGTCACGGGACCGTCCACGGGCAGGCGCACGCGGCGGACGTCGCCCGCGCGCCAATCCGTCAGGAAACGCTGCACGGCGTAGGGGCCGCCGCCCTCGTCGACGAGGTAGGCGACCGAGGATCCGTCGGGGGCGACGGTCGCGCCGTGGGTGGTGCGGAAAGCCCGCGCGCGCGTCAGTCCCTCAGCACCCACGTGTCCTTCGCACCTCCGCCCCTCGACGAGTTCACGATCATGCTGCCCTGCGGCGCGACCCGGGTCAACGGGCTGGGGGCGGTCATGGCGACGACGTCGCCGTTGTCCTCCCGGGCATGGACGAAGACGCGCAGGTCGACGTGCCGGGGGCCGAAGCCCGCACCGTCGAACGTGGGGTGCGTGGACAACCCGATCACCGGCTGGCCGATGTAGCGGTCCGGATGGTTGTTCAGTTCGTCGGCCCTCGCCGCCAGCTCCGCCTCCGTGCACTCCGGGCCGATGGTCACGCCGGCGCCGCCGAAACCGTCGATGGGCTTGACCACCAGATCACCGATGTTCGACAGCACGTAATCGCGCTGCTCGCGATCGGCGCACAGGTACGTGGGCACCTGCGCGATGAGCGGCTGCTCCGACAGGTAGTAGCGGATCAGGTCGGGCATCTTCGAGTACACGGCCTTGTCGTCTGCCACGCCGTTGCCCATCGCGTTGGCCACGGTCAGGGAGCCGAGGGCCTGGGCCGTCGTCAAGCCGGGTCCGAGCGGGGAGCCGTCGGCGCCCTTCGAGGACATGAGCATGTCCTCGTCGATGCGGGCGTAGAGTACGTCGATGCGCCTGGGGCCCTCCTCCGTGATGCGGTGGAGCACGTCGTTTTCCACGACCAGCTCCTCCGGCGTCACCAGCGCCATGCCGACGGTCCGGGCGAGTTCGGCGTGCTCGTGCCACGCCGAATCCTGGCGGCCCGTCGTGACCAGCGCGAGTTCGACGTCGTCGGCGTCGACCGGCGCCCACGCGCCCGGATGGATCGACGACGGCGCCGCCGCGACGAGCGTGTCACGCAGCATGGGGCCGACGCCGGCGGGGTCGAGCAGCGGTCCCGGAGCCGTCACCTCCGGAAGGAACGTCGAGGTCAAGGTACGTGCGGCCATGGCGAACGCGGTGCCGGAGGGCACGCGGCAATTGTCCTCGAGCACCATCCAGCAGTCACCGTCCGACCTGATCACGTCGGAGCCGACGACGTTGGCCCGCACGCGCTGCCGGGCGGCCCTACCGTACCGGCGGTATCCCGGTGCGCGGTCGATCATCTCCGGCGGGATCACGCCGTCGCGCACGCACAGCTGGCGGGTGTACAGGTCGTCGAGGAAAAGATTGAGCGCCACCGCGCGCTGCTCCAGGCCGCGCGACAACATCGCCCAGTCCGCCGCTCCGATCACGCGCGGGACGACGTCCACCGGGAAGGGGCGCGGGGCGGACTCGCCGGTGATGCGGAACGTCACGCCATCGATCTCCTCCTGGCGAGCCATCTGCGCCTGGCGGCGGCGCAATTCCGCCGGGCCCAACGTCGTGATGGATTCGAGGACCTCCCTCATCTCCGGCCGGGGCCCGCCATCCGCGTCGACTGCTTCGTCATGGGCCATCGTGCCGTCGGCGAACGAGACGAGCGGATAGTCGCGCGGGCCGCCGTCGTTGGACCACTTCCCGTCGATCGACGATTCCCGTTCGCCGGAAGTGACGGCGATGAGATCGTCGACGACGTCGACGAGCCGGGCACGCCGGTTCATCACCCGTCGCTGCCGCGACGCCGAGGATCCGTGGTGGAGCACCCGCCCCGCCAACTCGCGCACGGCCTCCAGGTCTCCCGCCCGCTCCAACTGGGGCGCGACTTCCTCGACGAGATCGCGGACGACGTCATGCGCCGGGCGCGACGTGAAATCGCGCAGGTCCGCCAGCTCCCCCTCCAGGCCGAACCGCGCCGCACGCCAACGCGCCGCGACGATGACCGGATCCGGGATGTCCGGCGCGGGCACTCCCGCGGCGATGTCCTCCTGCGCCCGGATCACCAGGCCCCGGTAGAGGCCGGCGATGAGCTCCACCACGTCCAGCGACGGGCACGCGTCGCACACCCGAAGTTCCAGGGTGTCCACCCGCGCCGAGGGGCGGACGTCGAAGTAGGCCATGCCCGGGTCGGAGATGCCGCCGGACGAGATCATCTGGTCGAGCAGGCGGTCGTACTCCTCCGCCGAATTCGCCGGAGGCCGCGGGCCCGTCGCCGGCCAGCGGCTCCACACCAGCGTGCGCGACGACGCGTACCCCGTGTCCGAGCCGTCCGCGGCGAACGGCGATGACGCCGACAGCGCCAACAGCACCGGCAACTGCGGCGCAATGTGGTGGGCGACTTGGATCGCCATGTCGCGGTCCGGCATGTCCACGTGGAACTGGACGCCGCAGATCAGCTGCTCGCGTGCCAGCACCGCATAGTCGGCCGCCATCGTGCGGTACCGGGGATTGTCCGTCACGAACAGGTTCCCCGGCGACGCGAGCGGCACCGTCCCCGCGGCGACGACCCCGAGGCCGATCTCCTTCGCGTGCTCGGCGACCAATCGCCGCTGCCGGCCGAGCTCCTCGCGCAACTCCCCGAGGTCGGCCGTCACGCCGCTGTTCAATTCGACGACGCACCCCTGCAGCTCCTCGACGAACGCCGATCCCGGCAGTCGGCTGAGCAGATCGGGTGCACGGTAGGCCAAACTGCGGGTGGCGAGGTCGACGAGGTGGAATTCCTCCTCGACCCCCAGTTTCGGCACGCTAAGGGTTTCCATGCCCCAACGATAACCCGCGTGAATGACGGTCAAGTTTCGGCGGAGTTAAAAACGGCCCGCCTGCACGGGGCAGGCGGGCCGTCGTAAAGCGAAGGCGAAAAGCAGGCGTCAGTCGCCGATCTGATCGCGGCCGCGGAGCACGATCTTCGGGTCCGGCTCGCCGACGAGCTCATGATCCTTGTTCGTGTACTCGAACTTCGACAGCACGTAGCGGATCGCGTTGATGCGGGCCCGCTTCTTGTCGTTCGACTTGATGGTGATCCACGG
>CAZEOP010000190.1:0-6222 GCA_964513715.1 uncultured Gordonia sp.
GTCCGCACAACAGCGGCCACTGGACCATGGACGGCTGCGTCACCTCGCAGTTCGAGCAGCATCTTCGCGCGGTGCTGGACTATCCGCTCGGCGACACCGCGCCGCGCGCCGAGGTGGCCGTGATGGCCAACATCCTGGGCGCCGAGCAGGCGCCGGCGATGAGCATGGACGAGCGGCTGCACCATCTGATGGCGCGGCTGCCCGAGGCCAAGGTGCACCTGTACGGCAAGTCCGAGCGGCCCGATCGCAAGGTGGGCCACGTCAACGTGATCGGCCGGCCCGGGCAGCGCGTCGACGACGTGCGCGAGCGCGCCGAGCGCGCGGCACACTGGATGAGCCACGGCGTCTGGACCGACGGCTGGGACCCGCACGCACAGCAGTGAGCCGTGCCGACCCTGTTCGTAGTTGCTACTGGAGGAGAGACATACAGATGAGCGCACCCGCACCGCGTGTCGGCCTGATCATGGGCAGCGATTCGGACTGGCCGGTGATGCAGGCGGCCGCGGAAGCCCTCGCCGAGTTCGGGGTGCCCTTCGAGGTGGGCGTCGTCTCTGCGCACCGCACCCCGCAGCGGATGCTCGACTACGCGCGCGAGGCGGCCGGTCGCGGCGTGCAGGTGATCATCGCCGGTGCCGGCGGCGCCGCGCATCTGCCCGGCATGGTGGCCGCCGCGACGCCGCTGCCGGTGATCGGCGTCCCGGTGCCGCTGAAGTACCTCGACGGCATGGATTCGCTGCTCTCGATCGTGCAGATGCCGGCCGGCGTCCCGGTGGCGACGGTCTCGATCGGCGGCGCGCGGAACGCGGGCCTGCTCGCCGTCCGGATCCTCGGCGCCTTCGACGCCCCGCTGCGCGCGGCGATGGCCGAGTTCCAGGCCGACCTGGAGTCCCTGGTGCTGGAGAAGGACGAGAAGCTGCGCCGCTCCCTGCTCGGCGAATGACGGCCGCGGGCGCGGAAGGCGCCCCGTCTCCGCCGGCCAGGCCCGGATCGGAAGGCACCCCGTCACTGCCGGCCACTCCCGGGTCGGAAGGTACCGCGTCTCCGCTGGCCACGCCCGGATCGGAAGGTACCCCGCCGCCGCTGGTTGAGCCGCCGGCGAACGCAGTGAGTCGGCGAGTCGAAACCACCCGTCTGGAGGCCGCCTGCCGGACCGTCGCCGCGGAGACCTTCGACGCGATCGAGCGCGCCCTCGACGACTGCGACGACCGCACCGTCAATGCATCGCCGCGGCCGGGGACGGTGAACTCGGTCTTCGCGCTGGTGGCGCATCTGGACGGGGTGATCGCCGACTGGGGCGGGAATCTCGTTGCCGGAGAAGACATTCCGCGTGACCGCGCCGCCGAGTTCACTGCGAGCGGCACCGTCGAACAGGCTCGCGCGCTGCTGGCCCGGATGCGCGAGCGGCTGCCGGGCTACCTGCACCGCGCGCTCACCGAGGGCATCGCGAAGCCGCGCGTCCTCTCGTCCACCCGGACCGATGCGGCCGCGGCGACGCCCGAGTTCGTTGTGCTGCATCTGTTGCGCGAGCTGACCCAGCACACCGGGCAGCTGCAGATCTGCCGGGACCTGGTGGCTTCGCGCCGCTGACCGCGCAGTCGGTCAGGGGCGGGGTTCGAGGGAGCGGACCACCTCGGCGGCTGACTGCTCCCGGGCACCGCGCCAGCCGGTGCCTGCCCACAGGTTGATCGCCTCCGGATCGTCGGCGGCGGCCCGGCGCAGCGGCCCGGTGAGGGCGTTGATCTGGGGGTAGATCGCCGGGGCCGACGCATCGTGCTCGCGGAGGTACCGATTGACCAGGGCGCGGGCCAGGCGCCCCGAGTAGGCGCGGGTGGTCTGGGTCGCGGTGAACTGAGGATCGGTCAGCGCCGCGCGATGGGCGGGCCGGGTGCCGGCCTCCGGCGTGCGCAGGAACAGCGTGCCGACCTGCACGGCGACCGCACCCGCGGCCAGCATCGCCGCGACGTCGCCAGGGCCACTCACGCCGCCGGCCCCGATCACCGGCACGCCGGTGCCGGCCACGGCGGCGAGCAGCTCGAGGGCGCCGAGTTCCGGGTCGTCGTCGAGGATGTGGAAGGTGGAACGATGACCGCCGGCCTCCACTCCCTGCGCGCACAGTGCGGTGCTGCCCGCCGCGACCGCGACCTCGGCCTCGCCGGGCGAGGTGACGGTGGTGATGGTCAGCACGTCGCGCTCGGTGAAGGCGGCGAAGACCTCCCGGTCGGGCGCACCGAAGGTGAACGACACGGCCGCGACCGGGTCGTCGAGCAGCACCGCCACCTTCTCGTCGAAGCGGTCGTCGGTGTAGTCGACGGTCTCCGGCAGTTCGGCGCCGAAGCGCTGTGCCAGCGGCAGCAGCCGCGAGCGGAAGGTGGCGAAGGCCTCGGCGTCGAACGGGATCTGCTCGGGGACGAAGAGGTTGACGCCGAACGGCGCGGAGGTGCGGGCGCGTACCCGGGCGATCTGCTCGCGCAGCCCGTCGGGGGAGAGATAGGCGCCGGCCAGGATGCCGAAGCCGCCGGCGTCGCTGATCGCGGCGGTGAGTTCCGGCGTGGACGGGCCGCCGGCCATCGGGGCGCCGACGATCGGGACGGGCAGGGCGGTCGGGTGGAACATGTGGCGCTTCCTTTCGAGGCGAGGCGAGGCGAGGCGGTGCCGGCGGCCGCGCGGGTCAGCGCGGGGCGGCCACGATGTCCAGCGGAATGCTGGCGCGATGCACGAAACCCATCGCCTCGTAGAGGCTCCGGGCCGGATTGTCGGCGGTGGTGTGCAGGAAGGGCTGGTCCCCGCGGGCGTGCAGCCCCGCGACGACGGCCCCGATCAGCCGCCGGGCCAGGCCGCGGCCGCGCGCCTCGGGGTGCGTACAGACGGCGCTGACCTCGGTCCAGCCGTCCGGCTTGGCGCGTTCGCCGGCCATCGCCAGCAGCCGGCCGGTCGCCGGCTCGCGCCAGCCGAGGTACTCGCCCAGTTCCAGGGTGCGCGGCCGGAAGGGGCCAGGTTGGGTCAGTGCCACCAGGTCGAGGATGTCCGGCAGGTCGGCGGGGCCGAGGCGGAGCAGCTCCGGATCGGGCCGGCCGGCGACCTCCTCGCCCGAGTACAGCACCAGCGGGAAGGTCTCGAGCCGCCGCCAGCCGGCGGGCAGGGCGCCGCGGTGGTTCCGCAGACCGATGGTGCCGCCCGGGCCCGCCAGGTCGGCGAGATCGGCGAAGTCGGCGGCGGTCAGCTCGGGCGGGTGTGCGAAGAAGACCGAGACCTCGGGCTGATAGGCGATCGCGGTGCCGCGCGAGCGGGCGAACCGGGCGTGCCGACCGCGCAGCGCGGCGCCGAAGGGATCGTCGAGCACCCGCAGGTCGGCCCCGGATCCGGTCATCCGGCGACGCCCAGCTTGCTGCGGAAGAAGTCGATCACCTGGTCCAGGGTGTCGCGGGTGGGCTCGCCCGGGCGGTCGATCAGGTGCTCGGTGAGCACCGAGTGCGGCGGGATGAGGGCCTCCGGATTCGCGGCGGAGTCGGGCAGTTCCACACCGATGAAGGCATCGCCGAGCTGCTCGCGAAGGAACTCGAAGCGCGATCCGGGGACCAGCCGGTCGCCCTCGAAGCGGGCGCCGAGCACCTGCAATCCCTTGGCGCAGCGCACCTTTACGGTGTCCAGGTCGCGCGGGGAGATGTCGATGGTGCGGCGCCGGCCCGGGGTGAAGCCGAACGGCAGGGAGGGCTGGGACAGCACCGGTGCGAGCATCCGGTCGTCGACGGCCATCGCCAGGGCGAAGCCGCCGGTGACGCACATGCCGACTGCGCCGACGCCGGGCCCGCCGCAGTCGTCGTGCGCCTTCGCGGCCAGCGCCCGCAGCCACACCGTCACCGGTGAGCTCTTGCCGGTGGCGAAGATGGTGAATTCCCTTGAGACGCAGACCTTTCCGAGGGCCTTGGTCATGGTCGCGGCCAGTCGCGGGTAGTCGGTGGCGCCGGCCGGCGCGGGGGAGGCGCCGTCGTCGCCGAACAGCGACGGCAGGTAGACGGTGAGGCCGGCGCGTGCCACCCGGTGCGCGAAGTCGAGCACCTTGGGGGTGATCCCGGGGATCTCCGGCAGCACGATCACCGCCGGACCGGAGCCCCGCGTGTAGTAGCAATGCGTGATGCCCTCGTGGGTGAACTCCCCGACGGCGAAGCCGTCGAGCGGGCCGATCACGAGGCCGGGCCGGTCACCCGGCCGAACAGGACGCCGTCGAAGGGGCGGCCGACGTAGCGCGCCAGGCCGACGATGTCCGGCGAATCCGAGGGCACGATGCGCGGACCGGCGATCGTGCGGCGGCGACCCTGGCGGACCAGGGTGAATTCGCCCGCGGCGAGCACATTGCGGACCCAGTCGCTGTCGGCGCCGTAGACCAGCGGGATGGAGAGGCGGTCGCCCTCCACCCAGGCCAGCACCGGCGTGGAGTAGGCAGTGCCCGAGCTGCGTCCGACGTGCTGCACGACGGCCCACGGGGCGATCCGCGGGGCCCAGAGACCCTGGATCGGATTGGTGACGTACTTGTTGGCGGTGGCCACGATGCGGGGGACTCTCACGTCTCCATAGTGGCCTATCGACGGGGTCGGTCGGGAGTGGGAGCATCGGGTGCATGCTCATCTCGAAGGCCGTCGCCGAGCAGATCCGCGCCGGGACGGTGACGACTCAGTACCGGCGATGGGATGCGCCGCGGGTCAAGGTGGGCGGGACGCAGCTGACCCCGGCGGGCCTGGTGCGGTTCACCCGGGTCACGAAGGTGACCGATCCGTCCAGGCTCACCGATCGGGCCGCCCGGGCGGCGGGCGTGAAGAACGCCGACGCCCTGCGCAAGGCGCTGACGCCGCGGCCGGAGCGCACGCCCGGCGAACGCAGCGGTCGCGGCGGCGCCCACGTCTACCGCATCCATCTGGAATGGGCGGGTGAGGATCCGCGCCTCGCGCTGCGCGAGCAGCTGCCGGGCGACGCGGACTGCCGGGCGATCGCCGCGCGCACCGCGGTGATCGATCGCCGTCTCGGCGGCGACTGGACCCGCGAGACGCTCGAGTGGATCGCGGCCAACCCGGAGGTGGTGTCCAAACGGCTGGCCGAGCAGCGCGGGGTGGAACTGGCGCCGATGAAGGCCGACATCCGCAAGCTCAAGGCCCTGGGCCTGACGATCAGCCACGACGTGGGCTACGAGCTCTCGCCGCGCGGCCGCGCCTACCTCGACTGGCTGAAGAACCGCTGACGCTCATCGGTTTCGTCGACGCTCAGCCGATCGGTGATGCATCGGCGAAACGGGTGAGCGGGTGCGACGGGCTCCGCCTCAGGGCGACGGGATCAGGCTGACCGCGTCGCCGGACACCAGCAGCGCGCGGTCGTCGGGCAGCAGGGTCAGGTCCAGGCGCGGCCCGTACTCGCGGCGGACGCGGTCGATCAGCTCGGGCGGGAAGAGCTCGATCCGGCCGTCGGCGTGCGGGACGATCGAGGTGTCCACCAGCCCGAGGCCCCGGTGGTCGGTGAGCCCGGGGGCGAGCGCGGGACGGTCCATCAGCGACACCGGCTCGAGGCTCGCCCCGGCGATCACCGCGCCCGCCGATAGCCCGACATAGGGCAGGCCGCCGCGCACCTTCGCGGCCAGCACTTCGTCGAGGCCGTTGCGGCGCAGGTGGTCCATCAGCACGAAGGTCTCGCCGCCGCAGACGTACAGCACGTCGAGTGCGTCGAGGAGGTCGGCGAACTCGGCGGCCGAGGCGATGTCCCGGGCGGTGATCGGCTGCGGCCGATAGCCGGCCTCGCGCAGCCGGTACGGCTCGATCGAGACGAACTCCGTCTCGGCGAAGGGTGCCGCGGCGTCGTTCAGAAAGCCGAACTCGACGTCGGCGGGGGCCTTGCCGGTGTGCTCGGCCACGAACGCGGGCAGGGCGCTGGCGCCCCACGACAGCAGCAGGAGGTTCATGGGCGTGACGCTAACAGGGCCCGCCGACGGCGGCGTCCCGCAGCGACGTCGCGTCCGGCACTGCGTGCCGGTACGACATACTGGGGGCGTGAGCACGACCGAACCGATCAGCGACGAGATCGCTGACTTCCGGCGGCGGGTCGTGACCGAGTCGATCCGGCTGTTCGCCGAGCGCGGTTACGAGGCCACCACCGTCGACGACGTCGCCGCGGCCGCCGGCAGTTCGCGGCGCACCCTGTTCCGGCAGTTCGGCTCCAAGGAGGGCCTGATCTTCGCCGACC
>CAZEOP010000191.1:0-6203 GCA_964513715.1 uncultured Gordonia sp.
GCAGATGCCGGCGCCCATGATGATCATGGAGCGGCCGCCGGACTCGCGGGCGTTGACCGCGAACTCGCGGGCGATGCGGATGGCCTGCTCGGGCGGGACGCTGGTGATCTCGGCCTGCCAGGCCGGGGTGTACGGGGTGTTCGGGTCGTCGTATCCGGCGGCCCACTGACCGGGCAGACCGTCGCGGCCCACTCCGTACTGCGCCAACATGAGGTCGAAGACGGTGGTCACCAGGCGGCCGGCGACGCGGCGAGCGGGGACGCCGCGGGACATGATCGACCCGCTGCCGTCGGGGGCCTCGAAGGCGGGCAGGCTGATCGCGACCGGTTCGGCGCCCTCGGTGCCGTACAGGCTCAGGCGCGGCGTCACGCCCTCGAGATCGAGGTTCCAGTCGCCCTCGCCGGAGTCGGAGTAGCGGAAGCCGATCGAGCCCTTGGGCACCACCGGTTCGCCGGTGGCGTCGTCGATCAGGACGGTCTTCCACTCCTCTTCGGGAGCGTCGGGGGTGCCCGTCAGTGCTTCGGCGGTGAGGAATTTGCCGGGCACCAGCGTGGGCGTGCCGTCGGCGTCGAACTCGTCGAGCTCGATGAGGAACGGCAGGTCGGTGTACTTGCGGCTGAACTCGCTGAAGAACTCGGTGTCGTTGTCGACGTAGAACTCTTTCAGGATCACGTGGCCCATCGCCATGGCGAGGGCGGCGTCGGTGCCGGCCTGGGCGGGCACCCATTCGTCGGCGAACTTGATGTTGTCGGCGTAGTCCGGGGCCACGCCGACCACCTTGGTGCCGCGGTAGCGCACCTCGGCCATCCAGTGGGCGTCCGGGGTGCGGGTCACCGGGACGTTGGAGCCCCACATCATCAGGTAGGTCGCGTCCCACCAGTCGCCGGACTCGGGCACGTCGGTCTGGTCGCCGAAGACCTGCGGGCTGGCCACCGGCAGGTCGGCGTACCAGTCGTAGAACGACGTCATGACGCCGCCGATGAGCTGGATGAAACGGGTGCCCACGCAGTGGCTCACCTGCGACATGGCCGGGATCGGCGAGAAGCCGGCGCAGCGGTCGGGGCCGTAGGTCTTGATGGTGTGGACGTGCGCGGCGGCGGCCATCTCGATGGCCTCGTCCCAGCTGACGCGCACCAGGCCGCCCTTGCCGCGGGCCTGCTGGTAGGCGCGTCGACGCACCGGGTCGCCGGTCACGTCGGCCCAGGCCAGCACCGGGTCGCCGAGCCGGGCCTTGGCCGCGCGGTACATCTCGAGCAGCACGCCGCGCGCATACGGGTGGCGTACGCGCGTGGGGGAGTAGGTGTACCAGGAGAAGGCGGCGCCGCGCGGGCAGCCGCGGGGCTCGTATTCGGGGCGATCGGGGCCGGCCGACGGATAGTCCGTCTCCTGCGTCTCCCAGGTGATGATGCCGTCCTTGACGTACACCTTCCACGAGCACGAGCCCGTGCAGTTGACGCCGTGCGTGGAACGCACGATCTTGTCGTGACTCCAGCGGTCGCGGTAGAAGACGTCGCCCGCGCGGCCGCCCTCGCGGAAGACGGCGCGTCTGTCGGCGGTCTCGTCCCACTGGGAGAAGAACTTTCCGATGTCGAGAAGTGCTTGTGCCGCTGGGCCCTGCGGTGCCGGTGTGCTCCCCATAGCAGCGAGCCTATGGCCAAATGAGAGGACTAACGGCTATTTAAAGCATTTGGTCCCGGCTGCCGCGGCGATGGTCCCGTGGGGTACGGGAACCACCGCTGCGGACGTGCTCGGGCGGTTGTGCCAGCCGGTCCCGGCCGGCGACTTTGGCGGCGTACAGCGCGGTGTCGGCGGTGCTCAGCAGGGCCGCGGCCAGGCTGCCGCCCCCGCCGTCGCAGTCGCCGCCCAGCGTGTAGGCGAAGCCGGCCGACGCCGTCACCGTCGCGTCCGGGTCCGGACCGGGCAGGGCCAGCGCGCCGACCGCGGCGCGGATCCGTTCGGCGCGCTCGGCCAGCTCCGCGGCGGTGCCCCCGGTCAGCACCACTGCGAACTCCTCGCCGCCGAGCCGGGCGAGGGCGGCGTCCTCGCGGCGGGCGGCCTCGACCAGGGCGGTACCGGTGGTGCGCAGACACTCGTCACCGGCCAGATGGCCGAAGCCGTCGTTGTAGGCCTTGAAGTGATCCAGATCGATCAGGGCCAGGCCGACCGCGCCGCGGTCGCCGGTGAGGGCGTCGTCGAGCGCCGCGGTGAAGGCCCGACGGTTGAGCAGGCCGGTCAGCGGATCGATCCGGGTCAGCGACTCGAGCAGCCGGGCCTCGAACCAGTGGACGCGGCGCGAATACTCCAGGCGGTAGGCGAACCGGGTCGCGCCGGCGGTGATGAATACGGTGGTGGCCACGTTCAACACGCGCAGGCCGTCGAGCGGGAAGGCGACCAGTTCGGTGAGGCAGACCGCCGAGACCAGCGTGCTGATCGCCGGCACCAGCACGCTGTAGCGGATGCGCGCGACGGTCAGGCTGAGCAGAATGGCGACCGGCATCAGGAAGGGCACCACGTCGAAGCCCTTCGGCAGCTGCACCACGCGCTGGGCCATCTGGGCGAACAGGATGATCGCGACCGCGGCGACGTAGACCGCCAGGCTGTAGCGGCGCCACCGGGGGACCAGGGTGGTCGCCAGCGCCGCGGCCGCGGCCGGGATGAGTCCGAGCAGCAGGGTGAGCCGGCCGATCAGATCGGCCTCCTCCGGAATCTTCAGCACCGGTTTCTGGATGATCAGGATCACCACGCAGACGACGATCAGGCCGCCCATGATCAGCGCCCGGCTGGTTCGGCCCTGGGCCTCGAAGGACTCCCGGAAGCCGGCCTCGCGCGCCGGATCGGCGAAGCGCAGGGTGGCCGGGCCGGTCACCAGGTGGAGCCGGTCGGCGGCCGCGGCGCCGGTGCCGTCGCCCCGGGGGAGCCCGGCGTGACGGCCGCCCGGGACCGGTCGGGCATCCGTGATCGGCTCGACGGCCAGCCGATTCCGCCCGGCCGCCTTGGCCGCGTACAGGGCCGCATCGGCCCGGGCCAGCAGGGCCGCCGGAGCGGTGCCGCCGCTGCTCTGGCCGGCCGGGACGGCACAGCCCGCCGACATCGTGACCGGCCGGCCGTCGGGGGCGCTTACCTCGGTGCCGATCCCGGCGCGCAGGAACTCGGCGCGGGCGAGCGCCGCGCCGGTGTCGGTGCCGGGCCAGAGGACGACGAACTCCTCCCCGCCGAGCCGGGCGGCGAACTCGCCCTCGTCGAGCGTCTCGGCCAGGTAGGCGCCGATGCGCTCCAGGCAGCGGTCGCCGGCGGGGTGGCCGAAGGTGTCGTTGAAGGTCTTGAAATCGTCGATGTCCAGAATGGCGGCGACCGGGGCGGTCGGCGACGGGTCGGCGGCCGGCTTCTCCAGCAGTTCGACGAGGGCGCGCCGGTTCGGCAGCCCGGTGAGGGTGTCGGTGCGGGCCAGCCGGTGCAGTTCCCGCCGTCGCGCCCAGGCGCTGCGGGCACTGGACTCCAATTCGTACGAGGTCCCCAGCGCCACCAGCACGAGTGCGGCCGAGGCCAGCAGATTGAATAGGCCGTTGCTGTCCTGCGGCAGACCCGTCAGCTCTACGGCGGCGATGCCGGCCAGGCCGCCGAGCATCGCCGGCGCGGCGATGTCGAAGCTGATCTGCACGCCGAACATGGTGATCAGCACGGCGGTCGGCACGATCACCGGGATCACCTCCTGCCCGGCGTGCTGGCCCGCCAGCCTCAGCCACATCAGGCAGCCGATGTCGAGGTACACCGAGGCGATGAACAGCGCGGTCGACCAGGAGGCCAGCCGGGTGCTGCGTCCGGCCAGGCCGCGCAACACCATCGGCACGACCAGTGCGACGGCGAGGATCGGGGTGAAGAAGGCCTGACCGCCGGTGTACGGCAGGAAATAGGAGTGGAAGATCAGCAGCAGGCCGAGGCCCGCGGCCAGGCCCAGCCACATCTCGGTCCGGTAGGTGCGGCCCTCGAGGTTGTAGTCGTGGCGGAAGCGGGCTTCCTGCGCGGGTGGGAAATGCGGCCGCGGCGCGGCCACCGAACGCCAACGGCCGACGAGACCCGGGAGCCTCCGCAGTGGAGGGTCCTCGGCGGACTCGTCGGCCGTGAGCATGCCTGCTGATCCTAGTGCCCGGTACCGGGGCTCGGCGGGATCAGCGCTGACCGACGCCCAGCTGATGCAGCATGAGCTGATCGTTGAAGCTGCCAGCCGCGGTGTTCGGGGCGATGCCGCAGAAGCCGTCGGAATCGCCCGGGGTCTTGATGAACATCTGCTCGACGTGCGCGTTCGGGTCGTACACCAGGTCGTTCATCGTGCCGAGCTTCTGGCCGGTCGGATTGCACCAGCCGGACGGCTTCGGGTTGGCGCCGTTGCGCGAGACGTCGACCATCATCTTGGCCTGGGGCTGACCGAAGGCGGCGAGCACCTCGTCGCCGTAGCGGGTGCTGGCCTCGGTGGAGTAGAAGTTCGAGGTGTTGACGCTGACGCCCTGGGCGGTGCCGCCGGCCGCAGCCATGTCGCGCAGGGCCTTGCCCATCGCGTCCTTCCCGCCGTAGTCGGGGTGGCCGACGTCCACATAGGTGCGGGCGTTGGGGTTGCCGGCGAGCTTGCGCACGGCGTAGGCCATCAGCTCGATGCGCTCGGCGCGCCGGCCGCCCAGCTTCGACAGGTCGGGCAGCGCGTCGGGCTCCAGGATGAGCACGGCCTTGCCGTTGCCGATCGTGGTGGAGACCTGATCGATCCACGACCGGTACTCGCCGGCGTTCGCGGCGCCGCCGGCCGAGTGGCCGCCGCCCACGTCGCGGTAGGGGATCTGGTAGAGCACCAGCACCGGCACGGCGTTCTGCGCGGCGCCCAGGGCCATGGCGTTCTTGAGGTTGGTGATGCCGTAGCCGCCGCCGATCCACTGGGCGATCGGCACCTTCTGCAGCGCGACGAGCTTGCTCCGGATGGGCTCCGGATTGCTCGCGACCATCCGCTCGAGGTTCTTGTAGTAGTCCGGGCGGGCGCCGACCAGGTAGTTGGTGCCGCCCACGCCCGGCAGCGAGGGGATGGTGGGCGAGGTGCCGCCGGGGTCTGCGGGGGTCAGTCCGCCCAGGCTGCTGTTGCCCTCGCCGGCGCTGCTGTTGGCAGCGCCGACCAGCAGGCCGGCGCCGAGCTGGGCCAACTCGGCGATCTGTTCCATCGACGGGTCGACGGCGGGCGCCGGTGCGGGAGCGGGTTCGGCGAGGGCCGGGCCGCCGCCCAGGAGGAGGCCCAGGCTGAGGGCGGTGGCGAGTGCGCCGCCGGCGAGCAGGCGCCGCCGCACTTTAGTCACACCAATCACATCTGCCTCATTCGTAACATTCACGAGGGTGAACGCTACCGAAGTGCCGCGGCGCGATCCAAGCGCCGAGACCCGGTTGTGACCGGATCGCGACGGGGCTTCTACAGCCGGGACGGATCGCTACCGCGGCACAGGCGGCCGCACCGAGGAGGTGCTGGGATATGCGGGGTGACGGGAATCGGGGCTACTGGGATTGGAGCTACTGGGATTGGGGCAGATTGCCCACGCCCAGCTGCAGCAGCAGCAGGGGGTCGACGAACTGGCCGGCCGAGGTGCCGGGCGCGTAGCCGCAGTCGCCGTCGGATTCGCCCGGGGTCTTGATGAACATCTGCTCGACGTGGGCGTCCGCGTCGAAGCTCAGGTTGTTCATGGTGCCGAGGCGCTGTGCGATCGGATTGCACCAGTCGCCCGGACCGGGGCCCGGGTTGGCGCCGTTGCGCGAGACGTCGACCATGATCTTCGACTCCGGGTGGCCCCAGGCGGCCAGCACCGAGTTGCCGTAATCGGTGATCGCCTGCGTGCGCTCGAAGTTCGAGGTGTTGACGCTGATGCCCTGGGCGACGGCGCCGTCGGCCTCGAGATCCCTCAGGGCCTGGCCCATCGGTCCGGTCTTGCCGTAGCCGGTGTTGCCGACGTCGACGTAGGTGCGCGCATTGGCATTACCGGCCAGCTTCTTGATCGCGTACGAGATCTGCGCGATCCGCTCGGAGCGCTCGCTCGGCGACAGCTTGTCGCTGCCGAGGTCGGGGAGGGCGTCGGGTTCCAGGATCAGCACGATCCGCTTGTCGCCGATGCGGTTCGAGACCCCGTCGATCCAGGTCTTGTAGGCCGCGGTGCTCGCGGCGCCGCCGGGCGACTGCTGGC
>CAZEOP010000192.1:0-6196 GCA_964513715.1 uncultured Gordonia sp.
AGCTCGTCCTGGACCTGCCGGTTCAGCGCGTTCATCGGCGGGCGGTTGAGCAGAATGGTGCCGACGCCGGGGTGGTCGGGCGAGGTCTCGAGGGTCACGAATTCGGCCATGTCAGCAGGTTACCGGGTGCCCCGGCCGGTCGCCCAACCGACACCGGCCGCCCTTCGACACGAGCTCGTTCCTCGCTCGGCTCAGGCAGCGGCGTGCACAGCCCGGTGCGGCGGCAGCCAGCGAAGTGAGCACGGCGCCGCGCGGCGGCAGGCGGCGGCGTGAGCACAGCCCGGCGCGGCGGCAGGGAGCGGGGTGAACGCAGCCCGCGGTGGCAGCGAGCGGGGAGAGCACGGCCCCGCGCGGTGGCGGGGGCCGGTCCTCAGTCGCCGGCGGCGGTGCGCAGGCGGTCGAGGCGGCCGTCGCTGAGGGCGGCGAAGTAGTCGGCGGAATCGTCGAAGCCCAGACCCAGGATGCCCTGGCCGTCGGACACCCGCGGCTCGATCGGCGAGATCTGCCGCGGCGCCGCGGCCAGGTCGGCGACGGTCGCGAAGCCGGCGATGGTGCGCAGCTGCGTCCAGGTCGGCGGCAGCAGGAAGCGGCGGCCCTCCTGCCAGTCGGCCAGCGCCGCCTCCGCGGTGCGCCACTCGGTCGCCTCGGCCTCGCTGGTGGCGCCGTCGGCGTCCTGGCCGTCGGGCAGGGCGGCCAGGAAGAAGCGGGTGTCGTACCGGCGCTTCTCGTTCTTGGGAGTGATCCAGTGCGCGAACGGCGCCAGCAGATCGGTGCGGAGCACCAGTTCGCTGCGATCGAGGAACTGCGCGAACGACAGCTCCTTGGTGACCAGCTGCGTGCGCTCGGCCGCATACACCGACGGATCCGGGCTCACCGCGTCGGCCGTGCCGGCCAGCAGCACGCCGCACTCCTCGAAGGTCTCCCGGACCGCGGCGGCCACCAGCGCCCGCGCGGTCTCCTCGTCGGTCGACAGCTGCCGCGCCCACCAGTCGACGCCGGGTCCCACCCAGCCGATCTCCGCATCGCGGTCGCGGTCGTCGACGCCGCCGCCCGGGAAGACGGTCATGCCGCCGGCGAAGGCCATCTGCCGTACCCGGTGCTGCAGGAAGACCTCGATGCCCGCGTCGCCGTCACGGACCAGGACCACGGTCGATGCATCGCGGAGCGGGGCAATCGACGCCGCCGTCAGATCGTCACTCATGGTCCGACTCTAACCCGCGGCCCGCGCGGTCAGTACGCCGCGCGGCGATGGCCGCCGGCCCGGCGCGCACGGCGGGCGAAGTAGCGGTCGTCGTCGCGGGTCAGGGCGATGTTCTGCCGGAACGTGGCACTCAGATTCTCCGCGGTGAGCGTCTGATCCAGCGGCCCCTGCGCGGTCACCCCGCCCTCCGAGAGGAGCATCAGGTTGGTGAACCCGGGCGGGATCTCCTCCACATGGTGGGTGATCAACACCAGCGCCGGCGCCTCCGGGTCGGCGGCGAGCGCCCCGAGCCGGTCGACCAGTTCCTCGCGCCCGCCGAGATCCAGACCGGCGGCCGGTTCGTCCAGCAGCAGCAGCTCCGGATCGGTCATCAGACCCCGGGCGATCAGCACGCGCTTGCGCTCCCCCTCCGACAGCGTCCCGAAGGTGCGCTGCGCCAGGTGCTCGGCACCCATCGACTCCAGCACGTCCGCCGCGCGCGCACGGTCGGCACCGTCGTAGTCCTCGCGCCACCGGCCCAGCACCGAGTAGCCCGCCGAGATCACCAGGTCCGAGACCAGTTCGCCGCCGGGGATCCGGCCCGCGATCGCCGAACTGACCAGCCCGATCCGGGTGGTGAGCTCGCGGACGTCGGTGCGCCCGAGCCGCTCGCCCAGGACGAATGCGGTGCCCGCACTGGGATGTTCGACGGCCCCGGCCAGCCGCAGCAGCGAGGTCTTGCCCGCCCCGTTGGGCCCCAGGATCACCCAGCGCTCGTCGCATTCCACCTTCCAGTCGACCGGACCCACCAGGGTGGTGCCACCGCGCACCAGGGTCACGCCGGTGAAGTCCAGAATCAGGTCGGGGTCGGTCTCGAGCGCAGTCACGACCTCCATGATGCACCGCTGCCGGCCCCGATCCGGGAATAGCCGCGCCGGGCCGCGCCGTTGGACGAGGGGTGACTGCCGTGACCGTTCCCCTGTCCCTCCTCGATCTGGCTCAGGTGGGCCCCGGCGAGACCGTCCGCGAGTCGCTGGACCATTCGGTCGCGCTCGCGCAACTGGCCGACACCGCCGGCTACGAGCGGCTCTGGTACGCCGAACACCACAACATGACGGCCATCGCGTCGTCGTCGCCCGCGGTGCTGATCGCCCGCATGGGCGCGGCTACGCAGCGCATCCGGCTCGGGGCGGGCGGGGTGATGCTGCCCAACCACTCCCCGCTGACCATCGCCGAACAGTTCGGCACCCTCGCCGAGCTGTATCCCGGCCGGATCGATCTGGGGCTGGGGCGGGCACCTGGCGGCGATCCGGCGACGTTCGCCGCGCTGCACCGCAGTCCCGAGGCATCGAACGCCTTCCCGTCCGATGTCGTGGAGCTGCAGGGCTATCTGCGCGGAATCGCGCAACAGTCCGGGGTGATCGCCACGCCCGGCGCCGGCACCGACGTCCCGCTGTACATCCTGGGCTCGTCGCTGTTCGGCGCGCAGCTCGCCGCCTATCTGGGCCTCCCCTATGCCTTCGCCTCGCACTTCGCGCCGGCTGCGCTGGAACAGGCCATTGCGCTGTACCGCGAGCAGTTCCGTCCGGCACCGCTGCCCGGCGGCGGCGTCAGCGCGCCGTATGTGATCGCGGCGGCCGGAGTGATCGCCGACGACGATGCCGACCGCGCCCGCCACGAGTTGCAGCTGACCCTCCGCCAGCGCGCCAAGCTGCTCTTCGCCCGCGGCGCCGACCTGGACGATGATCAGCTCGATGCGCTGCTGGCCGGGCCCGCCGGAGGGCAGCTGGCACAGATGGCGACACACGCGGCGGTCGGCACGGCCGACGACGTCCGCGCACAACTGAACCGGTTCGCGGCGCTGGCCCGGGCCGACGAACTGATGCTGGCGCCGATGGCCCTGGATCGCGAGGTCTGGCTGGGTACCGTGCGAGCCCTCGCACCGGGACTCGACTGACTCCGCGCCGCGGGCCGGAACCGAGCTACCCGCCGAACTCGGCGATCACCGTGCACGAGCCCGGCGCCACCTCGGTGTAGCCGGCGTCGCGCACGGCCGCGGTGTGCGGGTCGGCGCCCAGTTGCGCCCAGCGCGCGGGCGTGGCCTGCCGCACCCGCAGCGGGCAGCCGGCGGCGAACCAGTCGGCCCGCCGTCCCGGCGGGATGAGCCGAGCGCCGAGCATCGACGCGTGCGCCACCTGCGCGGCCGCCTTGCCTACCGTCATCGGCAGCGCCGGCGCCGTCCACAGCACCAGGCCCGGTTCGTCCGGCGGCTCGCCGGGCAGGTCGCCGTCCACCTCGGTCCCGCCGATCTGCAGCTTCGCCAGGCGCCGGTCGAGGGCACCCACCGGTCCGGGCACGAAGGCCCGCGCCTGGGCGCCGCCGGCGTCGACCGTGACACCCGGCAGCTCCTGCACCGCCGTCCACGCTCCGCCGCGGGCCCGGCGCGCGATCTTCCGGATCCGTCCGGCGCACCAGGCGTCGAAGGCAGCCGCCCACGGGCCGCCGGGCTGCGCCCGGGGATCCAGACAGGCCAGCACCGCGGCCCGGGCGGCGGCCTCCAGCAGGTCCGCGCGGCCGGGCGGCGAGGTCTTCTCGATGCGCAGAACGAGCGGCATCGCGAGCACCGCGGCCGGATCGGCGGAATCCGCGGCCGCCGGCGCATAGCGGGTCAGTCGGTCGTAGGCCTGCGCGAGTGTCATCACCGCACACCGTAACCGCCGCGGCGCCGGGGTAGTGCCATCAGCCGACAACGGTGCCGTCATCAGGGGAATCAGCAGTCCGGCCGGGTAGCCTTTCTGACGTACAGAAGCCCGAAACAGCACAGAGCGGATCCCCTTTCCGATGACGCCCACCGCGCCGCGCCGACGCCGATTCTCCCGACTCGGCGCCCTGGCGACGGCGGTGGCCCTGGCGCTGGGCACCGCGGCCTGCGCCACCGAGGTGCAGGGACAGGCTTACCTCGAGGGGCAGGCACCCAGCGGCGTCCCGACGCAGACGCCGCTGCTGCCGCCGAAACCGGTGCGGCTGGAATCCAACGTGCCGATGACGAAGCTCGCCCCCGGTGAGAAACCGCCGCAGTTCATTCTGTTCTCGTTCGACGGCGTGGGCGTCGGCGAGAACTGGGATCTGTTCCTGGACACCGCGAAGGACACGAATGCGCGCTTCACCGCGCTGATGACCGGCCTCTACTTCCTCACCGACAACGCCCGCAAGAAGTACCGCGGCCCGGGGCACAAGCCGGGCGAGTCCGCGATCGCCTTCGGCGGCACCAAAGACGAGGTCAAGGAGGAGATCGAGTACCTCAACAAGACCTGGTACGACGGCCACGAGATGGGCACCCACTTCGTCGGCCACTTCTGCGCCGGCTCCAAGCATCCGGGCAAGGACTGGACGACGGCGGACTGGAATCACGAGCTCGACCAGTTCTTCTCGCTGATGGTCAACTGGCGCGAGAACACCGGGATCACCGACGGACCCGATCTGGCCTTCGGCCCCGAGGTGGTCAAGGGCGGCCGCACCCAGTGTCTGGAGGGCACACCGAAGGCCCTGTTCCCGGCGCTGATCAAGCACGGCATGACCTGGGATTCGTCGATGGCGGCCAGCGAACCCGGGCTCTACTGGCCCATCCGGGAACGCGGCATCTGGGAGTTCGCGATCCCCTACGTCTGGTCACCCGCCCTCAAGCATCGGCAGACCGCCCTGGACTACAACTTCTGGTACACCTACAACGGCGCCAAGGACCGACCGAAGGACGCCCCGAAGATCCGGCGCGTGGTCCGGCAGAGCTACGAGTACATGTACCAGCGCGCATTCGAGGGCAATCGTGCACCGCTGGTGATCGCGAACCACTTCAACGACTGGAGCGGCAACGCCTTCAACCCGGCGACGGCCGACTTCATGCGGGAGACCTGCAACAAGCCGGAGACCATCTGCGCCACCTACCAGGACGTGATCGCCTGGATGGAACTGCAGGATCCGCAGGTGATCGAGGAACTGCAGGGGCTGCCGGCGGTCGCGGTCGACGCCGACCACTGACCTCCGCCCGGGCTCACGCCTCCAGCGGGACGCGGCGCAAGGTGCCGTCGACGGCGTCGGCGGCCTCCACCTCGTCGCGGGTCACGCCCAGCATGTACAGCACCGCGTCCAGGTACGGGTGATCGAGCGTCGCATCGGCCACCTCGCGCAGCGCGGGTTTGGCGTTGAAGGCGATGCCCAGGCCGGCGGCGCTCAGCATGTCGATGTCGTTGGCGCCGTCGCCCACGGCGACGGTCTGCTCCATCGGCACGCCCATCTCGGCGGCGAAGGCGGCCAGGGCGCGCGCCTTGCCCGCCCGGTCCACCACCTCGCCGACCACTCGGCCGGTCAGCTTGCCGTCGGCCACCTCGAGGGTGTTGGCCCGCACGAAGTCCAGTTCCAGCTGCGCCGCCAGCGGCTCGATGACCTGGCGGAATCCACCGGACACCACACCGCAGTGGTAGCCGAGCCGATGCAGCGTGCGGATGGTGGTGCGCGCGCCCGGGGTCAGCTCCAGCCGCTGCGCCACCTGGTCGATGACGCCGGCGTCCAATCCTTCCAGCGCCCGAACCCGCTCGTGCAGGGACTGGGCGAAGTCGAGTTCACCGCGCATCGCGGCCTCGGTCACCGCGGCCACCTCGGCCTCCCGGCCGGCCTCGGCGGCGAGCATCTCGATCACCTCGCCCTGGATCAGGGTCGAGTCGACGTCGAAGACGATCACCCGCTTGGCGCGCCGCGACAGCCCGCCGCGCTCCACGGCCACGTCGATCGGATAGCGGGCGGCCACCGCGCCCAGGCTCTGCCGCAACGCGGCGTCGTCGGTGGCGGTCACCATCAGTTCCAGGCCGGTCAGCGGATAGTCCGCGACGCCCCGGATGGAGTCGATGTTGCCACCCTGGCCGGCCAGTTCGGCTGCCACCGCGGCGAAGGCCTCGGCCGAGATCGGACTGCCCAGGATCACCACGGCGTGCGTCGACGCCCCGCGACCGCTCCGGCGGCCGT
>CAZEOP010000193.1:0-6120 GCA_964513715.1 uncultured Gordonia sp.
TTCCGGGTCGTCGAGCCGGGTGTAGCAGACCAGCCCCTCGGCCATGCCGAAGACCTGCTGCAGCGCGGCGCCCAGCGCCGGGCCGATCCGCGCGGCGAGCTCGTCCGGGCAGCGGGCACCGCCGACCTGCACCGTCTGCAGACTCGACAGGTCGTGGGCCGCGCCGTTCTCGGCGGTCTCGGTCCACAGGCGGGCCAGCGGCGGCACCAGGCCGACCATCGTCGCCCCCTCGCGCTCGAGCAGCGGCCAGGCCACCGACGGCGCCGGCGATTCGGCGAGCACCACGGTGCCGCCGGCGTGCAAGGCCCCCAGGATGCCCGGCGAGCTCATCGGGAAGTTGTGCCCCACCGGCAAGACCACCAGGTAGACGGTGTCGGCGTCCACGCCGCAGACCTCGTTGCTGCGCCGCACGCTGTACAGGTAGTCCGCGTGCGTTCGCGGGATCAGCTTCGGCACCCCGGTGCTCCCACCGGAGAGCTGCAGAAAGCCGAGGTCCTCCGGACCCGGGCGCGGGTGGACGACGGGATCGGCGAAGAGCTCCTCCAGGCCGTCCGAGTCGATCAGGGTGGTGACCGACGGGACCTGCGCGGCCACCGTCTGCGCCAGCGCGCGGTAGTCGAAACCGGGCCGGGACGCGGGCGAGATGATCGCCACCACACCGGCGGCCTCGGCGATGCCGACCAGCTCGGCCTCCCGATGCGCCGGCAGACCGAAGACCGGGAGAGCACCGAGGCGCCACAGCGCGAAGAGCGCTTCGACGAAGGCCACCCCGTTGGGGATCTGCAGCAGGACGCGGTCGTCGGGCGCCAGGCCGCGCGCCGCAAGACCCGCGGCCAGCCGTCCCACCCGCTCGTCGAGCGCGGCATAGGTCAGCCGCCGCTCGGCGTCGACCACGGCGATCTTGCCCGCGAATTCGGGATCGGCGGCCCGGCGGGCCACCAGGTCGTCGAAGACCTCGTCGATCCAGAGTCCCTCCGCCCGGTACCGCGCGGTGAGCTCCGGGGGCCGAGTGGTGATACGCATGAGGCGAGGCTACCCTAAGGCAATGTCCATCCCTGCGATCGCCCCGTACCCCATCCCGACCGGCCCGTTCCCCACGCAGGTCGACTGGGCGCTGCGCCCGGACCGGGCCGCGTTGCTGGTCCACGACATGCAGCGCTATTTCATCGACGCCTACGACACCGCCGCCGAGCCGATGCGCACGGCGCTGCCGAACATGGTCGCGCTGCGCGAGAACTGCCGGGCCGCCGGAATCCCGACCGTCTACACGGCGCAGCCGGGCAACCAGCATCCCTCCCGCCGCGGCATCCTCGCCGACTTCTGGGGCGACGGCCTGGCCGCCGGACCCGACGAGGCGATCGTCGACGAGCTGGCCCCGCGCCCCGGCGACATCGAAGTGACCAAGTGGCGCTACTCGGCGTTTCAGCGCACCGACCTGCGTCAGCTGCTGGCCCATCACGGGCGCGACCAGCTGATCGTGGTGGGCGTCTACGCGCACATGGGCTGCATGATCAGCGCCACCGAAGCCTTCATGAGCGACGTCGCCCCGTTCTTCGTGGTGGATGCGATGGCCGACTTCAGCCGGGAGGAGCACGCGATGGCCGCGGACTACATCGGCAAGCGCGCCGGACGGGTGCAGACCACCGCCGAGATCCTCGGCGCACTGGCGGCGCGGGATCGCCGGGGCGCGGCCTCGTGACCGGTGCCCCGCTGCACGGCCGGCGCGCCGTCGTCACCGGGGCGGCCGGCGGCATCGGCGGCGCGGTCTGCGCGCAGTTGCGCGCCGACGGCGCGACCGTCCTCGGCTGGGATCTGGCGGGAACCGATCCGGCGGGCGGGGCCGTGACATCGCTGGACGTGACCGACCGCGCGGCCGTCGCGGCGGCGTGGACCGCGGCGCAGGACGAGCTCGGACCCATCGACATCGTGGTCAGCGCGGCCGGGGTGATGAGCGACGACTGGGAGCGCTGCCTGGCCGTCAACGCCGGCGGTGTCCGGAACCTGCTCGATGCCGCCCTCCCCGCGATGACCGCGCGGGGGCGCGGCTGCGCGGTGGTGATCTCCAGCAATGCGGCCACCACTCCGCGCGCGGCCTTCCCGGCGTACGCGGCCTCCAAGGCGGCCGCGACGGCCTACGCGCGCAGCGTCGGCATCGACGCCGCCCGCGCCGGCGTCCGGGTCAACATCGTCTCCCCCGGCTCCACGGACACGGCGATGCTGGCCGGGCTGGGCGCCGACGAGGCGGCGTTGCTGGCCGGAGACCCCGAGCGCTTCCGGCTCGGTATCCCGCTGGGCCGGATCGCCGAACCCGCCGACATCGCCGCCACCGTCGCATTCCTCGTCTCGCCCGCCGCCCGGCACATCGCACTGCACGACCTGCGGGTCGACGGCGGCGCGACCCTGGATCAGTGAGCGGGACCGCGGCAGTGATCTCGGCCACCCTGGACGTTGCTCAGAAATTCATTAGGTTACGCTAAGTTTACCGTTTGAGTGGGTCGGGGGAATCGGCCGCTCATCACCCGCTGATCCGACGCTGCCTGATCCGGACACCGCCCGATCAGCGCACTGCCCGATCTCATCACCGTTGATGGAGTGAACACACCATGCTGCCGACCGGACGCGCGCTCCCGCCCACCCCTGGCCTCCAGCGCTGGGGACTGCGATTGACCGCCGCCGGCGTCCTCAGCAGCCTGCTGCTGAACGCCGCCGTGCCCGACGGGCGCGCCGAGGTCTTCCGGCCGTACGCCGTCGCCGGCGCGAGTGCCACCGCGATCGGCAAGGCGAACCCGGTCGCCAAGAAGAAGCGGCCGAACGCCAAGCCCGCCGAGACCTACTCCGAGCGCCAGGATCGCATCGCGAAGTCGCCGCGCTCCATGCTCGCACCGTCGGCCGGGAACGAAGGTGCCGACACCACCTGCGTGAGCGGCGAGTTCACCACGCTCTCGGTGGTCTACGACTCGATCCTCGACGCACTGCTGCCCAGCCTCCCACCGCCGTTGCTCGCCGCCGCCGAGAAGAACCGCCGCGACATCCAGGCCTGGATGCGGAATGTCCATGTATCGACGCTCGCCGTCTCCGATCACCCCAACAGCCTCGGCGCCGACCAGGACGACCCCCAGTACCGCACCGCGCTGTCCCAGCTCGTCGTCAACAACCTGCTGAAGATCCGCGACGGCCGGCAGGATGAAGCCATCCCGGTTGCGAACATCACCCTGAGCCAGGCCGTCGAATCGGTCTGGCTGTACGTCTTCGCCGGCATCCTGGCTCCGGCCGGCTTCGCCATCCAGCTGATGCCGAGCGTCAACGCCCTCGGCGTGATCCCGCTGCACATGCTGCTGCAGATCGGTTTCACCGGCAGCCGCCTGGGCCTGCAGTACCTGTATCAGGGCACCAGCAGCGCGATCCTCAACCAGTGTGTGGCGCGGGTGACCGACGAGCAGAAGGAGCAGGCCGGAAAGCCCAGCGAGACCGTCAAGTACGACATCCCCATCCATCCGCTGATCCAGGGCGCCGCGAATCAGCTGGCCCTCGCCGACAACGACACCTGCCCGCCGATCGGCGACCTGCCGCTGGGCCGAATCGTCGAACGGACCGCGGAATATGCGAAGGCCACCGCGCCGAATGACGCCGCCCGCCGCCAGATCGACACCGCCGCCAAGGGACTGCTCCGCCAGATGAAGGCCACCGCGGTGCCGCACAATCTGATTCCGGCCGATCCGGCCGACTTCTCGTCCGGCGAGACCATGCTGTCGATGGCCGGCCCCGCTGCACTCTCCGCCGTTCCCCAACTCGGGGGCCTGATCGGCGGCCAGCTGGGTGTAGACCTCAGCTTCCTCGACTTCCTCAAGTACATCGGCGGCGCGCCACTCGACATCGCGATCGGCCTCGGCCACAACATCGGGCAGGGCGATAACCTCACCGAGATGGTCAGCGTGCACGACCTGACCGTCACCAAGTCGCTCACCGCGGCCTACTACGCGTACTACACCGCGCTGTACCTGTTCACCACCGTCGGATCCGAGCTCGTCGAGCCGATCACGCCCACCATTCCGGGCGGCATCGTGACCATCGGAATCTCACCGATCAAGATGGTCGGCGCTGTCCTCGGCCTGCCGCTCACCTACGGCCTGGTCACCTTCCACCACGTCATGCGGACCATGTGCTTCGTCGAGGACGACACGACCGGAACCGGACTGGGCGCCGAAGCCAACAAGCGCGCCCCCGAGGAGCACGCGCAGGCCGTCGAGCGCAAACGCGCCGAGGACAAGCTCCAGGAGGAGCGCACCGCCGCGCGCCGCGGCCCGGCGGCACGCAACCGCAACGCCCAGAACCGCAACGCCCAGAGCCGCGACGGCCAGAACCGGTCCACTCGCGGTACCCGCCAGGCACCGGCGCGCGGCACCACGCTCCCCCGCGCCCAGGCTCCCGGCAGTACCCCGGACCGGCCCGGCGAACGCTGACGCGCGGCCGCGCGCCGAGACCCGCCGCGCCGCGGCTCGTACAGTGAGGGCATGACCCGCCCCCACCCCGTGCTCAGCGACGTTCCGACCGGACTCTGGATCGACGGCGCCTCGGCGCCCGCCGCGGCCGGAGCACGCTTCCCGGTGCTCGACCCGGCGACCGGCGACGAGCTGGCCTCGGTCGCCGACGCCGGTGTCGCCGATGCCGTCACGGCCCTGGATGCCGCGTGCGCGGCGGCGGCCGGCTGGGCGGCGACCGCTCCCCGCGAGCGGGCCGAGATCCTCCGCACGGCCTTCGACATCGTCACCGCCCGCGCCGACGATTTCGCAATGCTGATGAGCCTGGAGATGGGAAAGATCCTCCGGGAGAGCCGCGGCGAGGTGGCCTACGGCGCCGAGTTCCTCCGCTGGTTCAGCGAGGAGGCGGTCCGCATCGGCGGCCGCACCGCCACCGCGCCCTCCGGGAACGGCCGGATCGTCGTGGTCAAGCAGCCGGTGGGGCCGGTGCTGGCGATCACGCCGTGGAACTTCCCGCTGGCGATGGGGACCCGGAAGATCGGTCCGGCCCTGGCGGCCGGCTGTCCGATCATCGTCAAGCCGGCCGAGGACACCCCGCTGACCATGCTGCTGCTGGCCCGGGTGTTCGACGAGGCCGGCCTGCCCCCGGGCGTCCTGTCGGTGCTGCCGACCACCTCGGCCGCCGATGTCTCCGGCGCGCTGATGGCCGATCCGCGCCTGCGCAAGGTCAGTTTCACCGGTTCCACCGGGGTCGGGCGCACCCTCCTCGAACAGTCCGCGCAGCACATCCTGCGTACCTCGCTGGAGCTCGGCGGCAATGCACCTTTCCTGGTCTTCGACGACGCCGACCTGGACGCCGCGGTCGAGGGCGCCCTGGCGGCCAAGATGCGCAACGGCGGCGAGGCCTGTACCGCCGCCAACCGGCTCCTGGTGCAGAACGGGATCCGCCCGGCCTTCACCGCGGCGCTGACCGAGCAGATCGCCGCCCTCGCCGTCGGCCCGGGCTACGACGACGCCAGTGACCTCGGGGCCATCATCAACGCCAAGCAACTCGAGTCGATCGCCGGGCTGGTCAACGAGGCGGTAGCCGGCGGCGCCACCGTCCACACCGGCGGCCATCGCCTGAACCGGCCCGGCTGCTTCTACGCCCCGACCGTGCTCTCCGACGCACCCGCAACGGCCCGCATCGGCACCGACGAGATCTTCGGCCCGGTCGCGGTGATCACCGGCTTCGACACCGAGCAGCAGGCGCTCGCGCTCGCCAACGGCACCCCGTACGGGCTGGCCGCCTACTTCTATACCCGCGACCTGGACCGGGCGCTGCGGGTCTCGGCGGCTCTCGAGTTCGGGATGGTCGGCGTGAACCGGGGCGTGATCTCCGATCCGGCGGCGCCGTTCGGCGGAATCAAGACCTCCGGCCTCGGCCTGGAGGGCGGCAGCGAGGGCATCGAGGAGTATCTCGACACGAAGTACATCGCGCTCACTTGAGCATTCGGTGCGCCGGCACGGGTCTATCTATCTGGTGCGCCGGCCGTTCACGGTGAGCGGCACCGTGTCCGGGGATGCGAGAGACCCCCTGAACACTGGGTGTTCAGGGGGTCTCTACTAAATTGTGTTCGGCGGTGTCCTACTCTCCCACACT
>CAZEOP010000194.1:0-6114 GCA_964513715.1 uncultured Gordonia sp.
TCACCGAGATGGGCGACGAATGCCGGCACATGACGATGTTCGGCAAGGTGATCGAACGGACCGGCGCACGCGCCTACGGGATGCGGCGCTGGCAGCGGACGGTGATGCACATCCTGCCGCTGCTGATGCGCGGCACCATGCTGTGGGTCATCACCCTGGTCGGCGAGGAACTGTTCGACGCCATGCAGCGCGAGATCAAGGACGATCCGGACCTGCAGCCCATCGTCGCCCAGTTGATGACGATTCACGTCACCGAGGAGGCCCGGCACATCGGCTTCGCCCGCGACGGGATCGTCCGGCGCGCACCGATCCGCTCGCGCTGGGAGACGTGGTCGTCGGCCAATCTGCACGGCCTGGGCGGGCCGATCTTCCGCCGGCTGTTCACCAATCCGGAGATGTACGCCCGGGCCGGCTTCGACGATCCGGCCGGTGTCGCCAAGATCGCGCGCCGCAATCCACACTTCCGCGACGTGCAGATCCGGTCGTTCGTCCCGCTCTCGACGTTCCTGGAGAAGAACGGCCTGATGGGCCCGCTCGGCGCCCGGCTGTGGCGGCGTGCGGGATTCCTGGCGTGACCGTCATCGCGCTGACCGGGGACTCCCCGGCGATCGGTGAGCTGCGCCGCCGGCTCCGGGCGTCGCCGCTGCCGTTCACGCTGACCGGCGACACCCGCGAGGCCGATCTGCTGGTGACCGACGCGCCGCCGCCGTCGCCCAATCACCTGGGTGTGGCGGCCGCGGACGTCCCCGACACCTTCTTCGTCTCCGCCGGCACCGTCGATTACGTCGCCGCCGCACTGACCGAGGCGGAGTTGGCCGGGGCGCACGGCGTCGTCGTGCGCCGGTCGGTGCAGAACCGGCCCGACCCGCCGGTGATCGGGCTGCGCTCGCGGCTGCGCAAGGCGATGGTGGCCGCCCGGAACCGGCGCGGCGGCTTCGACCCGAACGACTACGACTGGTCCACCGAGGAAACGGTGGAGACCGAGGTCTTCGACGGCGAGGTGCGGGTGATGGTGGGCGAGGAGACCTTCACGGCCCGGCTGCGCGCCCGCGGTCACGTCGACGGCAACGACGGCCACTTCCACTGGGCCGGGATCCTGCACGGCCCGCGCGCCGCCGAACTCAAGGGTGCCGGGAAGTCGCGCGCCCAGGTCGGCGTCGGCGACGAACCACCGGTGCCGGCGAAGCTGGCCGAGCTGACCCCGTGGGGCACCGTCCGGATGACCGGCGTCGGCACTGCGCCCTGGGTGTGACCGCGGGTGTGACCGCCGGCCCGGTCAGCGGATCCCGTTGTCCGGATTCTCCTCGTCGTAGGCGCGCCGCGCCGCCGCGATGGATTCGCGGTGCTCCAGCGACCATTCCGCCAGCGCCTTGACCAGGTGGGTCAGGCTGGCCCCGGTGTCGGTGAGCCGATAGTCGACCTGGGCCGGAACGGTCGGGTACACGGTTCGCTGCACCAGGCCGTCGCGCTCCAGCCTGCGGACGGTCAGCGTGAGCATGCGCTGAGAGATGCCGTCGATGGCGCGTTGCAACTGCCGGAAGCGACGCGGGCCACCGGCGAGTTCGACGATGACGAGTACCGACCACTTGTCCCCCACCCGGTCGAGGACCTCCCGAATGCCGCAGTCGGTGTGTCCGGGCAATCCACACGGCTCCAGTTCGGCGACCTCGGGGGTTACTTCCGTGTTCGTCACTGACACGAAACTGCCTCCTTGTGGCACGGGGATCGGTGTTCCAGGATCCATCGTAGTTACTGAAGAGAACCACTGAAGGAGTCACCACCACCATGATCCTGGTCACCGGCGCACACGGTCAGCTCGCCTCCGCCACCCTGCACGAGTTGCGTTCCCGCGACGCCGCCGCCGTGGGCGGTACCCGATCCCCCGGCGCGCACGAGCGCCGCATCGACTTCGACGATCCCGCGTCCCTGGACTTCACCGATGTGGACACGCTCGTGCTGATCTCGGCCGGGTACGGGGAGGACGACCACGTCGTCGCACGCCACCGGGCCGCGATCGACGCCGCGGCCCGGGACGGCGTGAGTCACCTCGTCTACACCAGCCTGACCGGCGACGGTGATCATCTCGGCTTCGCCCTGGCTCACCGGGTGACCGAACAACTGATCCGGGACAGCCCGCTGGCGTGGACGATCCTGCGCAACGGCCTGTACGCCGAACTCTTCGGTGGGCTGATGACCTGGCAGGGCGACGTGCTGGAGACCCCGTTCGGCGACGGCCCGCTCACGGCCGTCGCGCGCCCCGACCTGGCGGCCGCAGCAGCGATCGTCGCGAGCGCGCCGGCGCCGCACGCCGGACTGACCTACGAGCTGGTCGGTCCGCCGATCACCGCCCGGGACGTGGCCGAACGGCTCGGCGCGCAGCACCGGGATATCTCGCTGGGCGACTATCGGGCGCAGCTTCTCGCGAACCCCTACCTGCTGCCGTTCCAGCCTCCGATGCTCGCCTCGATCGCATCCGGAGTGCGCCACGGACTCCTCGGTGCAGGCAGCCTCGACCTCCACCGGCTGCTGGGGCGCCCGCCGGCCGACACGATCGCCGTCGCAGCGGAATCGGCCGCCATGTCCCGTCCGTGAGAGGGCTGGTCGGAGCAGACACCCGGAGCGATCTGGGACGTCTCAGTCGAGGCCGTCGACCGGGACCCCGTAGGCCTTGATCGCCGCGCCGACGACCCCCAGATCGGGCTCGATGCCCGCGTCCCACTGAATCAGGTGATGCGCGGCGTTCTCCGGAACCCCGATCATCGCGGCGTTCGCCTTCCCGAGGACGCCCAGCACGGCGCGTCCGGGCACCGATGAATCGATGGCCAGCCAGCCGGCGCGGAGATAGACGCCGTCGATCTGATCCCAGCGCAGGTCGATCGTCTGGCGACCGTTGCGCATCCCGTGCTCGTCGATGATGAGCGGCCTGGCATCGCGCCGCTTGATCAGCAGGACCGCCGCCGCGCCGCCGCCGAAGAAGAGGATGCCGAAGACGGCCATCGGGATGTCGTCACCGGTGAGGAGGACGGCGAGGCAGCCGGCGACGAAGAGCCCCGGCACGATGATGTACCAGGTCCAGTCGAAGCGCGTGAGACGGCGCCGGGCGACCACCCGCGGGTGATCGCCCGGCGCGGCGTCAGGGTCGTGGGAACTGGTCGTCAGAAGTCCCAGTCCTCGTCTTCGGTGTTCACGGCCTTGCCGATGACGTACGAGCTGCCCGAGCCGGAGAAGAAGTCGTGGTTCTCGTCGGCGTTCGGCGACAGCGCCGACAGAATCGCCGGGTTCACGCCGGTCTCGTCCTTCGGGAACATCGCCTCGTAGCCCAGGTTCATCAGGGCTTTGTTGGCGTTGTACTTCAGGAACTTCTTGACGTCCTCGGTCAAGCCGATCTCGTCGTACAGGGCCTCGGTGTAATCGGCCTCGTTGTCGTACAGGTCGTAGAGCAGCTCGAAGGTGTAGTCCTTCAACTCGGCGCGACGCTCGGGCGTCTCGACCTCCAGCCCGCGCTGGTACTTGTAGCCGATGTAGTAGCCGTGCACGGCCTCGTCACGGATGATCAGCCGGATCAGATCGGCGGTGTTGGTGAGCTTGGCGCGCGACGACCAGTACATCGGCGCATAGAAGCCCGAGTAGAACAGGAACGACTCGAGCAGCGTCGAGGCCACCTTGCGCTTGAGCGGATCGTCGCCGCGGTAGTAGTCGAGGATGATGTGCGCCTTGCGCTGCAGGTGCGGGCTCTCCTCCGACCAGCGGAAGGCCTCATCGATCTCCTTGGTGGAGCACAGCGTGGAGAAGATGGAGCTGTAGCTCTTGGCGTGCACCGACTCCATGAAGGCGATGTTGGTCAGCACCGCCTCCTCGTGCGGGGTCACCGCGTCCGGGATCAGCGAGACGGCGCCCACGGTGCCCTGAATGGTGTCGAGCAGCGTCAGTCCGGTGAACACCCGCATGGTCATCAGCTTCTCGGGCTCGGTGAGGGTGCCCCACGACTGGATGTCGTTCGACAGCGGCACCTTCTCGGGCAGCCAGAAATTACCGGTCAGCCGGTCCCAGACCTCGGCGTCCTTCTCGTCCGGAACCCGGTTCCAGTTGATCGCGCTGACGCGGTCGATGAGTTTGATCGGCGCGCCCTCGGCGGGGCTGTGAGCGGACGCAGTCATGGCACCTCAAGGTCTTCGTGAGTGGTCGAGTGACGAACGCCCTCAACACTACGCGTTGCGATCAGCCCTCTCGTCGACCACAAGATGGTGTGTCTCGACCGTCCCGGCGTGTCGCACAGTTCCGCTCTCCGGGCGTGTCGGGGCAGACTGGGAAGTCCCCCGGCGAGGACGAGGAGGCCCCACGGTGCGCAACCGGAGCTTCGGTGATGCCGGCGGCCGTCTGGTCCGCCGCCGCGTCGGCTACTACCGCGCGCTGATCGCCCTCGTCGTCGTGATGTTCGCCGCCGAATTCACCATGCACTTCACCCACTCGACGTGGTCGCGGTGGATCGTCGCCGCCGTCGCGGTCGCCGCCACCTGGCTGGCCCTGGGATCGGGCCTGCGCCCGCGCGATCTGGGACTGGCCCGCGAGCAACTGCGCCGGGGTGCGGGCTGGGCCGCGGTGATCGTCGCCGTCGTGCTGGTCGCGATCGCCGCGGGACTGGCGATTCCGGCGGTCCGCGAGCTCTTCCGCAATGAGGCGTACACGTCGCTGTCCTGGGCGGTGCTGTCGGCGTTCGTGCTGATTCCGCTGCAGACGGTGCTGCCCGAGGAACTGCTCTTCCGGGGCGTGCTGCTCGGCGCCCTGGCCCGCCGGCACCCTGCCCGGGTCGCCGTCGGCGCGCAGGCGCTGCTCTTCGGGCTGTGGCACGTCCTCTCGTCCACCGGGCTGGCTGCCGGCAATCAGGGCATCGGCGACGCCGTCGGCCGCGGCGCCGGCGGGGTGCTACTCGGCGTACTCGGTGCGGTCGCCTTCACGACCGCCGCCGGGCTGGTCTTCGGCTGGCTGCGGCTGCGCACCGGCAGTCTGCTGCCGTCGATCGCGCTGCACTGGGCCGCCAACGGTGCGGGCGCCGTCGCCGCGGCACTCGCCTGGCGCTTCGGCTGACTCCCCTGCGGCGCGTCGCCCGGGAATTCCGCAGTTCAGGGGCATTCTTATGGCATGACCGTGCTGCCGATGTTCCCCCTCGAGCATCCCCTGCTGCCGGGCGAGCCGCTGGCGCTCACCGTCTTCGAACCGCGCTATCGGCAACTGGTGGCCGACGTGCTGGCCGGCGACGGCCAGTTCGGCACGGTACTGATCGCCCGCGGCAGCGAGGTGGGCGGCGGCGACGAGCGCAGCGACGTCGGCACCCTGATCGCGCTGATCGGACACCGGATGCATGCGAGCGGACAGATCCGGCTGGCGTGCCGCGGCCTGGAACGGCTGCGGGTGACGCGCTGGCACCGCGACGATCCGTATCCGCGCGCCGAGGTCGAGCCGTGGCCGGACGAGCCGGCCGGGCAGGACTGGCCGCGCGCTCGGGTGCCGTTCTCGGCCGTCCTGGCCGACGCGCAGCGCCTGTACGACGAGCTCGCCGCCCGGCGCGGACGACCGGTCACCCTGCTCGGCGCGCCGGACGACCTGCCGCCGACCGAGTACACCTTCCGCACCGCGGCCAATCTGCCGCTCGGCGCCGCCGACCGCTACCGAGTTCTGTGCGCGCCGGGACCGGTCGAGCGCCTGTCGGTGATGGCCCGCGCCCTCGACGACGTGCTGCCGATTCTGCGGGACCGGCTGAACAGCGACTCCTGACCGCGCCTCCGAGACGACCACAGCCGCTCGATGCAGTTCGGCGCCGCTCGCGGGAGCGAGGCGGCGCCGAACTGCATACTTATGCACTCAACTGCATTACAACATACATGAGACGCACCCGTCCACCTCCGTGCCCTCGAGGGCCATCTGGCGGAGCCGGATGTAGTAGAGCGTCTTGATGCCCTTGCGCCAGGCGTAGATCTGCGCCCGGTTCACGTCACGGGTGGTGGCGGTGTCCTTGAAGAAGAGCGTCAACGACAGACCCTGATCGACGTGCTGCGTGGCCGCGGCGTAGGTGTCGATGATCTTCTCGTAGCCGATCTCGTACGCGTCCTGGTAGTA
>CAZEOP010000195.1:0-6073 GCA_964513715.1 uncultured Gordonia sp.
TGGAGCTCAAGGAGCGCAAGCACCGCATCGAAGATGCCGTGCGCAACGCCAAGGCCGCCGTCGAGGAGGGCATCGTCGCCGGTGGCGGCGCGGCCCTGCTGCAGTCGGAGTCGGCCGTCGACGGCCTCGACCTCGAGGGCGACGAGGCCACCGGTGCGCAGATCGTCAAGGTCGCGCTCTCGGCTCCGG
Organism: uncultured Gordonia sp.; assembly: GCA_964513715.1. Taxonomy (GTDB): domain Bacteria; phylum Actinomycetota; class Actinomycetes; order Mycobacteriales; family Mycobacteriaceae; genus Gordonia. The sequence goes on from CAZEOP010000195.1 coordinate 190, forward strand.
CCCGCCAGATCGCCGTCAACGCCGGGCTGGAGCCGGGCGTCGTCGCCGACAAGATCCGGCACGCCGCCAAGGGCACCGGCCTCAACGCCGCGACCGGCGAGTACGAGGATCTGCTCAACGCCGGCATCAACGACCCGGTGAAGGTCACCCGCTCGGCGCTGCAGAACGCGGCGTCGATCGCGGCGCTGTTCCTCACCACCGAGGCCGTCGTCGCCGACAAGCCCGAGCCGGCCGCTCCGGCCATGCCGGGCGGCGACGAGATGGGCGGCATGGGCTTCTGATTTCAGAACCCCCGCCGCTGCGCGTCGCAGCGACTCACCGAAGGCCGGTCACCCCGCGAGGGTGGCCGGCCTTCGGCGTTCGCCCGGCCGCGCGGTCAGTTCAGTGGCCGGCGCCGTCCTGGTCGTCGATCGGCACGGGCTCGGTGGGGAAGGGGAGGTGGGTCCACGGCGAGTTCACCGAGTCGAGGAAGGGACGCACCTCTTCGATCGCGGAGACGGGGTGTTGTCGCTCGTCCGGGTAGGCGACCAGAGTCCCGGCGTAGCTGCCGAGGGCGTAGTCGCGCCACGAGGAGTAGCGCAGCGCGGCGGAATTCCGGCATGCGAGCGCCACCTGCGCCGTGACCTGGGGGTCGCCGTAGCCGAGCGCCACGCCACATCGGGCGAGGCAGACGGCCCACTCATATTCGTCGCCGTTGAGGGCCTGAACCTCCTCGTCGCCGCCGAGCAGGTGCGCGGCGCGCAGGATGTCCTCGGCGGCGCGGATGGGGCCGATGGCGGTGCAGAGCGCTTCGGCGTACTGCTCATCGGCGTCGAGCCGGGAGGCCTCGTCGCGCAGGGCGGCCGCCCAGGCGGCATCGTCGAGCAGTGGCAGCTCGCGCGCGCGTTTCACCTCGGTCCGAACGGCCACCGCGCGATAGACCGCTTCGCGTTCGTGTTCGGGTTCGGAGTTCACCAGGCCGTGGAGCACGGCCTGCCACGAGGCGGCATCGGAGATGTCCCACAGCTTCAGTGCGGCGCGGACCTGAATGACGCCGACATCGGTCAGCGAGTTCCAGGCGCCGTCGAATGCGTGCGCCATCGGTGCGGCGAGGGCCAGGCCCTGGGCGAGTGGCCCGTAGAAGTGGCCGCGCGGGTCCGTCCGGATCGGTGCGCCGCGGAAATCGCGCTGGAGCGCCTCGGCGAGGGCGCCCGGGGACTCCGGATTCTCGGCGCTGGAGCCCTTGCGGCGCAACGACTTCGGCAGTCTCACGGATACTCCTGGAAGGTCGGGACCGGTCGGTTCGGGTAGTGGGGAGCCTGGCGCACGCTTGTCCGGTGCGCCGTCGTGGGCGGCGCTGTCATGCGGTACCGGGCAGCGGGATGTTCGTCCACGGGCTCACCGGGCTGGTGAGCAGCAGCGCGACCGTGTCGGCCGCCGCCCGGTAGACGTCGTCGCCCGGATAGCCGCCGTCGATCACCGAGCAGCCGAGCACATGGGCGGCGCCGAAATCCGCCCACGAGGCGTAGACGGTGCCGGCGGCCGGGGCCAGGGCCGCCAGCAGCTGCGCTGCGGTGCCCGGATCGGCGTATCCCGTCCGCATTCCCGCCTGGGTGAGATAGGTGGCGTGCACCAGGTCGTGAGCGAACACGGTCACCACGCGCCGCCCCGCGGGAAGCAGGCCGTCCCGGACGAGCTGCTGTTCGGCGTGGAAGGTCTTGACCGCGGACCGCAGCACCAGATCGGTGTACTCGGCGGACCACTGCTGCCGGACCGCGTGCGCGCTGATCGCCGGGAGCCAGTCCTCCAGTCCGAGCTCAGCGGCTCCGCTGCGCTCGAGTTCCTCGTCCCGGACGTCGAGGGCGATCTCCGCCGGCTCGTCGTTGATGCGCAGACCGCGGATCATCGCCTCGGTCACCTGCAGCCACGACCGGCTGCTGTTGATCTTCCACCGGCGGGCCATGGCGAGCCTCTCCTCGGTGGTGGCGTCGAGAGTGCCGGGCGCGGTGCCGGGGCGTTCGGGCCAATTCCAGTACAGGCCCTGGCGTATCGCTTCGGGGGCGCCGAGGGCCAGGGCTGCGGCGTGCGGCCCGTGCGCGGGTCCCGCCGGAGAGATCAGGACCTGCGGGCTCGGCCCAGGATTCAACGGCTCTTCTCCTCGAAGCGTTCTGTCGGTGATTCGGATCGACCGTAGCCGGTGGCGCCGCGGTGGCGCGGCCTCGACGGAGGGCCCGGCTTCGGCGTCAATGATCTCGGTGATACCGAGTGCGGGGCCACCCGACGCCGGGCTAACCTGAACGGCGTGACTGCGACACCCGGTTCTCCCAGCCCATTTCCGAGCCTCCCCAATTTTCGCGATCTGGGCCACTGGCCGGCCGCCGACGGCAAGGCGGTCCGTCCCGGGCTCGTCTTCCGCAGCACCGAGTTCCTGAACACCAGCGATGCCGATCAAGCGGGTGTCGAGGCGCTCGGTCTTCAGACGATTGTCGACTTGCGGACCGATCCGGAGAGCGCGAACTGCCCCGATCCGTCCCTCCCGGGGGTGCGTGGCCTGCACCTGAACATCCTGGAGGACGCCACCGGTTCGGCGCTCGGTGCGAACCTGGGGAAAGTGATGGCGGACCCGGCATCGCTGCACGCCGTGGTGGCCGAGTTCACCGTCGACAAGGCGAAGGCGGCGATGATCGAGACCTACGACGAGCTGATCAATTCGGCGAGCGCACAGAAGTACTACCGGCAGTTCTATTCGACGATGCTTGCCGGCGAGCTCACTCCGACGCTCTTCCACTGCACCACCGGCAAGGATCGCACCGGGTGGGCGGCCGCGTCGTTCCTGACGCTGATGGGTGTGCCTGCCGACGACGTGTACACCGACTATCTGCTCACCAACGATCGGTTGCTGCCCGCACTGTCGCCGATCATCGACAAGTTCGAGGGAATGGGCGGCCATCGGGAAGCCATCAACGCGGTTCTCGGCGTGGAGAAGGACTATCTCGATGCCGCGTTCTCACTGGTCGAGAAGGGGTGGGGATCTTTCGACAGGTACGCCGAGAAGGTACTCGGCCTCGACGCGTCCGCGATCGGCGCGCTGCGAGAGCGGTACCTGACCGGTGCCTGACCTCAACTCCGCCGCCGCGGTCCGCCGGGCCGCCTCGTGCTCGAAGCGGCCCGCATGAACCCGGCCGCGCCGCTGCCCTCGCCCAGCCCCATCGCCGCGCTCCCGAATCTTCGCGACCTCGGCGGCTGGGCCGGCCACGACGGCCGCACGGTGGTGACCGGACGGCTGTTCCGGTCGACCGACTTCCGCAGCGTCCCCGACGATGCCCCGCAGGTGCTGCGCGTGCTCGGCCTGCGCACCATCTACGACCTGCGCTCGGCCGCCGAACGTCAGGCGCTGCCCGATCCGGCGATCGACGGCGTCACCGACGTCCCGCTCGATGTGCTGGCCGGTGAATCCCAGGCCATCCCCGGCAATCTCGGCCAGCTGCTCACCGATCCGCAGGTGGCGCAGCAGCTGAACGAGCAGATGGAGGGCAAGGCCGTCGAGATGATGGCCGACACCTACCGCAAGTTCATCACCATGGACAGTGCCAAGGACGCCTACCGGCGCTTCTATCGGGGCCTGCTCGGCGAGGATTCGGGCCCGGCGCTCTTTCACTGCACCACCGGCAAGGACCGCACCGGCTGGGCCGCTGCCAGCTTCCTGAGCCTGATGGGCGTGGACCGCGATCACGTCTACGTCGACTACCTGGAGACCAACACCCGGCTGCTGCCGGCGCTGGCACCGCTGTTCGACGGCTTCGCCGCGGCGGGCGGGGATCCGGACCTGCTCAAGCCGCTGCTGGGCGTGGACCGGGCCTACCTGGACGCCGCCTTCGACGAGGTGGACAAGACCTTCGGCGACGTCTCGAACTACTTCGCCGGGGCGCTCGGGATCGATGCGGCCGCGCAGCAGGCACTGCGTGAGGCGTATCTGGTCGGCTGACCCGAGAGAGAAGGTAGGTTCATTCCATGGCTGTTTCCGTTTCCAAAGAATTCGATGTCAACGCGCCCCTGTCCGTCGTGATGGATGTGCTCAAGGACATTCCGGCGCTCCCGGACTGGTCCAGCGCGCACAGCGCCGCCGAGACCCTCTCGACGCACCCGGACGGCACCCCGGACAAGGTGAAGGTCAGCGTCGGCATGATCGGCATCAACGACGACCAGGAGCTCGCGTACACCTGGACCGACAATGTCTGCGCCTGGTCGCTGGTCAACAGCTCGCAGCTGGCCGAGCAGGAGGGCAGCTACACGATGACCGCGGTGGGCCCGGATAAGACCCACGTCAAGTTCGACCTCAGCGTCGAGCTGAAGATCAAGCTGCCCGGTCTGCTGGTGAAGCAGGGCCAGAAGAAGGCGGCCGACACCGCGAAGAAGGGTCTCACCGCCGAGGCCGAGAAGCGCGCCAAGGCCTGATCCGTTCCGTACCCGAGGCCCCGCCGGTGCCGTCGCCCACGACGCTCCGGCGGGGCTTTCGCATCTGCCGAGTGCGGCTCCGGTCGGTCGGGCGCGGTCGGGATTCGGCCGAACCGGGTCGTCGGGAGGGCGATCCGGCCCGCCAGCCGATACGGTGGAACCGTGGACGACTACCTCTCCCTGGACAATTTCGAGATCGGCGAAGACCTGAGCAAGGTCTCCGGTCGGCAGGCCCTGCAGAACGTGGTGGATCTGAGCGACACCCGCGGCTTCGTGGTGGTGGACGACGACGATGACGATCCGATTCTGCTGAGCCTCCCGCAGCGCAACGTGGTCGACACCTGGCGCGAGGACTACCCGTACGACGAGCGGATGGACCGCGGCGAGTACGAGAGCGCCAAGCGCGGTCTGCAGGTGGAACTGCTGAAGCTGCAGAAGTGGTCCAAGCAGAACGGCATCCGGCACCTGCTGGTCTTCGAGGGCCGGGACGCCGCGGGCAAGGGCGGCACCATCAAGCGCTTCAACGAGCATCTCAATCCGCGCGGCGCGCGCACCGTGGCCCTGGAAAAGCCGACCGAGCGGGAGGCCACCGAGTGGTACTTCCAGCGCTATGTGCAGCATCTGCCGGCCGCCGGCGAGATGGTCTTCTTCGACCGCTCCTGGTACAACCGCGCCGGGGTGGAACGGGTGATGAGCTTCTGCACGCCCGCCCAGTACGAGCAGTTCCTGGTGCAGGCGCCGGCCTTCGAGAAGATGCTCGTGGACGACGGCATCCACCTCGTGAAGTTCTGGTTCTCGGTGACGCCGCTGGAGCAGCGCACCCGGTTCGCCATCCGGCAGATCGACCCGGTGCGCCAGTGGAAGCTGAGCCCGATGGACCTGGCCTCGCTGGACCGGTGGAACTCGTACACCGACGCCAAGGAGAACATGTTCGCCAACACCGACACGGACTGGGCGCCGTGGACCGTGGTGAAGAGCAACGACAAGAAGCGCGCCCGGCTCAACGCCATGCGCTATGTGCTGAGCCTGCACGAGTACGACGGCAAGGACCACGAACTGGTGGGGGCACCGGACCCGCTGATCGTCGCCCGCGCCCGCGACACCATCGGGGAGTGATCGACGGGTATGCGCCGACTCCTCACCTTCGTCTTCGCGCTGCTCTCCGCGATCGGGATGATCGTCGCGGTGCCCGCGGTCTGGGCCACCGTGAATGTGGTCTCGCCGAGCGGGTTCACCGAGGCGGCCCGCTCCGCCGCGGGTAAGCCCGCCGTCCAGCAGTACTTCGCCGGCCAGATCGCCGATCAGGTGGCGGCCAACACCGGCTTGCAGCTGGCGGGCGACGTGGTGCGCCCGCTCGCGACCGCGTACACGCAGAGCCCGGCGTTCGTCACCGGCTTCACCGACATCGCGCGCCAGCAGCACGACTGGCTGTTCACCGAGCCGGCACCGG
>CAZEOP010000196.1:0-6072 GCA_964513715.1 uncultured Gordonia sp.
ACGGACGGCCGCAGGTTCACATGGTGATCCATGATGAACCGCAGCTTCAGCAGGAAGCCGCGCTCCAGGACGCCGTTGGGCACCGACGGATCGCCGATCGCGCCGAGCAGAATCGCATCGTGCTCGCGCAGCGAGGCCACGTCGTCGTCGGTCAGCAGTTCGCCGGTGGCGTGATAGCGACGGGCACCGAAGTCGAATTCGGTGGTGGTCACCTCGGGGTGCAGTTCGGTCAGGACGCGCAGCGCCTGACCGACGACCTCCGGCCCGATGCCGTCGCCGGGGATGACAGCGATCTTCACGAGAAATCCACCTGCTTGATCAGGGTGGCCGACACGGCGTCGCCCACGGCGGTCAGGACGTCCTCGTCGACCGTGCGATCGACGCGCAGGATCGTGGTGGCGCCGGGGCCCTCCAGATCCTGGGCCAGACCGGCGGCGATGATGTCGACGCCGGCATTGCCCAGCAGGGTGCCGATCTTGCCGAGCGAGCCGGGCTGATCGGCGTAGCTGATGATGAGGTTCTTGCCCTCGGCGCGCAGGTCGAAGTTACGGCCGTTGATGTTGACGATCTTCTCCACCTCGCGCGGCTCGGTGAGCGTGCCGGCGACGTTGACGTGGCTGCCGTCGGCGAAGACCGCGCGGACGTCGATCATGCTGCGGTGGTTGGGGCTCTCGGTGGCCGTGACCACCTCGTAGGTGACCCCGCGCTCCTGCGCGACGGTGGGCGCGTTGACGAAGGTCACCGGCTCGTCTACGACGGCCGAGAACAGGCCGCGGACCGCCGACAGGCCCAGCACGTCCACCGGGCGGGCGGCGAGTTCACCGCGGATCTCGACGGTGATGGCGGTGGGCTGTCCCTCGGCGACCACACCGACCAGGCCGCCCAGCTTGCGCGACAGATCCAGCCACGGGGCCACCTCGTCGTCCACCGGACCGCCGGTGATGTTGACCGCGTCCGGCACGAACTGACCGGACAGGGCCAGCTGCACGCTCTTGGCGACATCGGTGCCGGCGCGATCCTGGGCCTCGGCGGTCGAGGCGCCCAGGTGCGGGGTCACCACGACGTTGTCCAGGTCGAACAGCGGCGAATCGGTGCAGGGCTCGGTGGCGAAGACGTCCAGGCCGGCGGCGCGGACGTGGCCGGCGGTGATGGACTCGGCCAGCGCGGCCTCGTCGATCAGGCCGCCGCGCGCCGCGTTTACGATGATCACACCCTCCTTCGTGCGGGCGAGCTGCTCGCGGCCGATCAGACCCGCGGTCTCCGGGGTCTTCGGCAGGTGCACGGTGATGAAGTCGGCGCGCTCGAGGAGCTCGTCCAGGCTCACCAGTTCGATGCCCAGCTGCGCGGCACGCGCGGCGCTGACATAGGGGTCGTAAGCGATCAGGTGGGTCTCGAAGGCGGCGAGCCGGGAGGCCACCAGCTGGCCGATGCGGCCCAGGCCGACCACGCCGACGGTCTTGTCGAAGAGCTCGACACCGTTGAACGAGGACCGCTTCCAGGTCTTCTCCTTCAGGGTCGCGTCGGCGGCGGGCACCTGGCGAGCCGCGGCCATCAGCAGTGCGACGGCGTGCTCGGCGGCCGAGTGGATGTTGGAGGTCGGCGCGTTGACGACCATGACGCCGCGTTCGGTGGCGGCCGGAACGTCGACGTTATCCAGGCCGACACCCGCGCGGGCGATGATCTTCAGCTTCTTGCCGGCAGTCAGGACCTCGGCATCGACCGTCGTGGCCGAGCGGACCAGCAGCGCATCGGCGTCGACGACGGCCTCGAGGAGCTTCGGCCGGTCGGGGCCGTCCACCCAGCGGACCTCAACGTCGCCACCGAGCGCCTCCACTGTCGACGGGGCGAGCTTGTCGGCGATCAGGACAACGGGACGGCCGGATGCGGTCACTATGGTTTCTCCAGGTTCATCGGGGCGACGGATGCCGCGTCGGCGCACTGGCGGCGCGTCGGCGTCGCCCATCACTCTAAGGCGCGCCCGCCCCCGGTTCACACCCGCCACCTGCCTGTGTGGTGCGCAACACGCCCCACCGGGTACATTTTCTGCGAGTCTCGGTTGGGTCACGGCTTGATCGGGCGCCGCTCTCCGCAGTGGAGCGCGGCGCCGACCCTATACAGTGAGACCGGTTCGCGTCCGGTACCGGCGGCGAACGTGACGAGCGGAGTTATTAGATGAAGAAGACGGCAGTGCTCTTCGCGGCGATCGTCGCCGCGATCCTGTCCCTCACCGGTATCGGCCAGGGCGTGGCCCAGGCCGCACCGATGACCAGCATCGGCGGCGGCTCCGGGATCCTGATCCCCAAGGGCGGCAACAACGCCGCAGCCTGCACGATGACCGCGGTCGGCACGAGCGCCAAGGGCCTGACCGGCCTCACCGCCGGTCACTGCGGCGTGGCCGGCCAGTCGGTGTACTCGGAGCGGTACCCGAACCGCGGCCCGATCGGCAAGATCGCGGTCAGCGACAAGAAGCTCGACGTGGCGATCATCGACCTGGACGCGTCCAAGGTGAAGCCGGTCCGCACCGTCGGTGGCGTGACCATCAAGCGCATCAGCACCGCCCCGATCAACTTCCCGACGATCATCTGCAAGGAAGGCCGCACCACCGGTCACACCTGCGGCGTGACCTACTTCTCCGACGGCGGCGCGCACTTCTCGCAGATGTGCGTCATCGAAGGCGACTCGGGCAGCCCGGTCGTGGTCGGCACCACCCTGGTCGGCATGGTGAACGCCTACTTCTTCCTGTCCTGCGTGGGACCGGAGACCGGCACCAACATGGGCCCGATCATGAAGCTGCTGGACAAGAACGGCTACACGGGCTTCCGCCCCGCGGCATAGCTGCGACGGCGCGCCAGCGACCGTCCTCAGCGACACCGACAAGGGCGGCCCGGGATCACTCCCGGGCCGCCCTTTCGCATATCGCTACGACGATCACGCCGGCGCCGCGATCACACCGGCGCCGCTCAGCCCAGTGCGGCCTTCTCCGCGCCGATCGTGGTGTCCTCGCCGTGCCCGGTGTGCACCACGGTGTCGTCGGGCAGGTCGTACAGCCGCTCCCGGATGGAGTCCTCGAGCAGCTCGCGGCTGGAGAACGAGCGCCCGGTGGCGCCCGGTCCGCCGTGGAAGAGCGTGTCACCGGTGAAGACGCAACCCAGCTCCGGCGCGTAGAGGCAGACCCCGCCCGGCGCGTGGCCCGGCGTGTGAATCACCCGCAGCGCGGTGCCGCCCACGACGATCTCCTGGCCGTCGGCCAGGTCCGCGTCCCAGGCGCGGCCCGGATGGGTCAGCTCCCACAGCGGCGCATCCTCGGGGTGCAACCAGATCGGCGCCCCGGTGGCCTCGGCCAGCGCGGGTGCATAGCGAACATGGTCGTCGTGCGCGTGCGTGCACACCACGGCGGTCACCGTCCGGCCGTCGACGACGGCCAGGATCTGCTCCACCGAGTGCGGCGCATCGATCACGATGCATTCGGCGTCGTCGCCCACCACCCACACGTTGTTGTCGACCTCGAAGGTCTCCCCGTCCAAGCTGAACGTGCCGGAGGTGACGGTGTGGTCCACCCGCGCGGTCATCGAAGCACCACCACGCTGCGCAGCACGTCGCCGTCGTGCATCTTGTCGAAGGCGGCCTCCACGTCCCCCAGGCCGATCTCCTCGGTGACGAAGGCGTCCAGGTCGAGCCGCCCGCTGCGGTACAGGTCGACCAGCATCGGGAAGTCACGGCTGGGCAGACAGTCGCCGTACCAGCTGGACTTGAGGGCGCCGCCGCGGCCGAAGACGTCGATCAGCGGGAGGTCCGGGATCTTCATCTCCGGATTCGGCACGCCCACCAGCACCGCGGTCCCGGCCAGATCGCGCGCGTAGAAGGCCTGCTTCCAGGTCTCCGGGCGGCCGACGGCCTCCACCACCACGTCGGCGCCCTCGGCGCCCGGGTAGTAGCGGTCGCAGATCTCGGCGATCGCCTCCACCGGATCGACCGTCGACGAGTCGACGGTGTGCGTCGCACCCAGCTCGGTGGCCTTGGCCAGCTTCTTGGCGTCGATGTCGACCGCGATGATCGGCATGGAGCCGGCCAGGGCGGCACCGGCGATCGCGGCCACGCCCACCCCGCCGCAGCCGATGACGGCAACGGACTTGCCGCGCCCGGCCTCACCGGTGTTGATGGCCGCGCCGAGGCCGGCCATCACACCGCAGCCCAGCAGGCCGACGGCGGCCGGGCGGGCCTGCGGGTCGACCTTGGTGCACTGCCCCGCGGCCACCAGCGTCTTCTCGGCGAAGGCGCCGATGCCCAGCGCCGGGCTGAGTTCGGTGCCGGCGCCCTCACCGTCGGCGATGGTCATCTTCTGGGTGGCGTTGGCCGAATCGAAGCAGTACTGCGGCTGGCCCCGCTTGCAGGCCCGGCACTGCCCGCAGACGGCGCGCCAATTCAGGACGACGAAATCGCCCGGGGCCACGTCGGTGACGCCGTCACCCACCGCCTCGACGATGCCGGCCGCTTCGTGCCCCAGCAGGAAGGGAAACTCGTCGTTGATTCCGCCCTCCCGATAGTGCAGGTCGGTGTGGCAGACACCGCAGGTCAAGATCTCGACCACGGCCTCCCCCGGACCCGGATCGGGAATGGTGATGTTGACCGTCTCGACGGGCGCGCCCTTGGCGCGGGCGATGACACCCTTGACGACCTGACTCATCCGAATCTTCTCTCCTCTGCTGGTTTTCTTCTGGTGCGGTCCGCTCAGCCTTCGAGGGCTGCGCGAATCTTGGACTCGGTGTGCTTGACGGCTTGTTCGGCGAACGGTGCCAGCAGCGGACCGAGCACCCGACCGGCCAGACCGCCCGGCAGCGCGTATTCGAAGTCCACCGCCAGCCGCGTGGTGTCCGGCGACGGGCCGTCGGACATCATCCACTTCGTGCTGGCACCGAAGCCGCTGGACGACTCCAGCCGGATGAGCTCGTCGCGCGTCCAGTCGGTGCAGCGCATGGTCGATTCGATCCGCTTGGGGCCCACCTTGACTGCGGCGGCGAAGGTGGCGCCGACGTCCTCCACCTGATCGGTGGTCGGGGTGAACGACGTGAGGCCCAGGAAGTACTCCGGGACCTTGCGGTAGTCGTTGACGTAGGCGAAGACCTCCGCCCGGGGAGCGTCGATGATCGTCTCGTGACGCACTTCAGCCATGCGTGGATTCTCCTCCAGTGATTGCGGCGCGACGCCCGGAAAGTCCGGGATACGACCGGTTTCTCGCAGCGGCCCGGTGATGTCGAGACTCACGGCGGACCGACTCGCCTTGCCGGAAGTCTAGACCGGACCGGCGGCCGATCGAGGCGGGCCGCGCGGGACGGACGGCGCGGGACGGGCGGCGCGGGACGGGCGGCGCGGGACGGGCGGCGACCACCGATGCGCAATGCCCCGCTCCGGCGACGGAGCGGGGCATTGACTCGAGCGGTGAACCGCGACCGGACTCAGGCGGTCTCGGTGATCGGGCGATCGACCCAGCTCATCAGATCGCGCAGCTTCTTGCCGGTGACCTCGATCGGGTGCTCGGCGTTCTCCCGGCGCAGACCCTCGAGCTCGGTGTTGCCGTTCTCGACGTTGGCGACCAGACGCTTGACGAAGGTGCCGTCCTGGATGTCGGTCAGGATGTCGCGCATGCGCTGCTTGGTGTCGGCGTCGATCACGCGCGGGCCGGACAGGTAGCCGCCGAACTCCGCGGTGTCGCTCACCGAGTAGTTCATCCGGGCGATGCCGCCCTCGTACATGAGGTCGACGATCAGCTTCAGCTCGTGCAGGCACTCGAAGTAGGCCATCTCCGGCGCATAGCCGGCCTCGACCAGAACCTCGAAACCGGTCTTGACCAGTTCCTCGGTGCCGCCGCACAGCACGGCCTGCTCACCGAAGAGGTCGGTCTCGGTCTCTTCCTTGAAGTCGGTCTTGATGACGCCGGCGCGGGTGCCGCCGATGCCCTTGGCGTAGCTGAGCGCGAGCGCCTGGCCCTCACCCTTCGGGTCCTGGTGCACGGCGATCAGCGCCGGGACACCCTTGCCGTCGACGAACTGGCGGCGGACCAGGTGGCCCGGGCCC
>CAZEOP010000197.1:0-6067 GCA_964513715.1 uncultured Gordonia sp.
GCCTTCGTGCTCGATCACTGCGGCGCGCTGATGGACGTCGAGCCGCTGGGTGACGAGTACGTCACGGCGATGTGCCACGACATCGAGGATCCGACCTTCGATGCCACCGCGATCGCGACCAACCGGCGCGCGCGGATCCGGCCGATCCACCGCCCGCCGCGGGTGCCGACCGACCGCACCCCGCACTGCGCGTGGACGGTGACCATCGAACCGGACCGGCCCGAACTGCCGCTGCCGCCGGACGCCGAACTCGTCTTCGGTACGGAGGCGGCCGCGACGGTGCTCAGCCCGATCGACCCCGATTCCGGTGACGGCCACCCGGACTACCGCGGACCGCTGGTGCACGATCTGGTCTTCGGCGAGTTCTCGCGCAGCGCGCTGGTGCGCATCGCCGAGGAGGTGGCCCTGCAGCATCAGCTGCTGGCGCTGGGCTTCCTGCTCAGCGTGCGCCGCTACGCCCAGAGCGAGGAACAGGCGGTGGAGATCTACCGCAAGCAGCTCACCGGGATCGCCGGGCTGACCGCCGAACGGGTGCACCGCGCGATGGGGCACCCGGACACCGCCGAAGGCTTCGCCGCGACCCTCGCCCTGCACCCGATCCTGGGGCCCGCGCAGTACACCCGGGTCACCGCCCGGGCCGACGGCGACGATGTGCTGCTGACCCTGCCGGAGACGTCGCCGGCCCGGACCGACGGCGGCTGGCTGGCGGTGATCGATGCCGCCAATCTGGCGCCGATCCAGGCCATGGCCACCGCCCTCGACCCGTACCTGGTGGTCTCGGGCCGGGAGATCGACGGCGCCCTCGAGGTGCGGTTGACCCGCGGCGACGCGGCGCGGCCCGAATCCGGGGAGGTGGCGATCACCCGATTCTCGGGCGGGTCGTCGTTCCAGTTCAGTGACCGCGGTCCGTCGATCCCGATCACCCCGCTGTGACCCTGGAGTACCTGTCACCGGGGATAGGGTCGCCGATTTGCCGCTTTCCCTGATTCAGTGACGTAGGACACGTTACGGTTCGCGGTACCTCGCCTACTGAAGGGATCCCGGAAGTGAATGCTTCGATCCAGCTGAAACGCACTCTCAAATCCACCCTCGTGTTCGGTACCGCGGCCGCCCTGGTCTTCGGCGGCCTCACCGCGTGCTCGTCCGACGACGGGGGCACGGACGCCGGACCCACGACGGCGCTGGCCGACAAGCCCGCCGAGGGCGATGCCGTCAAGATCGGCTTCATCGCTCCCGAGGGCGGTCAGGTCTCCATCCCGGCGGTGCGCGAGGGCGGTGAGGCGGCCGCCAGGTACATCAACGAGAACGGCGGCGGCCTCGGCGGTCACAAGATCGATCTCGTCGTGTGCAAGCAGCACGAGGAGCCGGCGACGGCCACCAAGTGCGCCAACGAGATGGTGGAGAAGAAGGTCGCCGCCGTGGTGACCCCGCTCGGTGCGCAGGGCGCGATCATGCTGCCGATCATCGCCGGCGCGGGCATTCCCTACATCGCGCAGGCGCCGGTCTCGCAGGCCGAGATGGCCAACCCGGATGCCTTCATGATTTCCGGCGGCGTGGTCTCCGTCCTCGCCGCCGAAGCCGCCACCGCGGCCAAGGCCGGCTTCAAGAAGGTGACCGTCCTGATCGGTGACTCCGGCGACGCGGCCGCCTCGGTGAAGGCCCTCGGCGAGCCGATGTTCACCCAGGCCGGGGTCGAGCTCAACGTCGTCACCATCCCGGCGGCCACCGCCGACCCGACGCCGCAGATCGCCGCGGGCCTGGCCGACAAGCCGGACGCCGTGACCATCCTCGGCGACACCCGCCAGTGCATCCAGGGCCTCAAGGCGCTGCAGACCGCGGCGCCGGATGTGCAGAAGTACCTGATCGCGAGCTGCCTGGATCAGCCGGTCGTCGACGCCGTCGGTGCCGAGACGCTGTCCGGCGCCAAGGCCTTCACCACCTTCAACCTCACCAGCGACGACGAGACGGTGACGCTGTACCGGTCGATCATGGCCAAGTACGCGCCGGACACCGATCCGCAGGGCCTGGGCTACCTGGGCTACCAGGTCGTCATGGCACTCGCCGAGGTCAGCTCGTCGCTGCCGGCGCAGGGCGTGGGTCCCGAACAGATGAAGGCCGCGATGCGCGGAGCCGTGGACGTGCCGATGCCGGCCGCCCCGGGCCTCACCTTCACCTGCAACGGGCAGGCCATCCCGCAGCTGCCCTCGCTGTGCAGCAAGGCGGTGCTGGTGAGCACCGTCGCCGACGACCTCAAGTTCGTCGACACCCAGGTCGTCAACAACTGATCGACCCCGGTCGTTCGCCGGGCCGCGGCTGCGCGGCCCGGCGAACACTGTTCTTCCCGTCCGTCCCCACCTCGCTTCCGGCGCGTCGCCGGGCTTCGGAGACCCCATGATCGACCATCTGGCCTTCCTCACCCTCGGCCTCGGCAACGGCGCGGTCTTCGCCGCGCTCGGCTTGGCACTGGTGATGACCTACAAGAGCTCGGGTGTCGTCAACTTCGCGACCGGTGCCATCGCGCTCTACGCCGCCTACACCTACGCCTTCCTCCGGCAGGGCGAACTGCTCAACCCGATCCCCGGTCTGCCGGCCACCCTCGACCTGGGCGGCAAATGGCCGGTGCTGCCGGCGCTGCTGGTGTCGGTGCTGATCGCCGCGATTCTCGGCGTGCTGCTGTACCTCGTCGTCTTCCGCCCGCTGCGGACCGCGCCCGCGCTGGCCAAGGCGGTCGCCGCCATCGGTGTGATGCTGGTGCTGCAGGCGGTGCTGGCACTGCAGGTCGGCACGCTGACCCCCACGGTCGGCCGGATCTTCCCGTCCAAGACTATCCGGATCGCCGACGTCGCCGTGCCGACCGCCAACTTCTGGCTCGCCGGGGTGATCGTCGGCCTGGCGGTGCTCGCCGCGCTGGTGCTGCGCTACACGCGCTTCGGGCTGGCCACCGAGGCCGCGGCCGAATCGGAGAAGGGTGCGCTGGTGACCGGCCTGTCGCCGGACCGGATCGCCGTCGCCAACTGGGCGCTCAGCTCGGCCACCGCCGGCATCGGCGGCGTGCTCATCGCGCCGATGGTGCCGCTCAACCCGGTGGCGTACACGCTGTTCATCGTGCCCGCCCTCGCGGCCGCGCTGGTCGGCAACTTCTCGTCGATCGGGCTCACCGTGTGCGCCGGCCTGCTGATCGGGGTGCTGCAGTCGGAGGCCACCAAACTGCAGGTCAGCTACGACTGGTTCCCCGAAGCCGGAGTGGCCGAGGCGATCCCGCTGCTGCTGATCATCGTCTTCCTGCTGGCCCGCGGGCAGCGGCTGCCCGGCCGCGGCGCCATCGTGCGGCAGGATCTGGGTCGTTCGCCGCGGCCGAAGCGGCTGCTGATTCCGGCGGTGATCGGCGTGGCCGTGGCCGTCGCAGCCCTGCTGTCGACCTCCGGCAGCATGCGGCTGGCGGTGGTGATGAGCCTGATCTACGGCATCATCGCGCTCTCCCAGGTGGTGGTGACCGGCTACGCCGGGCAGGTCTCGCTGGCGCAGCTCTCGCTGGCCGGGGCCGCCGCCTATTCGCTGTCGCGTTTCTCGCACGACCTCGGCTTGGGCTTCCCGTGGGCCCCACTGCTGGCGGCGCTGGCGGCCACGCTGATCGGCGTCGTGGTGGGTCTGCCCGCCCTGCGGGTGCGCGGGCTGCCGCTGATGGTGGCGACCCTGGCGCTCGCGGTCTTCCTGGAGGCCTTCTGGTTCCGCAACCCCAGCTTCAACGGCGGACTGCAGGGTGCGCCGGTCGCCGAGCCGTCGATCTTCGGCTTCGATCTGGGCATCGGCCGCGGCGAGGGCTATCCGCGCATCGCCTTCGGCGTGCTGTGCCTGGCGGTGCTGACGCTGTGCGCGCTGGGCGTCGCCTGGCTGCGCCGCTCGCGGCTCGGCGCCTCGATGCTCGCCGTCCGGGCCAACGAACGCTCGGCCGCGGCGTCGGGCATCAACGTCGGCGCCACCAAACTGCTCGCCTTCGCGATCGCCTCGTTCCTGGCCGGGCTCGGCGGCTGCCTGCTGGCCTATCAGCAGACCCTCGCCACCGCCGACACCTACCGGGTGCTCTCCGGCGTCGGCCTGTTCGCCGTCTTCTACATCGCCGGTGTCACCTCGGTCTCCGGTGCTCTGCTGGCCGGAGTGCTCGCACCGGGCGCCATCATGTCGTACGTCCTGGACATCGGCGACTACTACTTGCTGGTCAGCGGCATCCTGCTGGTGCTCACCGTGGTCGCCAGCCCGGACGGCATCATGGGCGAGCTGCAGAAGCTCGCCGGCCGGATCCCGCTGCCCGGACGGCTCGGCCGGCCCGCCGCCGTCGTCGCCGACGCGGTCGCGGTGCCCGCACCCGCCACCCCCGCGGTCGCCGGTGCGGTCGACCGCTCGGCGGAACCGGTGCTCACCGTCGAGGGCGTCGGCGTTCGCTACGGGCCGGTGGTGGCCGTCGACGACGTCGGTTTCCACCTGCGCCCGGGCGAGATCGTCGGACTCATCGGGCCCAACGGCGCGGGCAAGACCACGCTGGTCGATGCGATCAGCGGCTTCGCCCCGGCCACCGGCACCGTCGAACTCGGCGGCGCGAGCCTGGCCGGCCTGCCGCCGCACCGGCGCAGCCGGGCCGGGCTGGGCCGCACCTTCCAGGACATCGAGCTGTACGACGACCTGTCCGTCGCCGAGAACGTGACGGTCGGTGTGCGGCGCGACGACCGCGATGCGCCGGCCACGGTCGGGGAGGTGCTCGGGCTGCTGGAGATCGGGCATCTGGCCGCCGTCCCGGCTGCCGACCTCTCGCAGGGACAGCGCCAGCTGGTCTCCGTCGCTCGGGTGCTGGCCGGCCGGCCGCGGGTGGCGCTGCTCGACGAGCCGGCCGCCGGGCTGGACTCCGCCGAGAGCCGCTGGCTCGGGGAGCGGCTCGCGGCGGCGCGCAGCGGCGGCACCGCGATGCTGCTGATCGACCACGACATGGACCTGGTGCTCTCGGTGTGCGACCGGGTGATCGTGCTCGACCTGGGTCGGCTCATCGCCGCGGGCACGCCGGAGCAGGTCCGGGCCGATGCGGCCGTGATCGCCGCGTACCTGGGGACACCCGCCGCCGACGGTGAGGGTGCCGAACCGGGGGACTCGACGCAGGAGGTGGACGCGTGAGCGTGTTGCAGGCGACGGCGCTGGACGCCGGCTACCGGAGCGACAGTCCGGTGGTGCGCGGCATCGATCTGAGCCTCGAGCGCGGGGAGATCGTCGCCCTGCTCGGGCCCAACGGCGCCGGGAAGACGACGCTGCTGGAGACCTTCGCCGGGCTGCTGCCGCGCCTGGGCGGGCAGCTGAGCGTCGGCGGGACACCGGTGAACTCGGGCGATCCGCGGGCGGCGGTGCGCGCCGGGCTGGTGCTGGTGCCCGACGACCGATCCCTGTTCCGCGGCCTCACCTGCGAGCAGAACCTGCGGCTGGCGGTGCGCAGTTACCGGCGCGCGGAGATTCGGGACCGGCTGGAGCAGGCCACCGGCTGGTTCCCCGCGCTGGCCAAGCGGATGAAGGTGGACGCCGGTCAGGTCTCCGGCGGCGAACAGCAGATGCTGGCGATTGCGCGGGCGCTGCTGCAGCGGCCGCAGGTGCTGCTGGTCGACGAGCTCAGCATGGGTCTGGCTCCGGTGGTGGTCGAGTCGATCCTGCCGGTGCTGCGCCAGGTCGCGGCCACCGAGGGGACGGCGATGATGCTCGTCGAACAGCACGTCCGGCTGGCCCTGGACGTCGCCGACCGCGCGGTGGTCCTCGTGCACGGCGCCGTGGCCTTCGAATGCCCGGCGCCCGAGCTGGCCGCCGACCTCGGCCGCCTCGAACGCGCCTACCTCGGCGAGTAGGCGGTCCGCGGGGTCGTCTCTCGGCCCGGTCGTGGGGCTCGGCGTTGATCGCCTTGTGCCTGTGTTGAGAATCTGCGCGGTCGAGATCCCGGATCGGCCGGAGTTGTCGGCACAGGAGAGGGGTCCGTGGTCTATATGGCCACGGACCCCTCTCCTGTGCCGGTAACTGTCTCGCCGGCCCCCGGATCGCCGGC
>CAZEOP010000198.1:0-6038 GCA_964513715.1 uncultured Gordonia sp.
GACACCCAACTTGTAGCGGCCCAGACTGAGGTCGAAACGCTGACCACCCGGCTGGCGCCGGCGATCTCTTCCCAACCGGGCGGTCGCACGTCCAACTGCTTGCCGAGCAGCGCGACGAACATCTTCACCTTCGCCTTGCCGTAGCCGGGCAGGCCCTCCAGCCGCTTGGCCAGGTCCCGCCCGTCGGTCGCACCGGTCCAGACCGCAGCGGCGTCGCCGTCGTACCGATCGACGACGAGCCGCGCGAGCTGCTGGATGCGCGCGGCCATCGATCGCCCGTACCGATGCACCGCCGGCGGTGTGGCGCACAGATCGGCGAAGGCCTCCGGATCGGCGTCGGCGATCGCGGCCGGATCGAGCGTGCCGAACCGGTCGAGGATCTTCTGCGGCCCGGCGAAGGCCCGCTCCATCGGGAACTGCTGGTCTAAGAGACCGCCGATGAGCAGTGCGAACGGGTCGCGTGAGATCAGCGCATCGGCCTGCGGGTCCATCGTCAGGTGCAAATCGGCCATGCCGGCCATGCTAGTCGCGCCGGAGAGGCACCGAAGGCTTCCCGTCGGCGACGCAGCGGTGGCAGACTCTCTAGTCATGCGTTCTCGTCGTGCCTTCCGATCCGCGTCCGCGCTCGCCGTCACCGCTGCCGCGGCGACCGTCGGCGGCGCCCTGGCCGCATCGCCCGCACAGGCCGCGCCGACCGACGGCCACTACGTCAAGACTCTGCACTGCCGCAGCGCCGACCCGCTCGGCGGACCGCCGCTGCGCATCGGCGTCGACGTGTGGAACCGCATCCCCTTCCCGTCCGACGGGCTGCCCGGCCCGGCGATCGCACTGATCGCCACCGCACCCCGCCCGGCCGGTCTGCCGACCTACACCGTCGAGACGCGGGTGGCCTGGCACAACGTCGACAACGGCCGGCGCGGCGTGGTCCGCGTACCCACCCGCACCAACCGGGTCACCTGGCAGGCCGTGCTGCATCCGGGCGCCGGAAAGGTGAACTTCACCATCACCCAGAAGATCGGCGCCGTGGTCTTTGTGCCGATGGTGAACCCGCAGACCTCCACCTGCCGCGGTTCGGCCACCGCATAGCGCCCGTTACCGCATAGCGCCTGTCACCGCGTAGCCGCCTGTCGCAGCGTTGCGGCCGATCACGGCGTAGCAGCCCGTCACCGCGTAGCCGCCTGTCCCAGCCTGCCGCGGCGGTAGAGTTCTCCGCTATGAACGATCGACCGCTGTCTCCCAAGAGCCTGCTGTCGATGCCGGTGCGCCTCGGCTTCGCCGCCACCGACATCGCCCTGAACACCGTCGAGTCGGCCTTCAACGTGGCCCGACTGGCCGCGAGCAGCGTCGAATCCGAGCTGAGCAATGCCCTCGGGGTGGCCGACGCACAGGTCCAGCCCGCCCTGGGCACGGCCCGCGCACCGCTGGTGGTGCTGGCGCAGGTCGCCGACCTGCTGACCCCGGATCGCCCGTTCGGGCGGCTGCTGTCGCCGGGCGGGCCACTGGATCGCCTCATCGCTCCGGGCGGGGTGATCGACCGGCTCACCGCCCCGGAGGGTCTGCTGGAGAAGCTCACCGAGCGCGGCGGTCTGCTCGATCAGATGACCGACGAGAACGGCGCGCTGATGCGGCTAGCCGCCAAGGACGGCCCCATCGACCGGCTGACCCGGGCCGGCGGCGTGGTCGACACCTTCACCGACAACGAGGGCATCCTCGAACGCCTCACCGTCAAGGGCGGCCTGCTCGACAGGGCGACCGATCCGGACGGTTCCCTGATGCGGATGACCGCCCCCGACGGGGCCGTCGACCGGCTGACCCGGCCGGGCGGGCCGATCGACCGGTTCACCGAGAGCGACGGCGTCCTGGAACGGCTCACCGCGCCCGGCGGCGTCCTGGATCTGCTGACCGACGAGAACGGCATTCTGATGCGCCTGGCCACCAAGGACGGGCCGCTGGATCGGCTGACCCGGCCGGGCGGCGTGGTGGATCAGTTCACCGAGAACGAGGGCATCTTGGAGCGGCTGACCTCCGAGGGCGGCATCGTCGACAAGCTCACCGCACCCGACGGCATCCTGGAGAAGCTGGCTCAGCCCGGCGGCGTGCTGGACCGGGCGGCCAGCGACGAGGGTCTGCTGGACCAGTTGGTCGGCGAGGGCGGTGCCCTGGAGGCGCTGATCGCCGACGGCGGCCCGTTGGACAAGTTCGCCGAGCTGTCCGAGACGCTCGCCTCGCTCCCCCCGAACTTGGCCGCCATGCAGGAGACCGTCGATCGCCTCAACGAGGTGGTGGAACTGCTCAACCGGTCCGTCGCGCCGATCGGCGGACTGGCCGAGCGGCTGCCCAAGCGCCTCACCGGCGGCCGTCAGCGGCAGGTCAGCCAGGCCGCGGCGGTCGACGATTATGTCGAGTAGCCGAGCCACGGGGTAGCGGCGGGGTTCTCGTCGGCGGGGAGCAGGTGACCGCGGAGGAAGTCCTGGGCCAGTCGCGCCCATTCCTCCGCATGTCCCATCGCGCAGTGGTCATCCTCGTCGTAGAGCACGAGCAGACCCTTCGGGGCGCCGATGGCCAGGTCGATCGAGTCCCGAGTGCTGACGAGGGTGTCGTCGGCGCCGTTGATCACCAGCAGCGGGATGGGAATTCGCGAGTAGTCGCTGAGTGACATTGCGGCGAGCTTCCTCGACGTGTCGGCGATGTTCGCTGCACCGGTGGCATTCCGGAGAGTCGACACCATGATCTCGGGCAGCCCGATGGAGGCGGATGGTCGGAAGCTCCGGCGTGTGGGCGCTCCGTTAGCGACCGCGACGCGCAAGCGTGAATCGACCGCCGCCAGGCGTGTGGCCCAATAGCCGCCGAAGCTGATCCCCATCATCCCGATCCGATCGCCGTCCACCCGCGGCTCTTCGGCGAGGAAGTCGATGACTCTGCGGTAGACGCGTTCGGCGGCGGGAGACAGCACCTCGCGGGACGAGTAGGTGCCCGGCATCTCCATGACGAACACGGCGAGACCGTCTGCGCGGTACTTCAGGAGCGGCAGGAAGGCTTCGGCCAGCGTTCCTTCGACGCCGTTGGTGACGAGCACCACCGGAGGCCGATCCACGCCGCCGGGCAGCATCAAGTAGCCACGCACCCGATCACCGCCGCCGACGGGAATCTCCACCCGCTCGATCGTCACGCCCATCGCGGGCGCCAACGCGGTGAGCAGGATCTCGCCGAGCAGGTGCGAGGTCTCGTAGGCGCGCAACCGGAGCGGGCTCCAGCCCGGCCACGCCGCTACGAACTCGTAGACCATCGCCTTGATCAGGCCGTCGAGCGCGATCGCGGCGTCCGCATCGTCCGGGCGGGCCACGCAGAAGCGTTCCAGCGCGGCCGGGTCGGCCACCGGCCCGCGCTCGGCCAGGATCGCCACCGCGGGCGCGAGCAATTCTCCCAACGCGCCGGCCTCGTCCGCTCCCCCGCCTTCCGCTTCCCAGCCTTCCGCTTCCCAGCCTTCCGCTCCCCCGTCGAGCAGGTCGCCGATGCGCGGTCCGCCCAGCCGCGCGAGCGCGGCATCGGCGACCTCGCGATGCCGGTCGGCGAAGTTCTCCCAGTAGCCAGGCCATCGGTCGTCCTCGAACGATCGGCAGTCCGCCAACTGCCGGCGAAACTCGTCGTGCTCAATACCGCCGAGGTGGGTGAACCGGTCGACGAACAACCGCGGAAGGTACGGCTCCGGGCCGCGCCTCCGGGTGGCCGCCTCGGTGCTGTGCGTCAGGGCACGAGCGGTCACCACGAGTCGTTGGGCGAGGTCTGCGACATACATCGGGGGAACCTCCGGTCATCGTTATTGCAGACAATTCTGCTTTTGTGCGACGGTACGACCCCGTCGACACAAACGCAAGTACTCTGCGTTAACGTGGTGTCGTGAGCAATGGCGAACCTGTCCGGCGCCCCGGGGGCCGCTCGGCACGCGTGCGTGAGGCCGTCCACCGGGCCGTCATCGACATGGTCGTGGAGGACGGCGTGGACAAGGTCGGCATTCCGGAGGTCAGCCGGCGCGCGGGTGTCCGCGACAGCACGATCTACCGGCGCTGGCAGACGCGCGAGAACCTGGTCGTCGACGCGCTTCTCGCCGTGAGCGAGCGCCTGCTACAGGCGCCGGACACCGGCTCGCTGCACGGCGACCTGCGCGCCTTCGCGATCGAACTCATCGACTATCTGCGCACCCCGCTGGGCGATGGGCTCACCCGGAGCCTGGCGTTCCTTCCCGAGTCGGAGGCGACCCGCCCGGCGCGCAACGAATTCTGGTCCAGCCGCCTGCGGGAACTCCGGCCGATGCTCGATCGAGCGATCGAGCGCGGTGAACTCTCACCCGACGCCGACGGGCGCCTCCTGCTCGAACTCGTCGTGGCCCCGATCCACTTCCGGCATCTCCTCACTCGCGAAGAGATGGATCACACACTGGCCGATCGCCTGGCCGGAGCGGCGATTCAGGCGCTGCACACGACACCCTCGTAGCCGGACGACCCGACAACGCGGCCGCGCCTTACTCGGAGCGTGCGGCGGACCCGGCGTCCGGCAGCAGGCGGTGCTCCACGTCGAGGTCCCGACCGGTGTCCGGCAGGATGTGGCCGCGCGCGCACCGCAACGTCGCGCGCACCGGCGCTCCGCAGTCGGCGTGAGTCACGGCGAGCGGCGGACCATCGGAGCCGGCCAGATACTTGTCGCCCCACTGCATGAGCGCGGTCAGGACCGGCTGCAGTTCACGACCCGCTCCGGTGAGGTGGTACTCGTGGCGGGACCGCGAGCCGGGCTCGCGGTACTCCACCCGCTCGAGCACACCGGCCTCGGTGAGGCTGCGCAGCCGGGCTCCAAGGATCGCCCGCGACGCGCCCGTATTGCGCGCGATGGCGTCGAATCGCCGCACCCCGAGGGCGATCTCCCGCAGCACGAGCAGCGACCACTGCTCACCGACCACGGACAGCGCCGCCGCCACCGAACACTCTCTCGCCATGCACCCATCCTATCTGAGTCTGTTTTTCAGACTCAGCGATGCTAGCCTCGGCTCATGTCGAACACTTCGCCGGCGCGCGGCGCCACCCGCAGCAAGACCGTCTCGTGGTCCGATCCGGGCGAGACCGCGGCCCTCGTCGGCCGCGGCCTGTCCGGCCTGGAATTCCTGACCCGCTGGCAGCGGGGTGAGCAGGCCAACCCGCCGATCGGCGAATTGGTCGGGTTCCGCCTGACAGCCGCCGAGAACGGTGCCGTCGAGTTCACCTGCGAGCCCGACGAGTCGGTGTACAACCCGATCGGCATGGTGCACGGGGGGCTGGCGTGCACCCTGCTGGACTCCGCCGCCGGTTGCGCAGTGCATTCGACGCTACCCAGCGGGTTCGGCTACAGCTCCATCGAGATCAAGGTCAACTTCATGCGGCCGATTCACGCCGGCACCGGCGCGATCATCGCGCGAGGCTGGGTCACCAAGCCCGGAAGACGTGTCTGCTTCGCCGAAGCCGACCTCCGGGATTCTTCGGGCACGGTACTCGCCACCGCGAGCAGCACCTGCCTGGTCTCCCCGCTCTGACCAGGCCGGCGCCCGCTACCGCGTGGCGGCCACCCGGCGCAGCCGGAGGTTGGCGAACTCGCCGAGGCCCCACGGACCCAGCTCCCGGCCGTAGCCCGAGGCCTTGACGCCGCCGAAGGGCAGCCCGGGCAGCGAAGTGCCGTGCTCGTTGACCATCGCCATGCCCACGTCGAGCCGATCGGCCACCTCGCCGGCGCGGGCCACATCGGTGCTCCACACCGAACCGGACAGTCCGTAGTCGACGTCGTTGGCCAGGGCGACCGCCTCGTCGTCGTCGCGCACCGAATAGACGACGGCCACCGGGCCGAAGATCTCCTCGCGGTAGGCGGCCATCTCCGGGGTGACCCCGGTCAGGACGGCGGGCGCCATGAATGCTCCCGGCCGGTCCAGGGCGGTCCCGCCGGTGTGCAGGGTGGCCCCGGCGGCGACCGCCTCCTGCACCTGCTCCACCACGCGGTCGCGCGCGGTCACCGACGACAGC
>CAZEOP010000199.1:0-5983 GCA_964513715.1 uncultured Gordonia sp.
AACTCGCTGTCTTGCTTCCTTGCTTCACCTCTCATGATACAGGTGTTCGACAGGCACGCAATCGAACGCGAGGCAACGTTTCGGCGACTTTATGCACCACAGGCACCATGCACACCGTCCAATGTTCCACGGCATGGGATCACACTCATTTGCGAACGTTCACCCTTGACCCCGTCGGCACGCACACTCACCCGCTTCGCAATCGGCCGGAGCCGCGGGCAGGCGCAACCCCGCAAATGGGCGGGCCGCACACCGAAACGCCGGCACGTCGTCAAGCGAAGCGCCCGCTACCCCAGCTCCATGACCTCGTCGGCGACGGCGTCGAGCAGCCGGTGGTCGTGGGAGATGAACAGCACGCCCGCCCCGGCCGCGGCCCGCTCGCGGAGGACGGCGACGACGCCGGCGGCGGTGATGGGGTCGAGCATCGACGTCGGCTCGTCGCAGATGAGGAACCGGGCCTCCTGCACGAGGGCGCGGGCGATGACGGCGCGCTGGAGCTGGCCGTCGGACACGCCGCCGGGGCGGCGCCCGAGCAATTCGCCGTCGAGCAGCACGGATTCGGCGGCGGCGTCGACGGCCTCGCGCTCGCCGAACGCCTCCCGCCCGAGGCGCCCGCCGGCGGCGATGCGGAACGGTTCGCCGATGGTCCGCCGCAGCGTCCACCGCGGGTCGCACGCGTCGCGCGGGGCCTGCCCGATCATCGCGACGCGTACGGGGCCGCCGCCGATCACGCTCCCGGCGGTCGGTTCGATGCGCCCCGACAACACCTTCGCCAGAGTCGATTTGCCCGCTCCACTGGGCCCGACGAGTCCGAGGATGCGGCCGGGCCGGACGTCGACGGAGACGTCGTCGAGCACGGTCCGCCCCCGGAACGCGACGGTGACCCCGCAAGCGGACAAAACCTGGGATTCGGCCATGTCAGCCCCTCTCATACGGCGCGGTGAGGCGCATGCCGCCGGACGGCAGCGCGGCCAGCAGCGCGCGGGTGTAATCGTGCCCGGGCGAGGCGAAGACGCGCTCGGCGGGACCCTGCTCGACGACCTCGCCGCGCCGCAGGACGGTGACGTCGTCGCACACGCCTGCGACGCGCAGATCCTCGATGTCGTGGCTGATCAGGAGCACCGCGAGGCCGTCGTCGGCGACCTCACGGAGCAGCGCCAGCACGTCGGCGGTGAGGCCGGGATCGAGCGCGCTCGTCGGTTCGTCGGCGACGAGCACGGGTCGCCCGGTCGCCAGCGCTGCGGCGATCGCGGCGCGCTGCGCCATGCCGCCGGACAGCTGGTGCGGGAACATGCGGGCGGCATCCGGTTGCAGGTGCACGCGGTCCAAAAGCTTGACGACGCCCCGATCTCCCCCGAGAACCTCCCCCAACTGGGGGCCGAGGCGGCGCACCGGCGTGAACGACGACGCCGGGGCCTGCGGGACCAGGCCCGCCGTGCCTTCGCCGAAGATGCGGCCGGTCACGCTCGAGCCGCGGGGGCGCAGGCCGGCGATGGCGCGGCCGATGGTCGACTTGCCCGCGCCGGAGCCGCCGATGAGGCCGTGGACGCGGCCCGGCTCGAGATGGACGGTGGCGTCGCGGACGATGGTCGAGTCCCCGACGGCGAGGGTGAAGTCCTCGACTCCTGCGATTGGGGCGTTCATGCCATCTCCTTCGCGGAATGCCCGACCAGGATGGAACGGGGCACGAGAGTCAGCAGGGACAGGGACGCGGCGAGCAGCACCAGACCGGGGACGGCGAGCGCCCACCAGGCGCCGGTCATGATGTCCGCGCGGGCCTGGTCGAGCAGCGTGCCCAGCGACGGCTGATCGGGCTGCAGACCCAGGCCCAGGAAGGACAGTGCGGACTCGTGCCAGACCGCATGCGGGGTGAGCATGACGATCGCGATGACCGCCTGCCCCGCCGCCACCGGCAGCAGGTGCCCGACCAGGACGCTCGAGCCCCTGGCACCGGCGCCGCGGGCGGCGGCGACGAACTCGGATTCGCGCACGGCCAGCACCGTCGAGCGGACGACGCGGGCGACCTGCGGCCAGTGCGTCAGGGCGATCGCCAGGACCAGCGCCGGGACCGAACCGCGGAACAGCGCGACGATGACGACGCTGAGGATCAGGTGCGGGATGGAGTTGACGGCATCCGTGCCGCGCATGAGCACGCGGTCGACCCAGCCGCCGCGGACGGCGGCGGCCAACCCGACCACCAGGCCGATCGCGGTGGCCGCGCACGCCGACACGAGACCGATGAACAGGGACACGCGCAGGCCGGCGGCGGTGCGGGCCCACAGGTCGAAGCCGTAGTGGTCTGTGCCGGCGATCCACTCGCCGCCCGGGGGCAGCAGGGCACGGGAGAAATCGGCGGTCGGCTCGGCCCAGATGAGCGGGACGAGGAAGGCGTAAAGGAGAAGGACCGCCAGGGGAAGGTAGCGCAGGAACCGCATCAGACGTCCCTCACTCTCGGGTCAAGGAGTTTGTAGGCCACGTCGGCGACGAGGCTGCCGCCCATGACCAGGACGGTGGTCAGCACGGTCGTCGCCGCGAGCAGCGGGAAGTCGACGGACTTCGCCGATTCGACGGTCGCTTCCGCCAAACCCGGCCAGCTGAACACGGCCTCGACGATGACGGCGCCGACGACGAGCTCCGACAGCCGGCCGCCGACGAGGGTGACCAGCGGCATCAGCGACATGGGGGCGATGTGGCGGCGCAGCACCACGCCGTGGGGCACGCCGCGGGCGCGGGCGTTCTCCACGGCGTCGGAGCCGATGGCCTCGACCGTCGCCTGCCGCACCGCCAGCAGCGGCCACGGCAGCTGCGTCACGGCCAGCACCAGCGCCGGGGCGACGAGGTGGGGACCGACGGTGTGCAGCGAGGGCGCCTCGCCGATCGGCGACGCCCCGCCCGCGGGGATGACGTTCAGCGTGACCGCGAAGATCATGACCACGCCGAGGGCGTAGATGAACGACGGCGTCGCACCGATGAACACGCCCAGCGCCACGATTGCCCGGTCGACGACGCCACCGGGGCGGCGGCCGGCCCACGTGCCCAGCGTCACGGCGATGATCACCGCGATGGCCATGCCCGTCGCGGACAGCAGGATCGTCCACGGCAGGCGCTCCGACAGGACGTCGATGACCGAACGGCCGTAGGACCGCGAGAAACCCAGGTCGCCGGTGAACACCCCCGCGATCCAATCCAGCCATTGGCGCCGCCACGGCAGATCCGCCCCGATGGCCGCGGCGACGTCGGCGCGTTCGGCCTCGGTCAATTCGGCGTAGCCGGTGCCCAGGTACGACGCCAGCGGGTCGAACGGCGACAGCGCCGCCAGACCGAACATCACGAAGGACACGAACACCGTGGTCACGGCGATGATCGCCGTGCGCACGGCCACCATCCGGCCGAGGCCGTCGAGATTGTCCCGGTGGTCGAGGAAACCGCTCACTTGGTCCAGTCCCGCAGGTTCCACCACGGGCCCCAGGTGGCGCCGTGGATGTGCGGTTCGAGGATGGTGTCCCCGCGCTTCCACTTGTTTTCCTTGGCCAGGTACACGTGGTCGACGGTGGCCAGGAAGATGTTCGACGGGTTGTCCACGTAGAGCTCCTGGACCTCGCGGTACAGGCGGGCGCGCTCGGAGTCGTCGGTGGCACGGCGGGCCTCGTCGAGCTTCGCGTCGAGTTCGGCGCTGCCGTAGTCGCCGGGGTTGGAGTATTCCGAGGTGTCGGCCTCGCGGGTGTGGAACAGGTCGTAGGACATCATGTCCTCGTCCCACGGCGCGGAGCCGCCGCCGAGGACGGCGGCCGCCTCGCCCAGGCGCGGGGTGATGTCGTCCCACGTCGAGCCGGTCGTCGGGAAGCTCACGCCGATGCGCTCCATCTGCGCGGAGAACTCGATGCCCAGGTCGCGGCGCTGGGTGTCGTCACCGGAGTAGTACAGCGGGATTTCGGCGCGCACGCCGTCCTTCTCGCGGACGCCATCGGCGCCCTTGGCCCAGCCGGCGTCATCGAGCATGCGCTCGGCCTCGGCGACGTCGTGGGCGAACACGGCGTCGGGGTTGTGCGAGTCACCGTAGATCGCGGGCAGCGCGGTGGAGATCGCGCGGCCCTTGCCCAGCAGCGGGCCCGACACCATGGCGTCGCGGTCGACGGCGATGTTCAGGGCGCGGCGGACGGCCGGGTCCTCGAGGAACGGATGCTTCGGCAGGGAAATCCCGCGCCAGTCGGCGGTGGTCGCGGTGACCACCTCGACGCCATCGCGGCCCTCGAAGTTCCCCGCCATCGACGGCGGCACGTGAGCGCCGTCGAGTTCGCCGGAGGCCACTCGCTGGGCGCGGGCGGCGTCG
The DNA here is from genome assembly GCA_964513715.1 of uncultured Gordonia sp. Classification (GTDB taxonomy): domain Bacteria; phylum Actinomycetota; class Actinomycetes; order Mycobacteriales; family Mycobacteriaceae; genus Gordonia. Next base: position 4,331 of record CAZEOP010000199.1, read on the forward strand.
TCGGCGGCCAGCGTCACCAGGAACTCGCCGACCTCGGGCTTGCCGTCCCAGTAGGCGTCGTTGGCCGTGTAGCGGACCAGGTCGCCGGTGCGCTCGGTGACCTCGTAGGCGCCGGTGCCCACGGGCTTGTCGCCGAGCGGGCCGTTGACCACGTCACCTTCGGCCACCAGCTCGGACGGCGCGATGGCCAGCGTCAGGCGGGAGTCGAAGCCGGCGTAGGGGTGGGCCAGCTCGAAGGTGACGGTGGAGTCGTCGACGACCCGGACCTCGTCGATGAGGTCGTAGCGCACGGAGACCTTCGATCCGGTCGACGCATCGCGGGCGACGTCGTAGGTGGCCTTGACGTCGGCGGCGTCGAAGGCGGTGCCGTCGTGGAAGGTCACGCCCTCGCGCAGCTTCACCGTCCACTCGCTGGCGTCGGCGTTGGGCTCCGGCTCCGCGGCGGCCAGCGCCGGCACGAGGTCGGGAATGCGGTCGGGGCCGGACGACGGGTCGGGCCGCAGCAGGCCGTCGTAAATGGGGCTGATGCCGGTCTGCCCGTACCCCGAGGCCGGGTGGAAGTTGTCGGCGGTGTCCTTGTCCGCCAGCTTGAGCGTCGCGGGATGGCCGCCGTCGTCGGCGCCTCCCGATCCACACGCGCCGAGGGTCAGTGACCCCACGGCCACCACTCCGACGACGACCTTCTTCACGGACATTCGCGCCTCCTGTGTCTACCGTTTTCAGGCTATCGCCCGGGATTGACAGGAAGCTAACATGCCACTGATTGTTTTATTCAATCACTTTATGCGCAATCTCGCAGACACGGTCGACGAGGAGCTCCCCGAGCGGCTCTCCGCAGGTCACGCCGATGGCTTTGGCCCGGTCGCGCACTCGGTCCCACAGCAGCCCGGGGGCGGTGAACAACGGGAGCGCGACGGCGCCCGGCGCCAGCGCCTCCCCCGCCCGCGGATGCCCGGCACCGACCGCGAACGCGGCGGTCGCGCCGAGCCCTTCGGCGAAGCGGTGCACGGCATCGTTGGCGGCGGCCGACGACGACCCGACGGCCACGAGCACGACGTCGTCGCCGGGACGGCCTCCCGCCGCATGGAATGAGCGGACGACGGCATCCTTCACGCCGCCGCCGAGGCCGATGCCCTCGCGGACGTCGAGGCTCACCCCGCTGGTCGCCTCCGCCGCGGCAGCCTGCGCCGGCAGGTCGACGGTGCGGTGGAAGGCCTCGGTGAACAGCAGCGGCACGACGACGGCGTCTCGGATGCCGCGTGCGGCGAACTCCCCGCACAACTCGCCGAGCGAGGGCTCCGCCAGCTCCAGCCACGCCACGCGGACGTCCTCGGCGCTCGGCAGCCGCTCGGCGACGGCGTCGGCGAGACCCTCGAGGCACGGGCGCGCCCCCGGGTGCCGCGACCCGTGGGCGACGAGGATCAGCGCCGTCACCTCACCAGGCCCGCCGTGAGCGTGTCGCCGGTGCCGGAATCGACCAGCAGGAACGCGCCCACCTGGCCGCCGGCGCGGTATGCCTCCACCGGCAGCGGAAAGGCCAGCTCGACGGTGACCTCGGCGACGTCGTTGACCTCGAGCCGGTCCGCCGCGCCGACGGGCTCGCCGGTCTCGATGTCGATCAGCGCGTCGATGGACGCGATGCGGCCGCGCACC
>CAZEOP010000200.1:0-5939 GCA_964513715.1 uncultured Gordonia sp.
GGTCCGCTCCCCCGCCCCCGCACTGGTCATCGCCACCCCGCTGGAGGTCGGCGCCCAGGTCCAGGCCGGCGATCCGGTCCTGGTGCTGGAGTCGATGAAGATGGAGACGGTGCTGCGCGCACCGTTCGCCGCCCGCCTCAAGGAGTGCGTGGTGAACGTCGGCGCCCAGGTGGGCACCGGGGCGCCGCTGCTGCGCTTGGAGCCCCTCGGCGACGACGACGCCGCCGATGCCACCGGTGGCGACGACGCCGTCCTCGATCTGCCGTCCGCGCCCGAAGACGTCGACCTGGCCGAGCGGGCCGCCCGCCAGCGCGAGGATCTGCGTTCGCTGATGCTCGGCTTCGACACCGACCTCGACGACTCCGGCCTGCTCGAGGACTACCTGCAGGTCCGCCAGGCGCTGGTCGACGACGGGCAGACCACGCTCGCCGAGGAAGTGGAGCTGGTCGGCGTCTTCGCCGATCTGGCCGAGCTGGCCCGCCGCCGCCCGTCCGAGGACGATCTGGGCGAGCGCGTGCACTCGGCCCGCGAGCACCTGCACACCTACCTGCAGAGCCTGGACACCGAACTGGCCGGCACGCCCGAGGTCTTCCGCACCAAGCTGGCCGCGGCACTGGCCCACTACGACGTGGACGATCTGGAGCGCTCCGAAGATCTGGAGAACGCGGTCTTCCGCATCTTCCTGGCCCTGGGCCGGCTCGACGACGACGTGGCTCCGGGCATCGCGACCCTGCTGCGCCGCTGGATGAAGGAGCCGCCGCCCGCCGCCGAACAGCGCGAGTACGTCGGCCAGGTCGTCGAGCATCTGGTCGGGGCCACCCAGACCCGGTTCCCGGCGATCGCCGACCTGGCTCGCGGCGTGCTGTACGCCTGGTACGGCCGCCCGCGGCTGCTGCGCACCCGCGAGCGCGTCTACGCCGCCATCGACAGCGACCTGACCTACCTCGATGCGCAGCCGGATGCGTCCGACCGCGACGAGCGGATCGCCGAGATGGTCAAGAGCACCGAGCCGCTGGTCCGCGTGCTCAGCCGCCGACTGGCCGACGACTCCCTCGACAACGCCGTGATGCTGGAGGTGCTGACGCGCCGCTACTACGGCAACAAGGGCCTGTCCGGCGTGGCCACCCATCGGGCCGGCGGCGTCACCTTCGTGATGGCCCAGCGCGGCGGCAGCGTGCTGGTGTCGGCGGCCACCGGCTTCTCCGGTCTGGACACCGCCATGTGCGGCCTGGCCGAGCTGGCCGACGGCGCCGCGTCGATCGACGCCGACGTCTACGTCCGCTGGGACGACCAGCCCGAGGATCTCGACGAGATGGCCCGGCTGCTGCACGACGTGGTCAGCGCCCGGTCGCTGCCGCACCAGGTCCACCGCGTGACGGTGACCGTGGCCGGCGCCAAGGACGAGACCATGCATCACCACTTCACCTTCCGGCCGACCGCGACCGGGATGAGTGAGGACCGGCTGATCCGCGGCCTGCACCCGTACATCGCGCAGCGCATGCAGATGGAGCGGCTGCGCAAGTTCAACGTCACCCGGCTGCGCTCGTCCGACGACGAAGAGGTCTACCTCTACCGGGCGGTGGCCAAGGCGAACCCGGCCGACGACCGGCTGATCGCCTTCACCCAGGTGCGCGATCTGACGGCCGTGCAGCAGGACGGCAACCTGCTGACCCTGCCGACCGCCGAGCGCGCCTTCGAGGCGTGCGTCGACTCGATCCGCCGCGCGCAGGCCAAGCGGCCGTCGTCCAAGCGGTTCAACACCAACCGGATCGTCATGTACATCTGGCCGCCGCTGGAGGTCTCCCGCGCCCAGATCGGCCGCGTGGTGCAGCACACCCTCGGCACCGCGGCGTCCACCGACGGTGCGGGCCTGGAGGAGATCCTGCTGATCGCCCGGCACCGCGACCAGGAGACCGGCGAGCTGTCGAAGGTGGCCGTCACCGTCGACTTCGACGCAGCCGGCCAGGCGCAGGTCAGTGTCGAGGAGCCCGACGATTCGCCGATCGAGCCGGTCGACGAGTACCGGCAGAAGGTGCTGCGCGCCGCGCGCCGCAACACCGTCTACCCGTACGAGCTGACGGACATCCTGGGCGACTTCACCGAATACGACCTCGACGCCGCGGGCGCACTGGTTCCGGTGGACCGGCCGAAGGGCGCCAACACCGCCGCCCTCATCGTCGGCACCGTCTCGACGGCCACCGCCAAGTTCCCCGAGGGGATCACCCGCGTCGTCGCCCTGTCCGATCCGACCAAGGCGCTCGGTGCGCTCAAGGAGGCCGAGTGCGCGCGGCTGATCGCGGCGCTCGACCTGGCCGAGAAACTCCGGGTCCCGCTCGAGTGGTACGCGCTGTCCTCGGGCGCGGCCGTCGAGATGGGCTCGGGCACCGAGAACCTGGACTGGGTGGCCGCCGCACTGCGCCGGATCATCGAGTTCACCCAGGACGGCGGGGAGATCAACATCGTCGTCACCGGCATCAACGTCGGCGGCCAGGCGTACTGGAACGCCGAGGCCACCATGATGATGCACACCAAGGGCATCCTGGTGATGACCCCGGATTCGTCGATGGTGCTGACCGGTAAGCAGGCGCTGGACTTCTCCGGCGGTGTCTCGGCCGAGGACAACTTCGGTATCGGCGGCTACGACCGCGTGATGGGCCCGAACGGCGAGGCGCAGTACTGGGCGCCGAACCTCACCGCCGCGATCGGCGTGCTGATGTCGCACTACGCGCACAGCTACATCGCACCCGGCGAGGACGGACCGCGACCGGCCGTCACCGCCGACCCGATCGACCGTGACATCTCGGACTTCCCGCACGAGATGGAGGGCAGCGACTTCGCGACCGTCGGCGCCATCTTCTCCGCCGAGGCCAACCCGGATCGCAAGAAGCCCTTCGACATCCGCGCCGTGATGCGCGCGGTGACCGACCAGGACCATCCGATGCCCGAGCGCTGGGCCGGCATGGCCGACGCCGAGACCGTGGTGGTGTCCGACACCCACCTGGGCGGGCAGCCGGTGACCCTGATCGGCATCGAGTCCAAGCCGGTGCCGCGGCGCGGTTTCGTGCCGACCGACGGCCCGGACTCGTTCAGCGCCGGCACGCTGTTCCCGCAGTCGTCCAAGAAGGCGGCTCGCGCGATCAACGCGGCCAGCGGCAACCGCCCCGTGGTGGTGCTGGCCAACCTGTCGGGCTTCGACGGCTCCCCCGAGTCGATGCGCAAGCTGCAGCTGGAATACGGCGCCGAGATCGGCCGGGCCATCGTCAATTTCGACGGCCCCATCGTCTTCTGCGTCATCTCCCGCTACCACGGCGGCGCCTTCGTGGTCTTCTCCAAGGCCCTGAACCCGAACATGACGGTGCTGGCCATCGAGGGCTCGTTCGCCTCGGTGCTCGGCGGTGCGCCGGCCGCGGCCGTCGTCTTCGCCGGCGAGGTGCGCACCCGCACCGAGCACGACCCGCGGGTGCAGGAGCTGCAGAAGCGCATCGAGGTGGTCTCCGACACCGACTACGCCGGCATCGCGGCCGAGCTGGAGGACGTCCGCGCCTCCGTGCGGGCCGAGAAGCTGGCCGAGGTGGCCGCCGAGTTCGACGCGGTGCACTCCATCGAGCGCGCGGTCCAGGTCGGCTCGGCCGATGCGATCATCGCCGCCGCCGACCTGCGCCCCGCCATCATCAAGGCGATCAAGGGCTGACTCGCCGGGGATCTCCGAGGCGCGTGACCACCCGCGGGGTCACCCGCCTCGGAGCCCCCTCCCGCATTCGGCCATATCCGCTGGCTGAGCCCGGTAGCCATATCCGCCGGCTGAGCCCTTCGACTGCGCTCAGGAACCACCCGGCGAGGCGCTAGCCGAGCCGGTGTCGAAGCCACCCGCTCACAGCTCTGCACCGTGAGATGTCAAGTCGGCGCTCGAATTAAACTCACCCGCCGATGCCGTCGTGACACCCGGTGTCCGGGCTGCCTACACTGAACCTCGCAATTGGTTCGTCCGCTGCGTCGTCATGTCAGGAGCCCCTGCGACCGCGCGGACGCCGAGCGAGTCGTCTTGCCCCGCAAGGGGACTCGCGAGAGGGAATCCGGTGAGACTCCGGAGCTGTCCCGCAGCGGTATACCGGAACGACCGCCGTAACCACGCACTGGATGCATGAGCGTCTGGGAAGCGACGGCCAGTAGATGTGCAGGGGATCCCGGTGATCTCCCCCGCGCGTGCCGGTGAGCCCGAAGACCTGCCTGTTGTACCCGGCGCGCCGCGCCGGGTGGCGGACGCCTCGTGGACCGGGCGGAGTCGAAGCAGGTATCTCCCTGGGCTCTTCGTCTCCCCCCGAATGGGCGCTCGTCGTCGCACGTCACCATCGGAGAACACGAAGAAATGGGTTTCACCACCACTGTCCCGGGTACCGCACGGATCGGCGCGGACCGCGAACTCAAGCGCGCCGTCGAGGGCTACTGGGCCGGCCGCATCGACGCCGCCGAGCTGGAGTCCGTCGCCGCCGAGCTGCGCCGCGCCGACCGCAACCGGCTGACCGCCGCCGGACTGGATTCGATTCCGGTCAACACCTTCAGCTACTACGACCAGATGCTCGATGCCGCCGTGCTGCTGGGCGCGCTCCCGCCCCGGGTGGCCGGCATCGCCGATCCGCTGGACCGCTACTTCGCAGCCGCCCGCGGCGCCGGCGACGCCGGGAGCGCAGCGAGCGGGTCGAATGAGAACGGCATCACGCCGCTCGAGATGACCAAGTGGTTCGACACGAACTACCACTACCTGGTCCCGGAGATCGGCCCGGACACCGCCTTCACCCTGGACTCCACCAAGGTGCTGGCCGAACTCGCCGAGGCCGTAGCCGACGGCGTCCCGGCCCGCCCGGTCATCATCGGCCCGATCACCTTCCTGGGACTGTCCAAAGCAGTCGCCGGCGCCGGGAGCGCAGCGAGCGGGCCGCATGTCACTGCCGCTGCCGAGCCCCTGACGCGGATCGACGACCTGCTGCCCCTCTACGAGCAGCTGCTGGCCGAGCTGAAGGCCGCCGGCGCGCAGTGGGTCCAGCTGGACGAGCCGATCCTGGTGACCGACACCAAGACCGAGCGCAGCACCGGCGACGGCCTGCCCGAGCTGGCCGAGGGCGTCTACACCCGCCTGGCCAACCTCGCCGACCGCCCGGAGATCCTGGTGCAGACCTACTTCGGCGACGCCGGCGCCTCGCTGGCAGCCCTGGGCCGCACCGGTGTCGAGGGCATCGGCGTCGACCTGGTGGAGGGTTCGGCCGCGACCGTCAAGGCCGCGGGCCTGGGCGGCAAGCTGGTCGTCGCCGGCGTGGTGGACGGCCACAACATCTGGCGCACCGACCTGGACGCGGCGCTGGCGACGCTGACCGACCTGCGCGCGCACGTCGGCGAGCTGGCGGTGGGCACCTCGTGCTCCACCCTGCATGTCCCCTACACCCTGGCCCCCGAAGAGGGCCTCGACGATGCTCTGCGCGGCTGGCTGGCCTTCGCCGCGGAGAAGTTCGACGAGGTCGCCGCGCTCGCCAGCGCCCTGGCCGACGGCCGGGACTCGCAGGCGGCAGCCTTCGACGCCGCCCGCGACGCGCTGGCCTCGCGGGCGACCGACCCGCGGGTGCACGTCACCGCGGTCCGCGACCGGCTGGCCGCGCTGACCGACGCCGACCGACGCCGCGGGGACGCCGCGGAGCGTCGCACCGCCCAGCAGGCGGCGCTGGCGCTGCCGAAGCTGCCCACCACCACCATCGGCTCGTTCCCGCAGACCGGCGACATCCGCAAGGCCCGTGAGCAGCGCCGGCGCGGCGAGCTCACCGCCGAGCAGTACCGCAGCGCGATGGAGGCGGAGATCGCCGCGGTGATCGCCCTGCAGGAGCAGATCGGCCTGGACGTGCTGGTGCACGGCGAGCCCGAGCGCAACGACATGGTGCAGTACTTCGCCGAGC
>CAZEOP010000201.1:0-5934 GCA_964513715.1 uncultured Gordonia sp.
TGGACCTCGATGTCCTGGCCGGGGAGGAACTGTATGCCGCACTGGATCCGTTGACTCGGCCGACGCCCGAACCGGATGGATCGGCCGACACCCGGTCGACCCGTCGGCGCCGCGCGGATGGTTTCACCCAGCTGGTGCGCACCTATCTGTCGCGGTCTGAGCGGCCCGAGTCCGGCGGTGTCCTGCCGCACGCGACGCTGCTGGTTCCGGCGACGATCACCGTCAGTGAGCGGCCGATCGACGCACGGGCCTCCACCGATGGCAGCCGGCTGATCGAGGTGCCACTGGCCGACCTCGATCAAACGGTCGGGCAGGTCCCGACCCTCGGTTTCACCGGTCCGGTCTCGGTGCGTACCGCCGAGCTGGTGCTGTGTGACGCCTCGGTGGCCCTCGCGCTACTCGACGCCGAGGGTGTGCCGTTGGATGTGCACACCGAGCACCGCCTGTTCCCGCCCGGCCTGCGCAAGGCCCTGGCCATCCGCGACGGGGGCTGCGCCTTCCCCGGCTGCGGACTACCGCCGTCCTGGTGCGACGCCCACCACATGCAGCACTGGCAGCACGGCGGCCCGACCTGCCTGGACAACGGAGTCCTGCTCTGCCGCCGGCACCACACCCTGATCCACCACGGCGGCTGGGAAGTGTTCCTCGGCCACGACCGGCACCCCTGGTTCCTTCCTCCGGTCGACCCCGACCACCCCCACCGCCCTCGCGAACCCCTGCGCGCCGACAACAGGAGAACCATGACGATCCTGCCCACTGCCTCCTGACCGTTCGCGGATCGAGTCCCGGTTCGCGGTTCGATCCCCCTTCGCGGATCGAACCCCGTTCGCGGGTCGAGCGCAGTCGAGATCGGCCCACCGAGATCAATCCTCACTCCGGTGATCAAGCCCTTGGTCCGGTTATCGGGCTCCTATTCCCTCGATCGAGCCGCTATTCCAGCGATCGAGCCCCCATTTCGGTGATCGAGCGCAGTCGAGATCCCCTCCGCACACCACCGATCGAGCGAAGCACCTTCAATCCCAGTGCCGGACAACAACTTCCGGCGCGATGCGTTCTTTGACAAGTCCATACAGAAAGACCGCGGGCAACGATGACCCGCGCCCCGCACACCCGCCCGGTCCGGTGACCGGCCGGCATCGCGGACCACGACTGCCCGGTGGCAGCCCGGCGCGGGTCATCCGGCCGCCTCCGAGTGTCTGCTCCGACGTCGAACCCGACGCGCCGAGGCGACCTACCTCGTCTGGCGTCGGTACAGCCAGATGCCGAGGATCACCAGCCAGACGGGAAGCACGACGGCCAGCATCGTCCATTCCTTCTGCCCGACCATCATCGCGGCGGCGATGAACATCAGCACGCTGCTGAAGAACATCACGAAGTTCGGATTCACAGCGGGCCGATCCTCTCGGGCAGACGTCGGGCGATCGGAGTCGGCCGTCAGGCGCCGACGAGCTTGCCGGCCAGGTACTCGACCACCCAGTCCAGCCCCACGCGCTCCTGCGACATGCTGTCGCGCTCGCGGATGGTGACGGCCCGGTCGTCGAGGGTGTCGAAGTCGACCGTGACGCAGAACGGCGTGCCGATCTCGTCCTGACGGCGGTAACGCTTGCCGATGCTCTGCGCATCGTCGTACTCGATGGCCCAGTGCTTGCGCAGGTCGTCGGCCAGGCCGCGCGCGGCCGGTGCCAGCTCGTCCTTCTTCGACAGCGGCAGCACCGCGGCCTTGATCGGGGCCAGGCGCCGGTCCAGCTTGAGCACGGTCCGAGCGTCGGTGCCACCCTTGGCGTTGGGCACCTCCTCCTCGGCGTACGCATCGCACAGGAAGGCCATCATCGACCGGCCGAGGCCGGCCGCCGGCTCGATGACGAACGGCGTGTACCGCTCACCGGTGGCCTGGTCGAAGTAGTTCAGCTCTTCGCCCGAGTGCTTGGAGTGCGTCGACAGGTCGAAGTCGGTGCGGTTGGCGACACCCTCCAGCTCACCCCACGGGTTGCCCGAGAAACCGAACTTGTACTCGACGTCGGTGGTGCCCTTGGAATAGTGCGAGAGCTTCTCCAGCGGGTGCTCGAACAGTCGCAGGTTCTCCGGATCGATGCCCAGGTCGACGTACCAGTCGAAGCGGTTCTTGATCCAGTACTCGTGCCACTGCTCGTCCTCGCCCGGCTTGACGAAGAACTCCATCTCCATCTGCTCGAACTCGCGCGTGCGGAAGATGAAGTTGCCCGGCGTGATCTCGTTGCGGAAGCTCTTGCCGATCTGCGCGATGCCGAACGGCGGCTTCTTGCGCGACGTGGTCATCACGTTCTTGAAGTTGATGAAGATGCCCTGCGCGGTCTCCGGCCGCAGGTAGTGCATGCCCTCCTCGTCGGCCACCGGGCCGAGGAAGGTCTTGAGCAGGCCGGAGAACTCGCGCGGCTCGGTCCACTGCCCGCGCGCACCGCAGTCCGGACACACCACTTCGCTCATCGGCACGTCGTCCGGGTTGTCGATGCCCTTCTTCTCCGCGTACGCCTCCTGCAGGTGATCCTGGCGGTGGCGCTTGTGGCAATTGGTGCACTCGACCAGCGGGTCGGTGAAGACGTCGACGTGGCCGGACGCCTCCCACACCGCGCGCGGCAGGATCACCGACGAGTCGAGGCCGACGACGTCGTCCCGCGAGGTGACCATCGCGCGCCACCACTGGTCCTTGATGTTGTTCTTCAACTCCACACCGAGGGGCCCGTAGTCCCAGGCCGAGCGCGTGCCGCCGTAGATCTCACCGCACGGGTACACCAGGCCGCGACGCTTCGCGAGGTTGACGACGGCTTCGACTTTGGACTGCACGGCCACGGCTGACTGATCTCCCGGTTGAAGGATGGCGACTCGCAGGTCACGCGCACGGAACACAGCGCACGCGACGCACGCCTACAGGGTATCCCGGGCGGCATCAGGACCGGGTCTCGGCCCGCACCGGAGTGTAACGATAATGAATGTCGATAATATCAGGGCGAAACTCCCCCGGAAAGGAACCGCCGGTGACCCACTCCGACATCGCCTCCGCACGGCCCAGCGCCGCCGACATCGCCGCGGCCGGCGACCTGCTCCGCGCCCTGTCCGCACCCGCGCGCGTCGCCATCGTGCTCTCCCTCAGAGAGCGCGCGATGTGCGTTCACGAGTTGGTCGACGCGCTGCACCTCAACCAGCCGCAGGTGAGCCAGCACCTGAAGGTCCTCAAGAATTCGGGCGTGGTCGCCGGCCACCGGCGCGGCCGCGAGGTGGAGTACGTCCTGGTCGACGATCACATCGCCCACATCGTCACCGACGCGCTGACTCACGCCACCGAGGGCCACCACGCCGGGCCCCCGGATTCCCCGGGGCGGGAATCCACCCGACTGGAAGCACGGTCATGAGTCGCCCGAAGCCGGTCACCGGCCAGCGCACCACCCGTCAACGTGCCGCGATCGCCGACCTGCTGACCCAGACCGACGACTTCCTGTCCGCACAGCAGTTGCACGACCTGCTCGTCGCCCGCGGCGACTCCATCGGCCTCACCACCGTCTACCGCAACCTGCAGGCGCTGGTCGACGCCGGTCAGGTGGACGCGATCTGGGACGGTTCCGGCGAGACCCGCTACCGGCACTGCTCCGACGACCATCACCATCACCTGGTGTGCCGCGACTGCGGGACCACCGTCGAGATCCAGGCCGAGACCGTCGAGAAGTGGGCGGCGTCCACCGCCGCCGCCCACGGCTTCCGCGACGTCTCACACACCCTGGAGATCTTCGGCACCTGCGCCTCCTGCGCCCGCTGAGTGATCTCGACTGCGCTCGATCCACGGACGGGCTCGATCCACGGACGGGCCCGATCGGCGGGCGCGCTCGGTCTACGCAAAGACTCGATCGGCGGGCGCGCTTGATCGGCGGTCGCGCCCGATCCACGGACAACCTCAACCGCGGGCGTCAACCAATGGTTGACGAATTGCCTTCGTCAACTTACGGTTGACGCATGACGCCCACCGAGAACCCCATCAACCCGCCCGTCCGCCTCGACGATCTGATCTCGGCCATCACCAAGGTCCACGACGATCCCCTCGATCAGCTGACCGACGCGATGCTCGCGGCCGATCACCTCGGCGAACTCTCCGATCACCTGATCGGGCACTTCGTCGATCAGGCCCGGCGCTCGGGTGCGTCGTGGTCGGAGATCGGCGCGAGCATGGGCGTCACCAAACAGGCCGCGCAGAAACGCTTCACCCCGAAGGACCCCGGGACACCGCCGGACCTCGATCCGAAACAGGGCTTCAACGCCTTCACCCCGCGGACGCGGACGGCCGTCGCCGCGGCCCACACCATCGCCAAGGACAACGACAACGACCTCGTGACACCGGCGCACCTGGCGCTCGGGATCCTCGACGACCCCGAGTCACTCGGCGTCGCACTGATCCGCGAAGACGGCGCCGACCTCGACGCGCTCACCGCGGCACTCCAAGCCGCACTGCCGCCGGCCGCCGCCGAGATCCCCGCCCTCATCCCCTTCGACACCGCGGCCAAGAAGGGACTGGAGCTGACCTTCCGCCACGCCCTCCGGCTGGGCCACAACTACATCGGCACCGAGCACCTGCTGCTGGCGCTGCTCGAGACCGAAGACGGATCCGGTCCCCTCACCGGCGCCGGCTTGAACGCGGCCGCGCTGGAAGAACGGCTCACCGGGCTGCTGGCGAACATGAGCCCGGACGCCTGAGCCGGGCACCACGGCGCCCCTCGCCGGTCGAGTCTCGTCGCGTCGAAGCCGCTTCCGGTCAGGAGCGCGGCGTCACGTTCACCGTGAACCGGCGCGGGGTGCTGCCGTCCCGGTCGCTCGACAGGATCACGCCGGTGCTGCCCGGCGCGAGCGCGGTGATCCCCGGATTGAACTTGGCGCTGCCGTCGTCGCGGCCCTTGACGAACTCCGCGACCTTCGGGTCCTCGACCGCCCCGGTGTAGGCATCCACCGGCGTCACGCCCGTGTTGATGTTGAGCACCTGCCCCACCACGAGCTCGACGACCGCACCGGGCAGCTCGGCCACACTCATCGTCACCGGCGCGATCACCTGCCCGCCGATCGGCGACGACGCGGACGGCTCCGGTGCATTCGCCCCACCGCACGCACCGACGACGGCGACGAGCACCGCGGTCAGCGCAACGGTGGTCCACCGCCTGGTCCTGGTCTTCATGGACTCTCCTCGCCAAATGCTCGAGTTCTCGGGAGCTCGGGTGCTTGAGTTCTCGGCTGCTTGATTATCGGCTACTCAGCGGACGCGACCGCGGTGTTTCAGGCACAGCCTCCCATGCGCCGCACCGGCCTACAGACTCTTCTCGAAGAAGTGCGTCGCATAGGAGTTGTCGTTGTACCGACCGATCGCCAGGTACCCGCGACGGCCGTACAGGGCGATCGCCTCGGCAAGGGTGCCGTTGGTGTCCAGCCGGACCACATCGAACCCCAGCCCGCTGGCGCACTTCTCCAGCTCATCGAGCAGCCGTCCGCCCAGCCCCAGGCCGCGCCGGTCCGGGCGCACCCACATCCGCTTGATCTCGCCGATCCCGTCGCCGATGGTGCGCACCGCACCTCAGCCGACGGCCTGGCCGTCGACGGTTGCCAGGACGAAAGTGCCCGACGGCGGACGGTAATCGGCGCCGTCGGCCGGGTCCACGCCGACGAAGCCGCTGGGAAACCGTTCTTCGAGTTCGGCGAAATAGCTCGCGATCGCGGACCGCGCCGGCTCGGAGCCCGGGTCGGCGACGGCGATCACGAGCCGGTCGGCATCCGGATCGGTCGCCATGTCAGGCGCTGCCGAACCGCCGGTCGCGCTTCGCGTACTCCAGGCAGGCGGCCCACAGGTCGCGCCGGTCGAAGTCGGGGAACAGCTTCTCCTGGTAGACCATCTCCGCGTACGCCGACTGCCAGAGCAGGAAGTTGGAG
>CAZEOP010000202.1:0-5927 GCA_964513715.1 uncultured Gordonia sp.
GAACCATGAACATCAACCGCACCCGACTGGCCACCGGCCTCGGCACCGGCGCCGCGGCCCTGGCCGCCATGTCGCTGGCCGCCGCCAGCGCTTCGGCGAACCCCACCGATTGGACCGGGCAGAACGTCAAGCTGACGATGACAGTCAGCGATGAGACGCCGAAGGTCGGTGACACCATCACCCTGACCACCAACTTCCAGCGACGAGTGGCAGTCGAGTTCTTCTACCAAGTCAAGCAGGTCGTCCCGAGTTGCCTGGACTACGTCGACGGCACCGCCGCTTGGAACGGCACCGCCGCGACCAAGGTCGAGAACAAGTCCGGCGCCGAGGACGCCTACGTCAAGATCAGCTCCCCCAACTCCACCTCCTGGTCCGTCGATGGCACCGGGATCCTTGGGACCAACCAGTGGAGTGCAGGCAAGGCCGTCACCATGCAATTCACCGTCACCGCAGCCTGCGCCACCGGCGAAACCCAGCACACGACGGTCCACTTCGGCGGGTCCCTCAACACCAACGCCGTCCTCCCCAACAGCCAGGGCCCCACCTTTACCGTCGCCAAGTCCAGCGGAGGCAACGGAAACGGCTCCGGGAACGGGAACGGCACCGGCGGTGCCGGCAGCCTCGACACCGGGAGCCTCGGCAGCCTCTTCGGCTGACCCCCTAGACGCACCCGGGTGCGGCAGAGATACCCCTCGCTCGCCGCACCCGGGTGTCACCAATTCGCCGAGAAGTGACTTGCGCTGTTTTCAAAAGTCACTATGATCTGGGTAACATCAATACCGCCGGAATCCCACGGGCCGTCACCCTCCCGCAATACCCTGCACCAACCACGCACAGACCCTTGCGCGCACGAAATCAGCACGGAATCAGGAAGTAGCACCACATGAAGATCACCCGCACGATGCGGCACACCCTCGCCGCCGCGGCCGCAGTGACGATCGGCTTCACCGCTCCCCTCGCCACCGCCTCGGCCGAACCGTCGTCGAGTGAATCCCGCGTGGTCAGTGCCGCCCCCAGCGGCGACCAGCGCGAGCTGGTGATCGTCCACTCAGCGTCCATGCAGCGCGACATCCCGCTCGACGTCCTGCGCCCCGCCGACCGCGACAAGCCCGCACCGGTGCTCTACCTGCTCAACGGCGCCGGCGGTGGCGAGGACAGCGCCAGCTGGGCCAACCGCACCAACTACCAGCAGTTCTTCGCCAACAAGAACGTGAACGTGGTGACGCCGCTCAAGGGCGCCTTCTCGTACTACACCGACTGGGAGAAGTCCGACAAGGTCCTCGGCATCCAGAAGTGGCAGACCTTCCTCACCAAGGAACTGCCGCCGGTGCTCGACGAGTACCTCAAGACCAACGGCAAGAACGCCGTCGCCGGCATCTCCATGGCCGGCACCTCGGTGCTGAACCTGGCCATCGCCGCACCCGGGCTGTACAAGTCCACCGCGTCGTACAGCGGCTGCGCCCGCACCAGCGACGAGCTCGGGCAGAAGTACATCCGCATGGTCATCGAGGATCGCGGTCACGCCGACGCCCGCAACATGTGGGGCGCGTACGGCGGCCCGGGCTGGGTCAAGAACGATCCGTACATCAACGCCGCGAAGCTGCGCGGCACCGCCATCTACCTCTCCTCCAACTCGGGCCTGCCCGGCCAGGACGAGTCGCTCGACGCCGGCAGCACCATGAAGGAAGGCGTCGCCCTGACCGACCGCGTCGTCCTGGGCGGCGGCATCGAGGCCGTGACCAACGTGTGCACGCAGCAGATGGCGCAGCGCCTGGCACAGCTGGGCATTCCGGCCAAGGTGCAGATCCGTCCGACCGGCACGCACTCGTGGGGCTACTGGGAGCGCGAACTGCACGCTTCCTGGCCGTTCATCCAGCACTCGCTGAACAAGTAGGTCCCGGGTCTCGACTGCGCGGATCCTGAGCGCAGTCGAAGGGCGACCAGCGAGGCAGGCTGACCAGCCTCCGACGGGGCTCAGGACCCGCGCGTCGAGATGGCCGCAGTCGAGATCACCGGCGACGTAGCCGGGCACTAGGCTGAACGCTGGTCCCACCCGTGCCCGGAGGAGCGAGATGAACGCGAGCGAACCCACGTCCGAACTGACGCGCTCGGTGCTGCGCCGCGTGGCCCCCGGCACCCGACTGCGCGACGGCCTGGAACGCATCCTCCGCGGCGGCACCGGCGCACTCATCGTCCTCGGCTACGACGAGAACACCGAGCGAATCTGCGACGGCGGCTTCCATCTCGACGTCGAATTCGCCCCCACCCGGCTGCGCGAGCTGGCCAAGATGGACGGCGCGGTGGTGCTGTCCGACGACGGTTCGCGCATCCTGCGGGCCAACGTGCAGCTGGTGCCGGACCCCACCATCCCCACCCTCGAATCGGGCACCCGGCATCGCTCCGCCGAACGCACCGCGATCCAGACCGGTGTCCCGGTGATCACGGTCAGCGCGTCGATGTCGATCGTCAGCCTCTACACCGACGGCAACCGGCGAGTAGTGGAGAATCCCGACGCCCTGCTCTCCCGCGCCAACGTCGCCCTGGCCACCCTGGAGCGCTACAAGTCGCGGCTCGACGAGGTCTCCGCGCAGCTCTCCCGCGCCGAGATCGAGGACTACGTCCTGCTGCGCGACGCGTGCAGCGCCGCCCAGCGCATGGAGATGGTGCGACGAGTCGCCGCCGAGATCGAGGAGTACGTCCTGGAACTCGGCGTCTACGGGCGCCAGGTGGCCCTCCAGCTGGAGGAGCTGACCAGCGACAACGACATCATCCGCGAACTGCTGGTGCGCGACTATCACTCCGCGCCCGAGGCCCCCAACACCGAACAGGTGGGTCGGATCCTGGATGCGCTGGAGAACCTCTCGAGCGCGGATCTGCTGGACCTGACCCTGGTGGCCGGCGCCTTCGGCTATCCGACCACCATCGAGGCGCAGGACATGCCGATGAGCCCGCGCGGCTACCGGCTGCTGGCCCGCATCTCCCGGCTGCAGTTCGGGCATCTGGACCGCCTGGTCCGCGAGTTCGGGACCCTGCAGGCGCTGCTCGCCTGCAGCGCCGCCGACCTGCAGGCCGTGGAAGGAATCGGCAGCATCTGGGCCCGGCACATCCGCGAGGGGCTGTCCCGGCTCGCGGAGAGCAGCCTCGAGCGCTTCGACTGAGGTCTGGGCTGCGCGGGTCCTGAGCCCCGTCGAAGGGCGACCAGCGAAGTACCTCCGCTGATCGAGCGCAGTCGAGATCCACGACCAGCGAAAGGGCGCTCGACTGCGATTTGGTCTCGACTGCGCTCGACCAGCGAAACGGTGCTCGACCAGCGAAGGGCGAGCGGTGGACCTACTGCTGGGGCGGGGCGATCACGTTGAAAGTGATCGGCGCGGACTCGCGGGCGCCCACCTTCGCGATGGCCTGGTAGGCGCCCACCGGGATCGCGACACGCGGCTTATCGCAGCCGGGATTGCTGGTGGCACCGGACCAGGTGATGGTCTCGCGCACCTGCTGACCCGGCGCCAGCACCTGATTGTTCACCGTGTGATCGGGTGCGCAGTCCTGCGCCGCCCACAGTGTGCGCGTGCCGTCGAGCGAACGGACCACCACGTTCATCGCGGCCTTACCGACGTCACGCGAGCACGCGGCCAGGCCGCCGTTGGTGGTGACGATGGTGAATACCGGCTGATCACCCTTGGTGTAGGTGGGCTTGTCGGTGTACAGCACCACCGACAACGACTGGTCCGAGCACTGCGCCGCGGCCGCGCCCTCCGCCGGCGGGGTCTGCGCGGGCGTCTGGCCGCCGGGCTCGGCGGGGGCCGGCGGCTGACTGCTCGGGGCCGGCGCGTGTCCGGCATCCTCGGCCGGGGTCGGAGCACCGGCGGCGGGCGACTCCTCCGCCCCGGGCGGCGGTGCCGGTGCCTCGGACGGCGCGGCCGAGGTGACCGCGGCGTTCTTCGCGGCGTCGTTCGTGTTCTTGTCGCCGCCGGAGCCGGCCCAGATGATCAGACCGATCACCAGCGCGAGGGCCACCACACCGACGGCGACGGCGAGAATGCGGCGACGCCAGTACACCTCGGTCGGCAGCGGTCCAGTCGGTTCGATCACGTCTGCCACGGTATCGCCGGTGCCCGAAGCTGCCGGTGACCTGCGGCGGCGTGTCGCGACATGCGCGAATCGTCACATCCCGATCAGGGACGTACGGCCTCGGTCACCAGGCCGTACGGGGCCCGCGACGGCCGCACACCCGGCCCGTCCGCTATGCGGTTTCGCCGATTCCGCCGACGTCGCCGATGTCACCGATCAGGCTCGACATGGTGACCGCGCCGTCGCTCAGGTGGTAGTTCAGGCCGAGAATGGCCAGCCGGCCGTCGGCCACCCGATCGGCGATGATCCGGCTGCGATCCATCAGCAGCTTGCCGGTCTCGTTGACGTGCCGCGCCTCGAACTCGTCGACCCGGCTGAGCCCCTCGCCGCGACCGGCGATGACGCTGGGCATCACGCGCTCGACGATGCTGCGGACGTAGCCGTTCGGGAGCTCCAGCTGATCCAGGGCGCGCAGCGTCGCCGAGATGGCACCGCAGCTGTCGTGGCCCAGGACCACGATCAGCGGCACATTCAGAATGTCGACGCCGAACTCGATCGAGCCCAGCACCGAGGAGTCGATGACGTGACCGGCGGTGCGGACGACGAACATGTCGCCCAGCCCCTGATCGAAGATCACCTCGGCGGCCACCCGCGAGTCGCCGCAGCCGAACAGCACCATGTGCGGGGCCTGGCCGTCGACCAGCTTGGCCCGGTCGGCGATACCCTGACTGGGATGTATCGACTCCCCACGCACGAAGCGCTCGTTGCCTTCCTTGACGACTTTCCAGGCTTGCGCGGGTGTGAGGTCTTTCATGACTTCTAGTGTTACACCCGACACAGACCCCGGCCCGACGCCGGGGGCACTGAATCGGGCAATCCTGACCTGGTTCACCGTCGCCCGCCGAGACCTGCCCTGGCGCGAGCCGGGCGTCACCGGCTGGCAGATCCTCATCAGCGAGATCATGCTGCAACAGACGCCGGTGTCCCGCGTGCTGGACCCGTGGCAGGCGTGGATCCGGCGGTGGCCGGTGCCGTCGGCGATGGCTGCCGAGACACCCGGCGAGGTGGTGCGGGCGTGGGGCAAGCTGGGCTATCCGCGCCGCGCGATGCGCCTGCACGAATGTGCGAAGACCCTGGCCGCTCACCACGACGACGTGGTCCCCCGCAACGTCGACATCCTCCTCACCCTGCCCGGGATCGGCGACTACACGGCGCGCGCCGTCGCCTGCTTCGCCTACGGCCAGGCCGTGCCCGTGGTCGACACCAATGTGCGACGGGTCATCGCTCGCGCGGTCCACGGCCGCGAGCCCGGGAATCCGTCGAAGACCGATCTGGCCGATGCGCAGGCCCTGCTCCCGATCGCACCGGACGGCTCCCCCGCCGCCGAGGCCCCGGAGTTCTCCGCGGCGCTGATGGAACTGGGCGCCCTGGTGTGCACCGCGCGCAACCCACGCTGCAACGAGTGTCCGATCGCCGCCGACTGCCGCTGGCTGGCCCGCGGCCGCCCGGCCCCCGATGCCCCGACGCGGCGGACCCAGAAGTACGAGGGCACCGATCGCCAGGCCCGCGGCCGGCTGCTCGACGTGCTGCGCGGGACCTCGTCACCGGTCCCCCGTGCCGCCCTCGACGTCGCGTGGACCCGGGACACCGCGCAGCGCGACCGCGCCCTGGACTCGCTGCTCACCGACGGCCTGGTGGAACTGACCGACAACGGCCTCTTCTCCCTCGCCGGCGAGGGTTGACCGGGCGTTCAACGGTCCGTTTCCCCACGGGCCTCATCGGGTGGCTTCGACGCTTCTATGTCGGTTGTCAAGCTGCGGTGGCGGTAACGGGTTCGGTGGTGGGGTGGTGTTCGAGGA
>CAZEOP010000203.1:0-5909 GCA_964513715.1 uncultured Gordonia sp.
CGATGATCTTGCGCTTGGTCTCCGGGTCGGAGACGCCGGCGAGATGGCCGAGGAAAGTGTCTTCGGCGTCGACGGTCACCAGGCGGGCGCCGGTGGCAGCGACGAAGTCGGTCTGCACCTGCTCGCGCTCACCGGCGCGCAGCAGACCGTGGTCGACGAAGACACAGGTGAGCCGGTCGCCGATGGCGCGCTGCACCAGGGCGGCCGCGACAGCGGAGTCGACGCCGCCGGACAGCCCACAGATCGCCAGGCCGTCGTCGCCCACCTGCGCCTTGACGTCGGCGATCAGGGCGTCGGCGATGTTCGCGGCGGTCCAGGTCGGCTTCAGCCCGGCCACCTCGTACAGGAAGCGGGTCAGCACCTCCTGGCCGTGCGGGGTGTGCAGCACCTCGGGGTGGTACTGGACACCGGCCATCCGGCGCTCGACGCATTCGAAGGCGGCGACCGGAGCGCCCTGGGTGGAGGCGGTGACGGTGAAGCCCTCCGGCGGGACCTGCACGGCGTCGTTGTGGCTCATCCACACCGGCTGGGTGTTCGAGAGACCGTGGTGCAGGACGCCGCCGTCGCCGGCGATGTCCATCATGGTGCGGCCGAACTCGCGCCCGCCGGTGTTGGCGACCGTGCCGCCGAGGGCCGCGGTCATCTTCTGGAAGCCGTAGCAGATGCCGAACACCGGAATGCCCTGGTCGAAGAGCTTCTCGTCGAGCGTCGGGGCACCGTCGGCGTAGACCGACGACGGCCCGCCGGACAGGATGATGGCCGCCGGATCCTTCGCCAGGAACTCCTCCAGCGGGGCATCGTGCGCGATCACCTCGGAGTAGATGCGGGCCTCGCGCACACGTCGCGCGATGAGCTGCGCGTACTGGGCGCCGAAGTCGACGACGAGGACAGGGCGCGGGTGGTCAGCCGAGGTTTCCGTCACGGCAGAGAGTCTATCGGCCGCGCTTCCGGCCGGCGAAGCCGAGCACCCTCAACGGCCAAGCAAGAACCTCCTTGCGCTGGTTCGACGAACAGCGTGCCTACTTACACGCCAGGTATTCACGAAATCAATGACATACTGCCTTCTATGAGTATTGACCGCGGCACAGAAACGTTGACCGACGTAAGTGACGATCGCGATGTCGAGAGCATTGAACCTGAAGACTTGACTCCAGATGAGCGCGCAGCCTCCGTGGAGTCGGAAGGCGAGGTCGAGCCAGTCAGTTACCAGGGAACCGACTTCGACGCAGAAGGGCTCGTCCGAAGACTCAACCGACACGATATCGTTATTCCGAGTTTTGGACACGGAGATTCCGATGTGGAGCTAGCAGCTTTCCAGCGAAGTTTCGTATGGACAAAGCCGCAAATGGACCGATTTATTGAATCGCTCTTGTTGGGATTTCCAATTCCCGGGATAATGCTCGTCCAGCAAGCAGATAAGCGCTACTTAGTCCTCGATGGACAGCAACGACTCCGCACACTACAAGCCTTCTATGACGGAATCCACAGGGATCGCGTGTTCACCTTGGACAACGTTGCGGATGAATTTAAGGGGCTCACATACAAGACTCTAGGCGCCGAGCAGAGGCGCACTCTGGACAATAGCTTTATCCAAGCAACTATTGTTAAGACGGATGGAACCGACGGAGCCAGAGAATCAGTATACCAAATCTTCGAAAGGCTAAATTCCGGCGGAACACAGTTGACTCCTCATGAGATACGAATCGCCCTATATCCTGGACCATTCGTAGACTTCCTCGGAGAACTTAACCAAATCCCTTCTTGGCGCAATATTTATGGATCCGTATCACCGCGCATGCGAGACCACGAAGTCTTACTCCGAGTTGTTTCACTCTACGTCAGCTCGGAAGAGTATTTCAGACCCCTCAAGAGGTTTCTTAACAACTTCCTAGGTCGACACCGGACACTCACACGGCTGCCCTCCGAGGAAATACGCACGCACTTCACGAGCGCCATAGAGACCCTCGATGAAGCAGGTGCACGAACCTATCTACGACCGCCGCGTCAACGCCTGAATGTCGCGACCTTCGACGCAGTAATGGTCGGAGCAATGCGACGTTGCGCTACAAGCGGGCCCCTTTCCCCAGAAGATGCCAGCAGGGCAATCGACACCTTACGTGTGGATACGAGCTTTATTGAGGCTACATCCACGCAAGCAGACACTGAAGATAACGTCAGGACCAGGCTGCGAATTGCAACTGCAGCTTTCACAAGATGACAAGATCACATCACTGGCCACCGCCTGAGCTCCGAACACTCGAGAAATCTCTTGACGAACTCGCGGAATCCATTGCAGAACGCCCAACAACAAGAAGTGATGACGAGCACATCTGGCTAACACGGTTCCTGATAGTTCGTTCATGCGGATACCTGGAGCAGGTGATGCATAGGTGTGCGATTCTCCACCTGGAGCATAAATCATCAGGCACTGCTCGGTCTTACTCTTTATCTTGGCTCGCCCGAAGCATCAATCCATCAGTTGAAAATATACGAACAACACTGGGACGCTTCGACCAGGCCATCGCAGATGATTTCGAAGTCTTCTTAAGTAATGATGAGAGAGAGTTAAAGAACGACCTCGGCGCCCTAGTGACGAAACGTCACGCGATAGCACACGGAGAGAACGACGGTTTTGGCGATCGACGCGCCCTTGATCTACATAAGGTATCAAAGGATGTGGCTGACTGGATCATCCGACGACTCTGCCCAGACCCCAGCTGGGGCAGTGCATTCCAACGCGGCCGAGCCAGCGCCAAGTCGGGTATGTGAGCCTTGGCTGCGACGAAGGTGCGGTGCGGTCTCCCGAATGACCACATGCCCGATTACTCGACGGCCATCTCGCCCAACGAATCCCACTCATCGCGATCCATCTGGACGTTCCGCACCCGCGGAGTCTCCTGCAGCAGGGGCGGCAGGTCGCGCTGTGCCTTGCGGAAGTGATCGCTGGTGACGTGCGCCTGCGCACCGTCGTCCGCGAAGGCCTCGACGAGAACGTACTCGTTGGGGTCGTCGACGCTGCGCGACCAGTCGAACCACAGGTTCCCCGGCTCGGCCCGGGTGGCCTCGGTGAACTCCCACGACAGCTCGACCCAGCGATCAGCGTGCTCGGGCTTGACCTTGAACTTGGCGACGATGAAGATCATGGCCGCCAGTCTGTCAGACACCCGCCTTGGATTAGGGTTCGCTTGTGATCACCGGTGAACTGAAGAGCAAGGTCGACCGCATCTGGGATGCCTTCTGGTCGGGCGGCATCAGCAATCCGATCGAGGTGATCGAGCAGCTCACCTACCTGCTGTTCATGCGCCGCCTGGACGACGTGCAGTTGCTCGCCGAGAAGAAGGCCCGGGTCACCGGCGACGGGATCGAGAATCCGGTCTTCTCGCTCGGCCAGGAGCATCTGCGGTGGGGCCGGCTCAAGAACGACTCCCCCGAGGTGATGTTCCGGACCATCGGCGACGAGGTGTTTCCGTTCCTGCGTTCCCTCGGTGACGGAACCACCTACAGCGAGCACATGAAGGACGCCCGCTTCACCATCCCGACCCCGGCTCTGCTGAGCAAGGTCGTCGACATGCTCGACGACATCCCGATGACCGACCGCGACACCAACGGCGACCTGTACGAGTACCTGCTCTCCAAGATCGCCTCGGCGGGGGTCAACGGCCAGTTCCGTACCCCGCGGCACATCATCGAGCTCATGGTCGCGATGACGGCGCCGCGACCGAACGACGAGATTTGCGATCCGGCCGCCGGAACGGCCGGATTCCTGGTGGCTGCCAGCGAATACATCCGCGAGACGCACGCCGACGCGCTGCTGGATGCCAAGCAGCGCAAGCACTTTCACGAGTCGATGTTCCACGGCTACGACTTCGACTCCACCATGCTGCGCATCGGCTCGATGAACATGCTGCTGCACGGCGTGGAATCCCCGGACATCCGCTACCGCGACTCCTTGTCCGAGGGCGCGGCCGGCGACGCCGAGAAGTACACGCTGATCCTGGCGAATCCCCCGTTCGCCGGCTCGCTCGACTACGAGTCGACGAGCAAAGACCTCCAGCGGGTCGCCAAGACCAAGAAGACCGAACTGCTGTTTCTGGCCCTGTTCCTCAAGCTGCTCAAGCCGGGCGGCCGGGCCGCGGTGATCGTGCCCGACGGCGTGCTCTTCGGATCGACCAAGGCGCACAAGGAATTGCGACGGATCCTGGTGGAGGAGCAGAAGCTCGACGCGGTGGTGAAGCTGCCCAGCGGCGTCTTCCGCCCGTACGCCGGCGTCTCCACCGCGATCCTGTTCTTCACCAAGACCGATTCCGGCGGCACCGACGACGTCTGGTTCTACGATGTGCGCACCGACGGCTTCTCGCTCGACGACAAGCGCAACCCCGTCGATGCGAACGACCTCCCCGACGTCCTGGCCCGCTGGGACGCCTCGCGCGGCGCGCCCGTGTCCGCCGAAGCCGACCGAACCCGGACCGATCAGTCGTTCCTCGTCCCCAAGGCCGACATCGTGGCCGAGGACTACGATCTCTCCCTCAACCGTTACAAAGAGATCGAGTACTACGAGGCCGAGCACCGCCCGCCGCTGGAAATCATCGCGGACATCGAGAAGCTGGAGAACGACATCGAAACCGGTCTCGCTGAATTGAAGAGGATGCTTTCGTGAAAGAAATTCCGCTTGGTGAAATAATTCGCCCAGCGAAGGTCACGCGCGCAGGCGACACCAGCTTCCCACTCCTATCCATGACCATGCATGATGGTCTCGTCGACCAAGAATCCAGATTCAGTAAAAGGATCGCCAGTGCCGACCTATCGTCGTACAAGGTCGTAAACAAAGGGCAACTAGTTGTCGGATTTCCAATCGATGAAGGTGTTCTCGACTTTCAAGAGGCACATCCCGCAGCGGTCGTTAGTCCTGCATACACAACATGGGAAATCATAGATGACCGACAGGTCGATCGCCGGTTCCTGTCCCTCGCCCTTCGGTCTCCACGAGCACTGGCCTACTATCGAACGAAGCTTCGGGGGAGTACCGCTCGGCGTCGCTCCTTACCCTCGGAGGTCTTCCTTGCGCTCCCGATTCCATTCCCACCCCTAGCCGAGCAGCGCCGCGTCGCGGTGATCCTCGATCACGCCGACGCCCTCCGTACCAAGCGCCGCCGAGTCCTCGCCCACCTCGACTCACTGGCACAGAACATCTTCACGGAAATGTTCAGCACGGCCACCCGCCGCGAACGCCTCAAGACCATCGGCGTCGACTTTGTCAGTGGGAAGAATGTCGTAGCCAGCAACGCCGACAATCACCCGCGCAACCGAGTCATCAAAGTCAGTGCCATCTCCAGCGGAACCTTCGAGCCTTCAGAGTCAAAACCAATGCCGTCGGCGTACACGCCGCCAGCTGGGCATCGCATCCAGAAGGGCGATGTTCTCTTTGGTCGCGCCAGTGGTTCACTCTCACTTCTCGGAGCCACCGCCGTAGTTCACGACGACCACGAAGATCTGTACCTTCCAGACAAAGTCTGGCGTTTGGTGACCAGCTCCGAAAGCCCTGTCAAAGAAAGCTACATATTGGGTGTTCTACGCTCCGCTGAAGCACGGGCATTCATCCGTCACAATGCGAGTGGAGCCGCTGGCGTACGAAATATCAGCAAGCAGAAACTCCTTGACTACGTCGCCCCGATTCCCTCATCAGAACTACAGCACATATTTGAGGAACGCACCAAACAAGTCAGTACACAACGCGTCGTCGTGGCGCGTGCGCTCGCCGCCGACGACGAGCTCTTCGCCTCCCTCCAATCCCGCGCCTTCCGCGGCGAACTCTGATACGAAGTCCCTCCTCACCTCTCCAAACAACGCGCAATCCGCCCCACCCGCGCAAGCCCTGCGATATCATCAAGGGCAGAGGTGATATCCATGAC
>CAZEOP010000204.1:0-5838 GCA_964513715.1 uncultured Gordonia sp.
CGCATTGGGCAGGGGTTCGACAACGCGACCCTCCACCTCAATGGCTCCGTCTTTCTTAGCCATGTCCTCCGCGATTCTGGTCGACGCTGCGCGTCTCCCGGTTGAATCCTTGGTTTTTCCGCTACGGTCGGCACATCGGATGCGCACCGGCGCCGAATTTCCCCGAGGGAATGACGGCAGGCGGTAACGCACGACGCACCGAGGTTCTATAGTACGCGGCACGCGGGGTGGGGCCAAACCGAGCCGCCCCGCCGACTCTGAGAGACTGATCCCATGCGCGACTTCCTGCTCCGGACTCTGCTGACCGCCTTCGCCCTCTGGATGGCCGAACTGATCGTCCCCGGCATCTGGTTCAACTTCGGCAACCTGAGCAACTGGTGGGCCAAGTTCGGCGTGGTGCTGCTGGTGGCGGTGATCTTCGGTCTCGTGAACGGCTTCATCAAGCCGATCGTGCAGATCCTGGCGATTCCGCTGTACATCCTGACTCTCGGCGTAATTCACATCCTGATCAACGCACTGATGCTGATGATCACCTCGTGGATCAGCCGCAACATCACTCACTGGGGCCTGGAGGTCGACAGCTTCTTCTGGGCGGCGATCTTCGGCGCGCTGGTGATCTCCATCGTGGGCTGGCTGACGGCGATCCTGCTCCCGGACAAGGTCGACAACCTCTACGTCAGCTGAGGCCTCGTGCGCGCAGTTCTGCAGCGGGTGAGCCGCGCCGCGGTCACCGTCGACGGCGAGATCGTCGGAGCGCTGGACTTGCGCGACGGTGAGCTCGGCCTGGTGGCGCTCGTCGGCGTGACGCACGACGACGATGCGGCGGCCGCGGTGAAGCTGGCCGAGAAGCTGTGGCGCCTGCGGATCTTCCCCGGCGACGGCCCGGAGCTGTCCGCGGCCGACCTGCACACCCCGATCCTGGTGATCAGCCAGTTCACCCTGTACGCCGACACCCGGAAGGGGCGCCGGCGGTCGTGGAACGCCGCCGCACCGGGCCCGGTCGCCGAGCCGCTGGTCGACGCCGTCGTCGCCGAACTCCGTGAGGCGGGGCCACGGTCGAGACCGGCCGTTTCGGTGCCCACATGATGGTGGATCTGGTCAACGACGGCCCCGCAACTCTCATCCTGGAGACTTGAGCGGGGCACGAACTCAGAAGTTTCCGCGCATGCACCAGACGCCGTTCACATGATCGACGTTCGGCGGCACTGAAGTGATATGCGCGCCGTCAGCCACGACGTATCCCATCACAAGGGCGCTGTCGCCGTCCACCTGGATCTTGCGGACATCTAAGGTGATCTTGGTGCTTACGCCGGAAGATTGAACCGGAAGATGTTGCTCCACATAGTCGAGATAGTCCTGCGTGCCCGAGGAACCCGCACAGAATTTCTGCCCGGCTGACGCGAGATCCCCGCGATCCAGGTCATTGCCGAACGATTTGTACAGTGTGGCGATGGCTTGCTCCGCCTGCGGGCTCTCGACTCCGTTACCTTTCCTTCCACTGCCGCCGATGAACCACCAGGCGAGGCCACCGGCCACCACGATCACCGCCATGACAGCGGCCACGGTCAGCAACACCTTGTTCCCACCCGTCTCACCCGTCGGCGGCAGCCCGACCGGCACCGAGGACTGATCCGGGCAGGGCTGGCCACGGTACGGCTGGCAGGGCTGAGGCGCGGCCGGGTACTGACCTTGCACCTGACTCGGGTACGGCTGCGCACCGGTCTGCGACGGATACCGCTGCTCCTGCTGCGGCTGCTGCGGCTGCTGCGGCGCCTCCAACTGCGGAGAGGGAGTGGCGCAAGCCGCAACGGCTGCACGATAAGCGTCGGCGAGACCGGTCGAGACCGACTGGGTCAGAGACGCGGCGATCTGAGGCGGCACCAGATTTCGCGGCACGACGATCGCCTTCGCACGCTTCTTGCTGCCGGGAATCTTGGTCGCCGCGATCAACGCCGCGTCGCTCAGCTGGACCGCGGTGATCGCGGCCAGATCGACCACCGACCGATATCCGCCAGCCTGAACACTGAATCCCGTCGGCCCGAACTCGCCGCTCATCGGGGCGCCGGCCGGGACCAGTTTCGTGTACTTCGAGCGGAGCGAGAAGAACCTGATCGTCATCACGATCCCGAGCAGGACGCCGACGATCACCGCCAGGAGCACACCGGCGACCAGCGCGCCGACGACCCGGCCACCAAAACTCGTCGAGCCGCTGAAGTTGGGGCCGACCATGCGCACGACGAACCACGCGACGCCGACGAAGACCGCACCCTCCAGAACTCGCTGCACCGGTTGAGACGCCTTGAATTCCAATTCACCCAAACGCTGTCCGAGGCCGGGGTCGGCAACGCCGCTGGTGCGGATCACCCCCGTGGGCGAGTGCGGTTCAGGCACGGTCACGATCTATTCACTCCTGAATCTCCCTCGTGTGGAAATCCGGCAGTCGCCGGGGCCTGGTAGCGAGCATAGGCACTTGCTGTGCAAGCCGCCGCTGCCGCCCGGCCGCTTGCTGCCCATGCATCCGGATACGCGGTCGGCCGGTACCGGGTGATTCGCTGGCGGCATGACGGTCTCACTCGTCAACGACGGACCGGTGGCCCTGATCCCCGACGTGTCACCGGCCCGGGCCGGTAGCGTCGTGGGTGATGGGCAGAATTGCCGTTCGGCGGCGGGTGACTCGAATCCAGCACGGCAGCGCCCCGTGCTGCAGGTGTCCGGCCGGGCCAGTTTTGAGCTGATCCTCAAGGCCGCGATGGTCGGCGTCCCGATCCTGTCGGCGGTGTCGGCCCCGTACTCGCTGGCCGTCGACCTCGCCGCGGCCCGCGCGATCACGCTGGCCGGCTCCGTCCGCGGCCATTCGCTCCTGCTGTACAGCCGCGCCTCTCGGGTGCGTCCGGATTGACACGCGGACCGCGGAATCCCCTCCACAACCCGGCCTCGTCCCGTCCGCTTCCCGTCCCTGGTCACGCCCCCAGCCCCGAGCGGCTGGTCGCCGAGCGACCACCCGGTGCCCACCGGCGCACCGCTGACGCATTAATCTCGCACCTGTGCGAGCGGTGGTTCAGCGGGTGAGCGCAGCAGTGGTATCGGTCGATGACGAGCCGGTCGGCGTGCTCGATCTCGCCGACGGCGCGTCGGGGCTGGTGGCCCTCGTGGGCGTGACGCACGACGACGATGCGGCGGCCGCGGTGAGGCTGGCCGAGAAGCTGTGGCGACTGCGGATCTTCAGCGGCGACGGGCCCGAGCGCTCGGCGGCCGACCTGAACGCCCCGATCCTGGTGATCAGCCAGTTCACCCTGTACGCCGACACCGCGAAGGGGCGCCGACCGTCGTGGAATGCGGCCGCGCCCGGACCGGTGGCCGAGCCACTGGTGGAGGCGGTGGTGGCGGAGTTGCGCCGCCTGGGTGCGACGGTGGCGACCGGCCGGTTCGGCGCCCACATGGAGGTGGCCCTCGTCAACGACGGCCCGGTGACCCTGATCCTCGAGACCTGACGGGCTTCGAGAACCTGCGGTTCAGTCCCAGGGGTTGTCGGGGCGCACGGTCAGAATCCGCGGACCGTCCTCGGTCACCGCGACCGTGTGCTCCCAGTGCGCGGCGCGCGCGCCGTCGACGGTCACCACGGTCCACTCGTCGCCCAGCACCTCGGTGTCCGGACCGCTGAGCGTGAGCATCGGCTCGATGGCCAGCGTGGAGCCGACCACCAGTTCCTCCCGGCCGCGGGGATTGTCCTCGTTGGCCAGGAACGGATCCATGTGCATCTCGCGCCCGATGGCGTGGCCGCCGTAGCCGTCGACGATGCCGAAGCGACGCCCGAAGCGCTTCTCCGCGGCACGAGTGCCGGCCTCGATCGCGCGGGAGACGTCGTTCAGGATGTTTCCCGGCAGCATCGCCTCGATGCCGGCTTCCAGCGACTGCCGGGTTGCGGCGCTGAGCTCGGAGTCGTCGCGCGAGAGCTCGCCCACGCCGAAGGTCCAGGCCGAGTCGCCGTGCCAGCCGTCGAGGATGGCGCCGCAGTCGATGGAGACCAGATCGCCCTGCGCCAGAACCACTTTCGCGGACGGAATGCCATGGACCACCACGTCGTTCACCGAGCTGCAGATGGAGCCCGGGAAGCCGTGATAGCCGAGGAATGAGGGCACGGCGCCGGCGTCGCGGATCACCGTCTCGGCGATCTCGTCGAGCTCCAGGGTGCTGACCCCGGGCTTGGCGGCCGCCCGGCAGGCGACCAGGGCCGCACCGACCACGGAGCCGGCGGCGGCCATCGCGTCGAGTTCACCCGCCGAGCGGAACGGTACGACCTTCCGCTTGCGGAACCGGACCACGAGCGGGCTAGGCCTTGCCCAGCTTGGTCAGCACCAGCTGCTGCACGTCGGCCACCTCGCCCATGCCGTCGATCTCGGTGATCGAGCCGGCGTAGTGATCGAGCAGCGGCGCGGTCTCCTCGGCGTACACCCGCATGCGGTTGCGGATGACGTCCTCGGTGTCGTCGGCCCGGCCGCGCGCCAGCATGCGCTGAACGACGGCGTCCTCGTCGACCACGAAGCTCAGCACGCCGTCGAGCGACTCGCCGAGTTCCTCGAGGATCCCGGCGAGGGCCTGCGCCTGCTCCACCGAGCGGGGGAAGCCGTCGAGGATGAAGCCCTTGGCGGCGTCCGGCTCGGCGAGACGCTCGCGGACCATGTTGACGGTGATCTCCGGCGGCACCAGCTCACCGGCGTCGAGGTACTTCTTGGCCTCGAGACCGATCGGGGTGCCCTGTCCGATGTTCGCGCGGAAGAGGTCGCCCGTGGAGATGTGCGGGATGCCGAGCGTCTCGGACAGCAGTTCCGCCTGGGTGCCCTTGCCTGCTCCGGGAGGGCCGAGGATGACGAGTCTCACTTGAGGAACCCTTCGTACTTGCGTTGCATCAACTGGCTGTTGATCTGCTTCAGAGTGTCGAGGCCGACGCCCACCATGATCAGCAGCGCCGTGCCGCCGAACGGCAGGTTGGCGACGCTGCTCCCGCCGCTGCCGATCTCCAGGAAGAGGTTCGGCAGGATGGCGATGATGCCGAGGTACAGCGAGCCCGGCAGGGTGATACGGCTCAGCACATAGCTCAGGTAGTCGGCGGTGGGCTTACCCGGACGGATACCCGGGATGAAGCCGCCGTACCGCTTCATGTCGTCGGCGCGCTCCTCCGGGTTGAAGGTGACGGCCACATAGAAGTAGGTGAAGAAGATGATCAGCAGGAAGTAGACCAGGATGTGCACCCAGCTGCCCGGGTTCACCAGGTTGTTCTGCAGCCACATCTTCCAGCCGGAGACCTCGGTGTCGCCCTGCGTCAAGCTGATGATCAGCGACGGGATGTAGAGCAGCGAGGACGCGAAGATCACCGGGATGACGCCCGCGGTGTTGACCTTGATCGGGATGTAGGTGGACGAGCCGCCGTACATCTTGCGGCCCACCATGCGCTTGGCGTACTGCACCGGCACCCGGCGCTGGCCCTGCTCGATGAAGACCACGGCCAGCAGGATGATCAGCGCGGCGAGGCAGACCAGGCCGAAGATGAGGCCGCCGCGGCTGGTGAGGATGTTGCGGCCCTCGGCGGGCAGCCGCGCGGCGATGCCGGCGAAGATGAGCAGCGACATGCCGTTGCCGACACCGCGCTCGGTGATGAGCTCGCCGAACCACATGACGAGGCAGGCGCCCGCGGTCATCACCAGGACGATCAGCGTCAGCGACATGATCGAGTGGTCGTGCAGGATGGCCTGCGGGTCGCAGTCGGCTTCCTTGGTGCCCTGCATCAGGGCACCGGTGTTGGCCATGGCGACGATGCCGGTCGACTGGAGCAGCGCCAGC
>CAZEOP010000205.1:0-5765 GCA_964513715.1 uncultured Gordonia sp.
TAGAACCACTCGACCGGCAGCCACTTGCGCTCCGCGTCGAGGAACAGCGCCATCCGCGGCACCCAGAGCAGCGCATCGATCGCCATCACGGCCAGCAGCAGCCGCGCGTGCGGGATCGCCAGCACGGCCAACGGCACCAGCCACAGCGAGTTCTGCGGGTACCAGGCCTTCCCGACAATCAGATAGCCGGCCACCAGCAGGAACATCAGCTGCGCGGGCGACGGCGTCCGCTCGGCCTGCAGTCCCAGATAGCAGACCGCCGCGATCACCGCGACCAGCAGCGTCAGGAAAAGGGCGTTGAGCAGGCCGACCGGCGGCGCCCAGCCGGTCGCCGCAATGATCAGCCGGTACAGGCTGTCAGCCTCGGCGCCGCGCCGCCACAGCGCGACGTAGAACGCCGACCAGCCCTGCGGATAGCTGATCAGGACCGGAAGGTTGACCGCCAGCCAGGCGACCACCGCGCAGGCCAGCACCGCGTACAGGTCTCGCATCCGGCGATCCCGCCAGCAGATCACCGCCAGCGCCACCACCAGCAGCAGCGGATAGAGCGCCGCGGAGACGGCCAGTCCCAGGAAGACACCGGTCAGCACCACCCGGTTGCGCGACCACGCCAGCAGGGCCAGGGACACCAGGGCCACCGGGATCACGTCGAACGCGGTGAAGGCGTGCACCAGCAGAATCGGCGAGACGGCCATCAGTGCGCCGATCCAGATGCGGCGGCGTTCGGTGAGCATCGTCGCCCACACCGCGATGAGCCAGAACAGCGCCAGCAGCAACGCGGAGATGTTGAAGAAGACGACCACGTCGAGCTGTCGCGGCAACGGAGTGTGCTCGACGAGGGCCTGCCAGCCGCGGGTCGCCGTGGCGGCGACGTACTCGAAGGCGCCGATGAGGACCGGTTCCTCGATGTATCGCTTGGCCCCGGCATCGGTGCCGTTCTCGCTGTACCAGAACGTGCGGTACGGCATGGTGCCCTGGCGCAGGTCGTCGATCGTCAGATGCTGGGCGCCGTAGAGCGCGATCACATCGCTGTAGCAGAGCCCGTAGAACTGCCGCTGGTTCTCCCAGTTGAGCTGGACCTGCCCCGGTTCGCCCCCGGGCACGGCGCCCTGCTGCACGCAGCCGGCCTTCCCGAACCAGGAGAAGCCGAGGGCCACCAGCGCCAGCAGCAGCACGACGCGCACCGGCGTCCAGTTTCGGCTGCGGCCGATCGCGGCGTGCCGGCCCACCGGTCCGCCGATCACCGCGCTGGCCGCCGCGGCCTGCGGATCGCTTCGGGTCGGCAGCACCCGTTTCCGGTCGATCCGGAGATCATCCGGCAGCGGCGCCGGCGCGTCGATGCCGTCAGGCAGGACCGCGGCGGCGGGATCGCTCGCGCTGGTGTCGGTCACCTGAGGTCAGGCGGCCGGGACGGCTTCGGCCGGCAGCGACTCGGTCGGGGCGGGATCGGCCGGCAGCGGCTGCGGCAGTTGCTCCACCTCGGCACCCGGGTTGCGGCCGTTGCGCTGGCGCTGGCGGTTGTTGCCGTTCCCGTTACCCTGGCCGCTCTCGTCGTCGTCGCCGTCGTCGTTGTTGTTGCCGGGCAGCGGAATGGTCCAGCCGGGCGCCAGCGTCACATTGCCGTCTTGGCCCTCGCCGGGCAGCCGCGGACGGCTGAAATCGGTGCGGAAAGGGGTGTCCGGCGTCGTGTAGGTGACCGGCGGCGGCTCGTACGGGAGGCCGGCCTGGCCGCCGACCGCATCGGGTGTCGGGAAGCTCTCGATCGGTTCGCCGGACAGCGCCCCGTTCATCGCGGTCTTCCAGATCTGCGCGGGCAGGCCGCTGCCGTAGATGGGACCGCCCCAGGCGTTCACCAGCGGCTTGTCGCCCTTGGAGGTGCCGACCCAGACGGCCGTCGACAGCTGCGGGGTGTAGCCCACCATCCAGGCGTAGCGGTTCTCCCCTGTCGTACCCAGCTGCGCCGTACCGGTCTTGGCGGCCGACGGACGCGAACCCAGCTCGGAGTCGTACAGCCCGTTGCCGTTGGAGTAGTCGGCGATCGGCTCCAGCGCGGCGGTCACGTTGTCGGCGACCTTGGCCGCGAAGACCCGGGTGCCCGAATTCGGCTCCCGGTCGAAGAGAACGGCACCGGAGACGGTCTCCACCTTCTGCACGAAGTACGGCTTGCGGTAGATACCGGACGCGGCGAGCGTCGCATACGACGACGCCATGTCGAGCACGGTGGAGTCGTACTGGCCGAGGACCACGCCGCCCTCGGTCCTGCCGTTCTCACCGACCAGCGTCGGCTTGCCGTTCAGCGTCTCGGAGATGCCGGCGCGATGCGCGGCGTCGACCACGTCGCTGGCCCCGTTCTTCAGGTCCATCATCAGCCGGTAGTAAACCGTGTTGAGTGACATCTTCATGGCGGTGGCCAGGTTGCAGGTGCCGCAGGACTCACCGTCGGAGTTCTCCACCACCAGGCCGCCGCTGGTCTTGTAGGGCGACGAGTCGTACCGCTGCGACAGCGGGATGTCCTGCTCGAGGGCCGCGACGAGGGCGAAGACCTTGAAGACCGAGCCGGTCTGCAGGCCGGTCGACGCGTAGTCCCAGCCGTTGCCGTCCCAGCCGCCGAAGTAGCCGCGGATGCCTCCGGTCGCGGGATCCACCGAGACCGACGCGGTGCGCAGGTCGTCGGGCTCGCCGTCGAGCGAGTTCTCCGAGGCGCTCTCCAGCGACTTCTGCACCTGCGGATCGATCGCGGTGGTGATCTTCAGACCGTCGGTGCGGACCTGCTGCTCGGAGATGCCGAGCTCGTCGAGTTCGGCCAGCACCTGGCGCTTGATCAGGCCGCCCGGGCCCTTGTTGCTCTCGTCGACGACGGCGCCGCGCGGAGCAATGGTCTTCGGGAACTTCAGCGAGTTGCGCTCAGCGTCGGAGATGGCGCCGGTCTTGACCATGCCGTCGAGCACATACTCCCAGCGTTCCCGGGCCAGCTGCTCGTCGACGGCGGGGTCGTACATCGACGGTCCCCGGATCACGGCGGCCAACAGCGCCGACTCGGACACGGTGAGCTTGGAGACGTCCTTGTTGAAGTAGGCCTTGGAGGCGGCGGCCACGCCGTACGCGCCGCGCCCGAAGTAGATGGTGTTCAGGTAGGCGGCCATGATGTCTTCTTTGGACCAGCTGCGCGACATCTTGGTGGAGATGGCCAGTTCCTTGAACTTGCGCTGGTAGCTGACCTCGTCGCCCACCATGGCGTTCTTGACGTACTGCTGGGTGATGGTGGAGCCGCCGCCGGCACCGGACTTACCGGTGAGCTTGCCGAGCGCCGCGCGGGAGAAGCCGCGGATGGAGAAGCCCGAGTTGGAGTCGAAGTCGCGGTCCTCGGCGGCCTTGACGGCCTCGATCATCGACTCCGGGATGTCCGAGTACTTGACGTCGGTGCGGTTGCCCTCCGGCGGCACGATCTTGGCGATGACACCGCCGTCCTTGTTGGTGATCGTGGCGACCTGATTCTGTTTGATGTCGCCGGGCGCCGGGATGTCGACGGCGAGGTAGGTGACCAGGAAAGCCAGCACGCCGACGATCGCGATCGCCGGGATCACGCCCGCGATCAGGCCCAGGATCCAGGCCGTGACGCGCGTACGGCGCGATCGCGGGGAGTCGCCCCCACTGGTGCGCGTCTTCTTGTCGCTCATGCTCACTCACTTCTCGGTTCTGCAGGCCGGCGGTTGCTCTGCCGACAGCATTCTCTCACCACTACTTCACGGCGCGGCGCGGCGGCGCCACCGCCGGTTCCGTTCCAGCAACGTACGACCGGATCAGATGGTTCCAGTGACAGGTGCGACAGACCTCCACGACGTGCACGGTGAATTCCCGCGCCCGCGCGGCCAGCCGTTCCACCTCGTCGGGGGTGCGCGCCGACCCGGAGGCCCGGCCCAGTGTCTCGCCGAAGATCCAGGACACCGCAGTCACCTGCTCCTTCCGGCAGATGGGACAGGCCCGGCCGGTGGAAACCCCGTGGAAGGCGGCGGCGCGGAGCAGGTAGGGATCTGCCGTGCAGACCTGCGCGAGATCGATCCGGCCGGCGCGCACGTCGGCGAGCTTCGCGCGCTTGGCCAGCGCGTAGTCGACCACCCTGCGGCTCACGATGCCCAGCGTAGACCCGGGCCGAATCGCCGGGCGCATGTGATGCAGATCAAGCAGACGAGCTACTCAAGAGTTAGACGCGCTTTATATCGATGCGATACATTCATAGCTACATCACGGCGAAGTAACAGAACGAGGTAGCGGAGAGGAGCCCCCATGCTGGAACTGGCCATCCTGGGTCTGCTCCTGGAGTCGCCCATGCACGGCTACGAGCTCCGCAAGCGGCTCACCGGTCTGCTCGGCGCCTTCCGCGCGTTCTCGTACGGCTCGCTGTATCCGACGCTGCGCCGCATGCAGGCCGACGGCCTCATCGTCGAGGACGACACCCCCGGCCTGACCGGAACCAAAGTCCGCCGGGCCCGCCGCGTCTATCGGCTCACCCCCAAGGGCGAAGCCCGCTTCGCCGAACTGGTGGCCGACACCGGCCCGCAGAACTACACCGACGACGGCTTCGGCGTGCACCTGGCGTTCTTCAGCCGGACCCCGGCCGTCGCCCGGATGCGGATCCTCGAGGGTCGCCGCCGCCAGGTGGAGGAGCGCCGCGAGTCACTGCGCGACCTGCTCGGCCGCGCCGGCCTGGGCTCGGACCACTACACGCGCCAGATGCACGAGCTCAGCCTCGAGACGTCCGAGCGCGAGGTGCAGTGGCTCAATCGCTTGATCGCCGACGAGGCCTCCGCGAACCGGACGCCTCCGTCGGGCACCACAGATCTCCCCGCTGCCGGCAGCGCCGGCCGCGGTGAAGAAGGAAAGAATTCGGCGGCAACGCATTCCGCCGTACCGCCGCAAGAAGAAGGAGAACCCGACCATGGGTGAATCGAACAAAGTGCGCGTGGCCATTGTCGGCGTGGGCAACTGCGCCTCTTCCCTGGTCCAGGGCGTTGAGTACTACAAGGATGCCGACGAGAACGCGACCGTTCCCGGCCTGATGCACGTCAAGTTCGGCCCGTACCACGTCCGCGACGTCGAGTTCGTCGCCGCGTTCGACGTGGACGCCAAGAAGGTCGGTTTCGACCTGGCCGAGGCGATCAACAACAGCGAGAACAACACCATCAAGATCGCCGATGTGCCGCCGCTGAACGTGGCCGTGCAGCGCGGTCACACCCTCGACGGCCTCGGCAAGTACTACCGCGAGACCATCACCGAAGCCGACGGCGACGGTGTCGACGTGGTGCAGACCCTGAAGGCCGCCGAGGTCGACGTGCTGGTCAGCTACCTGCCGGTCGGCTCGGAGCAGGCCGACAAGTTCTACGCGCAGTGCGCCATCGACGCGGGCGTGGCCTTCGTCAACGCCCTGCCGGTCTTCATCGCCTCGGATCCCGAGTGGGCGCAGAAGTTCGTCGACGCCGGTGTGCCGATCGTCGGCGACGACATCAAGAGCCAGGTGGGCGCCACCATCACCCACCGCGTGATGGCCAAGCTGTTCGAGGACCGCGGCGTGGAGCTGGACCGCACCTACCAGCTGAACGTCGGCGGCAACATGGACTTCAAGAACATGCTCGAGCGCGAGCGCCTGGAGTCCAAGAAGGTCTCCAAGACCCAGGCCGTCACCTCGATCCTGGACGGCCCGCTGGCCGGCAAGGTCTACGACAAGACCGTGCACATCGGCCCGTCGGACTACGTCCAGTGGCTCGACG
>CAZEOP010000206.1:0-5647 GCA_964513715.1 uncultured Gordonia sp.
GCCGATGTGCCAGGACACCGGCACCGCGATCGTCATGGGCAAGAAGAGCGAGGGCGTGCTCACCGGCGCCGACGACGCCGAGTGGATCTCCCGCGGCGTGTACGACGCGTACACCAAGCTCAACCTGCGCTACTCGCAGCTGGCGCCGCTGACGACGTACGAAGAGAAGAACACCGGCACCAACCTGCCGGCGCAGATCGAGCTCTACGCGACCGAGCAGGGCCCCAAGGGCCCCGAGTACAAGTTCCTCTTCATGGCCAAGGGCGGCGGCTCGGCCAACAAGTCGTTCCTGTACCAGGAGACCAAGGCGATCCTGAACCCCAAGAAGATCCTCACCTTCCTGGACGAGAAGATCCGCTCGCTGGGCACCGCGGCCTGCCCGCCCTACCACCTGGCCGTGGTGATCGGCGGCACCTCCGCCGAGTTCGCACTCAAGACCGCCAAGTACGCCTCCGCGCACTACCTGGACAACCTGCCCACCGAGGGTTCGATGGACGCGCACGGTTTCCGCGACGTCGAGCTGGAGGAGGAGGTCTTCAAGCTGACGCAGTCGTTCGGCATCGGCGCGCAGTTCGGCGGCAAGTACTTCTGTCACGACGTCCGCGTGATCCGCCTGCCCCGGCACGGCGCGTCGTGCCCGGTGGCCATCGCGGTGTCCTGTTCGGCCGACCGGCAGGCGCTGGGCAAGATCACCGCCGACGGCGTCTTCCTGGAGCAGTTGGAGACCGATCCGGCCCAGTACATGCCGGACGCCGGTGTCGCCGAGGACATCGAAGGCGGCCAGGTCGTGGAGATCGACCTCAACCGCCCCATGCCGGAGATCCTGGCGGAACTCTCCAAGTACCCGGTGAAGACGCGGCTGTCGCTGACCGGCCCGCTGGTCGTGGCCCGCGACATCGCGCACGCCAAGATCAAGGAGCGCCTGGACGCCGGCGAGCCGATGCCGCAGTACCTGATCGATCACCCGGTGTACTACGCCGGCCCGGCCAAGACCCCCGAGGGCATGGCGTCCGGCTCGTTCGGCCCCACCACCGCCGGGCGGATGGACTCGTACGTCGACCAGTTCCAGGCGGCCGGCGGTTCGATGGTGATGCTGGCCAAGGGCAACCGCTCCAAGGTCGTCACGCAGGCCTGCGACAGCTACGGCGGCTTCTACCTGGGCTCCATCGGCGGCCCGGCCGCCCGCCTGGCGCTGGACTGCATCAAGAGCCAGGAAGTGATCGAGTATCCCGAGCTCGGCATGGAGGCGGTCTGGAAGATCGAGGTGGAGAACTTCCCCGCCTTCATCGTGGTCGACGACAAGGGCAACGACTTCTTCACCGATCCCTCGGGTGCGGTCAGCGTCCCGATCTCCGGCGTGCGGATCCGCTCCAAGGAGCGCTGAACTCCCCGCACCGCACTCGTCGCCTCCCCGGCGCGCTAGAGTTAGGTATACCTAACTGCGCACACGAGGAGGCGACGACGATGACCGAGTACCGCATCGAGCACGACACCATGGGCGAGGTGAAGGTGCCCGTCGACGCGCTCTGGCGCGCGCAGACGCAGCGCGCGGTGGAGAACTTCCCGATCTCGTTCCGGCCGCTCGAGCGCACGCAGATCCGGGCGATGGGCCTGCTCAAGGCCGCCTGCGCCCAGGTCAACGAGGATCTGGGGCTGCTCGATCCGGTCAAGGCCCGCGCGATCATCGCCGCGGCGACCGAGATCGCCGAAGGCGGCCACGACGACCAGTTCCCGATCGACGTCTTCCAGACCGGCTCGGGCACCAGCTCGAACATGAACGCCAACGAGGTAATCGCCTCGCTCTGCGCCCGCAACGGCGTTCAGGTGCACCCCAACGACGACGTCAACATGTCGCAGAGTTCCAACGACACCTTCCCCACCGCCACGCACGTCGCGGCCACCGAAGCCGTGGTGGCACAGCTGATTCCGGCGCTCCGGCAGCTGGCCGACGAGCTCGGCGCCAAGGCTGCGCAGTGGCGCACCGTGGTCAAGAGCGGCCGCACCCATCTGATGGATGCGGTGCCGGTGACCCTGGGCCAGGAGTTCGCCGGCTACACCCGGCAGATCGAGGCCGGGATCGAGCGCGTGGAGTCGACGCTGGCCCGGGTGGGCGAGCTGCCGATCGGCGGCACTGCGGTCGGCACCGGCCTGAACGCCCCGGCCGGCTTCGGCAGCCGGGTGGTGGCCGATCTGCAGCGCCGCACCGGGGTGGCCGAGCTGCGGCTGGCCCGGGATCCGTTCGAGGCGCAGGCCGCGCGCGACGGGCTGGTGGAATTGTCCGGTCAGCTCAAGACCGTGGCGGTCAGTCTCACCAAGATCGCCAACGACGTCCGCTGGATGGGTTCGGGCCCGCTCACCGGTCTGGCCGAGATCGCCCTGCCCGATCTGCAGCCGGGGTCGTCGATCATGCCGGGCAAGGTGAATCCGGTGTTGCCCGAGGCGGTCACGCAGGTCGCCGCGCAGGTGATCGGCAACGACGCCGCGGTCACCTGGGGCGGCGGCAACGGCGCCTTCGAGCTGAACGTGTACATCCCGATGATGGCGCGCAATGTGCTGGAGTCGATCGCGTTGCTGGCCAACGTCTCCCGGCTGTTCGCCGAACGCTGTATCCGCGGCCTGGTGGCGCACGAGGACCGGCTGCGCACCCTCGCCGAGTCGAGCCCGTCGATCGTCACGCCGCTCAACAGTGCCATCGGCTACGAGGAGGCCGCCGCGGTCGCCAAACAGGCGCTGGCGCAGGGCACCACCATCCGGCAGAGCGTGATCGATCGCGGCCTGATCGGCGAGCAGCTCACCGAGGACGAGTTGGATCGCCGCCTCGATGTGCTGAAGATGGCGAACCTGGATCGCGAGCGCTGACGCCGGGCGGGGCGCCGCCGCGGCTGCGCGGGTAACGTCGCCCGATATGAGCCTGTCTGAGTTCCCGTCCGACTGGTCGAGCGCACTGGTGCTCGTCGCCCATCCCGACGATCCCGAGTACGGCATGGCCGCCGCGGTCGCGAAGTGGACCGCCGAGGGCAAGCTCATCACCTACGCCCTGGCGACCAGCGGCGAAGCCGGGATCGAGGGCATGGCACCGGCGCAGACCGGACCGCTGCGCGAGGACGAGCAGCGCGCCTCGGCGGCGGTCGTCGGGGTGGACGAGGTGGAGTTCTGGGGCTTCCCCGACAGCCGGCTGTTCAATACACCCGAGCTGCGCGCCAAGATCGCCGAGACCATCGTGCGGGTGAATCCGGACCTGGTGCTGTCGCTGTACGGCGGGCCGGAGTGGGCCCCGGGCTTTCCGAATCAGCGCGACCACATGGAGTTCGCGGCCGCCGTCGTCGACGCCTTCGACGCGCTGCCCCGGCCGCCGCGCGCACTATTCGTCAACGGCCCCGGGTCCACGCACGCGGTCGACGTCGACGGCTTCGTCGAACTCGCCGTCGACTCCCTCGCCGAGCACAAGGCCTATCTCTCGGTGCTCGACCCGGCCACGCCCGTCGTCGAGCAGGCGCGCGCCCAGGTGGAGCGGACCACCGGCCCGATCGACGGCTTCCCCGCCGCCCACGCCTCCGGCTTCACTCGCCTGCGCGGAGCATGAGTCTCCAGGACAGAGCGAGTCAGTACGGGAGTCCGGAATCGATCACCGTCGCGATCGCGGGCAACTCATCACACGCCGCTTCGCGTTCCGCCGCAGTCGGCGAGAAACCGTCGCGCTCAGACTTACTCGGCTGTCTAATCGTGGCGATTTCGAGCGCGTACACCGGCTTCCCAGGCGCCCGCCCCACATACCCGACCTTGCACCAAATCGATTCATTGCTCTCGGTCATCGAATAGACCTTCCACCCGTCGAGGGATTGACGAGTGGGGCTGTATGCTTGAGTACCCTTCTGGTAATTCGCCAGCATCTTTTCCTGCCAGCCACGCTTTCCGTTATAAAGTCCTATCAACACTCTCTGTTCCCGATAGTCCTGCAATACTGACCTGCATTGAAAACTCAGCCCCTTTCCGGGCGGTATTTTCACCTCCATCGGGAAGACAATTCCCGCCTTCTCCACCTCCCCGCTTGGAACTGACCGGCAATTCGCGAGATCCCAGCCTGAATTCGCGGCAGAAGCCTCGGGAGATATGTTCGACTTGTCTGGTAGCAGCACGCCCAGCAGGACACCCGCCACTGTTGCCAGTGCGACTACCACTCCCGCCCCGGCGGCCACCCATGTAGGGACTACGAGATTAGACGCCTTCTTCCTTTCCGCCATTCGAGAAATCTAGCATCGCGCTACATCGCTGAGAGAGCACTGCGGTCTTCTCACATTCCGGGCACCGATGACCGAACACAAACCGGGGCCGAGTGCAGGAACAGGTCTGCACGCGGCCCCGATGCGGGCTTCGACGACGTCAGCCGGGTGGACACGGACCAGCCGGCGGCCGGCCGGCTACTCGGAAGAGCCGGTCACCGTCTGAAGCAGCTGCGGGATGACGCTGGTGAACTGGCCGAGAACTCCGCTCAGCGCATCGCCGGAGAGCGGGGCGCCGGACGGATCGTTCAGCGACGGCGCATCCTTCAGGTCGGTCGGCGTGCTCTGGTTGACGCCGATCGCGATCTTCGGGTTCTTAGCCGGGTCCAGCCACTTGAGGACGTCGACCATCGACTTCTGGTCGATCGCGATGCAGCCCCAGGTCGGCTCCTGGCCGACGTGCAGGAAGATCGCCGACGCATTGCCCGGCGTGTTGCTCGGGTTGTGCACCACCTGGACGGCGTAGTCGTACGCCGGGCCCATGTCGTACAGGTTCTCGCTGCCCTCGCCGGGGCTGGCGGACTGACGCACCATCCGGTTGTAGGTCGGCGACTTCATGTTGGCGTCCCACCAGTCCTGGTTGTCGACCTTCTTATACGGCATCTTGGTGCCCGGGTTGTCCTGCCGACCGAAGGCCTGACCGAGCGGGAAGACGCCCTCCGGGGTGCGGTGGACATTGTCCTCCGGCTTGCCGATGCCCTTGTCGCCGACCCAGGCGTCGACCGGTCCGATGACCGGCAGCCAGGCACCGTTGGCGTCCTTCTCGAAGGCGGTCAGCGTGCCCTTGGTGGCCGAAGCCTCCGGCACGCTCACGACGACCATCTGCCCGGTGTCGCCGCCGGGCAGCACGGGGGTGTTGGGGACCAGCGAGCCGTTGAGCAGGTTCTGCAGCATCCCCTGCACATCGGGCGTGGTCGGCGCCGCCGGGGCCGGCGCGGCGGGCGCGGCGGGCGCCTCCGGCTCGGCCGCGGCCCGGCCTGCACCCATCGCGACGGCCACGACGACCGCCAACAACACCAGTCCCAATTGCCACACACGACTCACAAGTAACTTAAGCACCATGTCAGGTTGCCACGGAAATGACAGCCGTGCCACTCGAGATGGCCATCGTCACAGGACTGCAACCTTTGTCCGAATCGCTACCCTGAAGTCATGGCGACCTCCCCTCCTCCGCGCTGGCTCACCGATACCAAGCCCGGCCACAGCGAGTGGTACATCGACCGCTTCCGCGCGATGGCGGCCGCGGGCGACGACCTCGGCGGCGAGGCCCGGCTGATCGACGCCATGGTGGGCCGGGGCGCCCACATTCTGGACGCCGGCTGCGGGCCCGGCCGCAGGTTCACTCTCCGCCGCCCCGGCCGGCTGAG
>CAZEOP010000207.1:0-5617 GCA_964513715.1 uncultured Gordonia sp.
GACTGGCCCGGATCGAGGCCGCCGCACCGCTCCGGTTGCGTGCCCGCCGCCAGCGGGCCGGGTGGCGGCTGTTCCTGCTGTCCGGGGCGGCGGTCGCCCTCGCGTTCCTCGTTGCCGCGGGCTGGGCGCTGCTGTCCGGCCGGTCGGCCACCGCTGAACTGGACCGGCAGGTGGCCGTCCGGGCGGCGGCGAGCGAGGGCATCACCGCCATGCTCACCGCCGACCCGGCACACGCCGACGACTACCTCGACGCGGTGCAGGCGGTCAGCACCGGCGAACAGCTCGCCCGGCTGGAGCGGGTGGCCCCGCAACTGCGCGAGGCGGTCGCCGGGCTCGACGCGCCCACCACCGGACGGGTCGTCGCGGCCGGCGACCGAGGCGGAACGGGCGACGAGGCGAGTGTGCTGGTGGTGGCGCAGGCGAGCGCGCCGCAACTGGTGGGTGCCGCGCCCGGCCGGGACCGGGTGTCGGTGGTGGTGCACCTGCGTAAGACCGGGGATCGCTGGCTGATCGCCGACACCGAGCAGGTCTCATGAGCCGGCCGGGTCTGGTGCCGGCCGACCGGCGATGGGTGCGCGGCTGCACGGCGTTGATCGCACTGGCCGCCGTGGTGGCTATCGTCGCGGGCGCCCTGTGGTGGCGCGCGGACCGGCAGTCCGACCAGGCGCCGCGCCGCGCCGTGGCGCAGGCCGCCGCGGCCGCCGTCGAACAGGTGCTGAGCTTCTCACCGCACGACGATGCCGCGCGGCGCGGTGCGGTGGCCGAGCGACTCACCGGCGTGCTGGCCGGCGACTATCTGGCCCGCGGACCCGACGTGGTATTCCCGAATGCCACGGCCTCGCGCATCACGATGAACACTCGGGTGCAGGAGGTCGGCGTCGCTGAGCTCGGGGCCACTCGCGCGCGCGCCCTGGTCTTCGCCGAACAGAAGATCGCGGTGGGCGATCAGGACACCGAGCCCGAGACCGTCGGCATCGCCCGCTGGGCGAGCCTGGTCGAGGTGGACGGGCAGTGGCTGCTTGCCCGGCTCGAACCGGTCTCGGCGCAGTGACCACTGGAGTGCCGTGCTCGCCGGACTGCTGTGCTCGCCGGACTGCCGTGACCGCGGCTTCCCGTGGTCGACGGTGACGGCTGCGTAGGATCGCCAGCATGATCGATCGTCTCGCTAAAGCCCTGTCCGGCCTGCTGTTGACGGCCGGGTTCCTGCACTTCCTGGTCCCCAAGCCGTTCGACGCGATCGTGCCCGAGGAGATTCCGGGCGATCCGCGGCTGCTGACCTACGCCTCCGGCGCGGCCGAAATCGGTCTCGGCGCGGCGCTGCTGCCCACCCGCACCCGGCGCACCGCCGCCGCGCTGGCCGCAGCCCTGTTCGTCGCCGTCTTCCCGGCGAACG
Source organism: uncultured Gordonia sp. (assembly GCA_964513715.1). Taxonomy (GTDB): domain Bacteria; phylum Actinomycetota; class Actinomycetes; order Mycobacteriales; family Mycobacteriaceae; genus Gordonia. The sequence continues at coordinate 1,394 of CAZEOP010000207.1, forward strand.
TCAACACGGTGCGGCTGTGGGTGGACAAGAGCCCGCTGCTCAAGACCATCGCCTGGGCGCGACTCCCGCTGCAGCTCCCGCTGATCGCCGCCGCGCTGCTGGTGTGGCGCCAGACCCCGAAGAAGCCGGCCGCCGGGACGGCCGCCGCCGAGTGACCGCGTCGGCCGCGCAGATCGCCGCGCACGTCCGCGGGCTCGGCGACCCCGAGCGCGCCGCCGGTCAGGCCCGATTCTTCAAGACCGGGCCGGGAGAGTACGGGGAAGGCGATGTCTTCGCCGGAATCCGGGTGCCGGTGCTGCGCACCGAGGCCAAGCGGCTGCGCGGCCTGAGCCGGGAGAGCGTCGAGGCCCTGCTCGACGACGACGTGCACGAGGTGCGCCAGCTCGCCCTCTTCGTGGCCACCGCCGAAGCGGCTGCGGCGGGAGCCGGCGAGCGCGAGAAGTGGGTGCAGCTGTACCGCGACGCGGTGCACCGGGGCCGGGTCGACAACTGGGACCTGGTCGACTGCTCCGCCGATCCGATCCTCGGCACCTGGCTGGTGTCCCGCGGCGATCACCGGGAACTGCTGGACTGGGCCGCGTCGCCGGACCTGTGGTGCCGCCGTGTCGGGATCATCGGCACCTTCGCCTTCACCAAAGCCGGTCGGGCGCAAGCGATTCTGGACGTGGCGCCGGTGGTGATCGACGATCGGCGCGACCTGATCCAGAAGGCCCTCGGCTGGATGCTCCGCGAGCTCGGCAAGCGGGTCGATCGGCAGCTGCTGCTCGACTACCTGGAAGCCCATGCCGCCGACCTGGGCCGCACCGCGCTGAGCTACGCCACCGAACACCTCACGCCCGAGCAGCGCGCCCACTTCCGCTCGCTCTGAGCGCATCATTACCGGCAGATACGAGGGGGCCGTGGACCTATAGACCACGGACGCCTCGTATATGCCGGTAACTCGTCGTCGGCAGGACTTCGGGCGGCCACGATCGCTCGGGCTGACGGCGGTCTCGACTGCGCTCGACCGCGGAGGGGCTCGACCAGCGGAAGGAGCTCGGGAATCAGGCCTGGAGCAGGTCGGCGACGGGGGTGGGGGTCAGCAGATGCGGGCGGGCCTTCATCAGCTTGCCGATGCGCCCGGCGCCGACCACGCCGGTCAGGAGGCCGTCGCGGCTGTAGTAGGCCAGGAACTTGCGGCCGTCGTCGTCCACCACATGCACCTCGTCGTCCGGGCGCGGGGAGCCGAGCAGTTGGAGCTTCAGGTCGTACTGGTCGCTCCAGAAGTACGGGACCGTCGGCGCCGGCAGCGGATGCTTCTCGATCTCGGTGGCCACGGTGACGGCGTGCTCCACGGTGTGGTTCCAGTGCTCCACGCGGTGCCGATTCCCCTGCGCGTCAGTCCAATTCGCGGCGTCGCCGATCGCGTAGACGTCCGGGACGTTGGTGCGGCCGAGATGATCGCACGCGATGCCGCCGCCGGCGGATTTCTCGGCCAGTGCGATGCCCGAGCCGTCCAGGTAATCCAGCTCCGGATAGCCGCCGATGCCCACGACCACCACGTCGGCGGGCAGGGTGGCACCGTCGTCCAATTCCACCCCGGTCACCCGGTCGTCGCCGCTGATCCGCGTCACCCCGACGCCGGTGCGCAGGTCCACGCCGGCCTCGGTGTGCAGGCGCTCCACGAAGCCGCCGATGGTGGGCCCGAGCGCTGCGGCCAGGGCGGTGGCGGCGGGTTCGACGATGCTCACCTGCAGCCCGCGCTTGGCCAGACTGGCCGCGGCCTCGCAGCCGATGAAGCCCGCGCCGATCACCACGGCGCGCTGCGCACCGTCCAACTCGTCGCGCAGGGCGACGGCGTCGTCGTAGGTCCGGATCACATGGACGCCCGGCAGGTCGCCGCCCTCGCCGGGGAAGCGCCGCGGTGTCAGGCCGGTGGCCAGCACCAGCGTGCCGTAATCCACCTCCGCGCGCTCGCCGTCGCGGTCGACGGTCACCCGGTGCGCGGCCGGCTGCACGCCCACCACCCGGGTGCCCAGGCGCAGTTCGATGCCCTGCTCGTCGTAGAACTCCGCGGGCTTCAGGTCGACGCGCTCGTCGTCGCCGGTCAGCACGGTCTTCGACAGCGGCGGGCGGTCGTACGGCGGATGATGTTCGGCCGACAGGATGACGATCGGCGCGGCCAGGCCGTTGGCGCGCAGATTCTCGGCAAGCCGCGAGGCTCCGAGACCGCCGCCGACGATGACGACCGAGTCGGACATGGTTCTCCTAGGGGGACTCGATCGGCTTTTCAGAACTCGATCTTGAGCTTGTCGCTGGTGGGTTTTGCCTGGCAGCCGAGGATGTAGCCGTCGGCGATGTCGTCCGGGTCCAGGGCGCCGCACTGCTCCATCTCGACGGTGCCCTCCGACAGTGTGCAGGCGCACGACCCGCACTCGCCCTCCTGGCACGAGTACGGCGCGTCCAGTCCCGCGGCCAGCATGATGTCGACCAGGGTGCGCGAGCGCGGCCAGGCCAGCACATGGGTCTCGCCGTCGAGCTCTACTTCCACCTCGGCGGCCGCGGCGGCCTCCTCGGCGCTCACCTCGCCCAGCTCCACGTCCTCGAACGGGTCGCCGGACAGCGAGTTGTAGACCTCGGTGTGGACGTCGTGATGATCGAACTTGGCCTTCGCCAGACCCTCGTGGACGGCGTCCATGAACGGGCCGGGGCCGCAGATGTAGGCGCTGTGCGTGGCGGCCATCGGCTTGAAGACCGTCGCCAGCGCCTTGGCGCTCGGCAGCCCCTGCAGCGACTCGAGCCAGTGGTAGACGGTGAGCCGGCCGGGATTGGCGGCCAGCAGGTCGCGCAGCTCCGCGGCGAAGATGACGTCGTTCTCGGTGCGGTTGGCGTAGAAGAAGGTGATCGGGCCGGTGCCCGTCGCCAGCGCCGTCTTCAGGATCGACATCACCGGGGTCACGCCCGAGCCGGCCGCGATCAGCAGCAGCGGGACATGGATGTTGGCCGGGTGGAAGACGCCCGACGGCGGCAGCGACTCGATCTGCGAGCCGGCCGCGAGGTTGTCGCAGATCCAGTTGGAGCCGTAGCCGTCCACGGTGCGCTTGACGGTCACCTTCGGCAGCTCACCGCGGCCGGGCGCCGAACTCAGCGAGTAGCAGCGCGCCACCGAGCCGGTCTGGTCGCTCGGGATGCGCAGGGTGAGGAACTGGCCCGACAGGTAATCGGTGAACTTGTCCGCGTGCAGCTCGGGGACCTCGAAGACGATGCTCTTGGCGTCGGCGGTCTCGTCGATCACCTCGGCGACGGTCAGGATCGCACTGCGTGAGGTGTGCGGGGTCAACTCGGCCATCGGCGCCTCTCTGCGATGAATCACCTCGGATGAGGATCGGTTCTGCGGGGAATTAGAACACGTTCTACTTAGAGCGTATCAGCCTGCGGGTCGGCGGAACCAGGTCCGATGTCGGCCAGTCCGGCGGTGGCCACCCGGTAGCCCTCGTCGAGCAGCGTCGGCAGGTGCGACGAGGGGTCGGCCAGCCACTGCTCGTAGGCGGCCAGCGACGCACCCAGCAGCTGCCAGGCGATGGTCTGGGGCAGATGATCACCGGATGCGACACTCAGGCGCGCGGCGACGTGATCGGCGATGATCTGCCGCCACTCGGCGTACATCAGCATCGAATGCGCCTGCAGCGCGGGCACGCCCAGCAGCAGGGCCATCCGGCGGCGGTGATTCTCCCGCTGCGACTCGGGCACCGCGTTGAAGGCGATGAGGGCGCGGCGCAGCGTGTCGCCGAGTGGCTCGTCGGCCGGGGTGGCGGCGAGCCGGGCGCGCATCTGCGCCAGGTGCGCGTCGAAATCGCCCCACGGGATGGCGTTCTTGGACGGGAAGTACCGGAAGAGGGTGCGCCGGGCGATCCCGCCGGCCTCAGCGACGTCGTCGACGCTGGTCTCGTCGAAGCCGCGGTCGGTGAACAGCTCGATGGCCAGTGCGCTCAGTTCGGCGCGCGTGGTGGACTGCGGGCGTCCTCCGGTTCGTCTCATGGCCTTCCCCGCTCGGTCGTCGCCGGTGTTTCGGTCGATCACATTGATTTTGCACCGGGTGTCATTATTATGTGCCATGAACCACACAACAGCCTAGAAGGAGGTTGGTTCACATGGCCGATAAGGACACTCAGAACGAGCTCGTCACGGAGTCGCTGGTGGAGGAAGTCTCCATCGACGGGATGTGCGGCGTCTACTGATGACCAC
>CAZEOP010000208.1:0-5600 GCA_964513715.1 uncultured Gordonia sp.
GGCGCAGCAGCTTGTTCAGCACGGTTCCACAGTCCCCATCGGTCGTGAACGTCAAAGAATCCGGTCTGCACCGCGGAGTCAGTGCAGACCGGATTCCATGGTACCTGCGCAGCGCCGCGTCCCGGCCAGGAGAGGCCTTTCGACACCGCTGGAGACAGGCTTACTACTTTGCGCAGGTTCCCTTCGACTGCGCTCAGGACGAGCCTTCGACTGCGCTCAGGACAAGCCTTCGACTGCGCTCAGGACAGGCGGATGAGGCCGTAGTCGAAGGCGTGCCGGCGGTAGACCACCGACGGACGATCGCTGTCCGAGTCGTGGAACAGGAAGAAGTCGTGTCCCACCAGCTCCATCTCGTAGAGCGCCTCGTCGACGGTCATCGGCACGGCCTCGTGGTCCTTGATGCGGACCACCTGTCCGGGCTCGTACGGTTCGACGCCATCGTCCCAGGAATCCTCGGCCTCGGCCAGGGTCTCCGGATTCGGATCATCGACCAGCGCGCCCGGCGCCGTCGCCTCGGCCAGCGACATCGCCCGCCCCGGGCCGGTCTTGCGGACCCGCTTGCGGTTGTTGGCGCGCCGCAGCCGCTTCTGCAGTTTGTCCATCACCAGTTCGGTCGCGGCGTAGAAGTTCTCGCCGCTCGCCTGAGCGCGAACCACCGGCCCGTCGCCCCGGGCGGTCACCTCCACCACCTGCGCCTGCTTCTGCTGCCGACGGTTCGGCTCGTGGTACAGCACCACCTCGAAGCGGGCCACCGACTGATCGAAACGCTCCAGGCGGGCCAGCTTGTCGCCGACGTACACGCGGAAGTGATCGGGAATCACCACATTGCGGCCGCTCATCACGACCTCGGCGTCGGGCTGTGCCGGCTCGGCGACCGCCTTCACGAACGAGGGCCGCTCGAAGGCCTGGTTCACCTCGGCTTCGGTGGGCGCAGGCCCCTTCGGCTCCCGCTGACCTTTGCGATGAACAACAGACATCGACTACCTCCTCCAGCTCGCACCGACCGGACGATTCATCGTCCGAAGCGATGGCAATTCGCTTGTCGCACAAGGGTTTTTGTACGACATTCTCGCGATGATTACCACTGATCACGCGGTGGTGGAGTCCTGTTCCGGCGACCTCGCGATCCCGGAGCGAAGGACGCTCACCTCCTGCCACCGTTGGTCGTCACCGTCACTGTCGACGTTAGCCAATCCGGGACATGTTCTCCACGTTTCCACACCTTCCCGGCGCCGCCTCGTGTCCACCTTCACAGCCGCCGCCACGCCACCTCGCCCGCCGGCCGCTCAGGCCCCGGCCAGCACCAGCGTTCCCACCGGGTGCACACCGCGGCGGGCGAGCACCGCGACCGTCACCGCCGCGGTGGCACCGGTGGTGAGGACGTCGTCGATCAGCAACACCGCCGACCGGCGATCGCGCAGTCGGGGCGGCGGTTCCCGGCACAGGGCGACGGCGTCGGCGAGGTTCGCCATCCGCCGTCCCGCCGACAGCCCGGCCGAGTCGCGGGTCCAGGCCGCCGTACGCAGCAGCGGCACCACCGACACCCGCTCACCGAGGCGGTACGCGGCCGCACGGGCCACCGCGGTCACCGGATCCCCGCCGCGCCGGCGCGCCGCGAGCGTGCGGGTCGGCGCCGGGATCAGCGTCAGCGCCGCGCACGGCGGCAGCGCCTCCCACTCGGCCAGCCGGAGCAGGCTGCCGGCCAACACCCCGCCCAGCACCGGGATCAGGTCCGTGCGCCGATGCTCCTTGAGTCCCACAACGGCCCGCTGCAGCGGGCCCCGGTAGCGCCCGGCCGCCCAGACCGGCACGCCGACGTCCACCCGCGGCGCCAGCACGATCGGGTCGTCGGACACGGCCGCCGCGCAGCGCCGGCACCAGGGCGTCCCGGGCCGCGCGCACCCACCGCACTCCAGCGGCATCGCCAGATCGACGGCCGCCGCCAGCACCTCGCGCAGTCGCCCGCCGTTCCCCGCCATGGGGCCATCGTCGCGGCCCGGGCTCCGGGTGTCGAGGACGCTGTCCACAGCCCCCGCCCGAACTGCCGGCACGGCCTCGCCAGCGGCCGACGGACTCCGGCGGACCGGCTCAGCCCGCCTGCGCCACCGGGATCGCGTCCGCGCCGACTCCGCCGACCGAGGTCCAATACTGGTCCGCCGAACCGGCCGCGGTGCCCAGCTCCAGCACCGCCCGGCTGTCGCCGGCGTAGACCGTGGTCCGGGTGGCCGCCACCGCACGCACCGGCGGCTTGAGGTTGCCCGAGACCAGCGCAGTGACCGGCAGCCCGGACAGCGGAATGCGCTGGACCGGAGTGTCCGCACCCTCCCGCGCCAGATACACCATCGACACACCGCCCCAGGCGATCGACACCACCGCGGTGGACACGCCGTACGAGACCGGGTGCACACCGGTCAGCGAGGGCACCCCGCGGTCGCTGGTCGAGACCGCACCGAGCAGCACCTGCCCACCGACCACCAGGGCCGCACGCACCCCGTCCGGGGAGATCTTGAACGACGAGATCGGCCGCGGATCGACCGCCGCGACCTGGCTGACGTCCAGCGGGACGACGCGCGGTTCGCGGCTCGCCGGGTCCAGCGACCACTGCACCGGACGGCCGTCGATCAGCGCATAGCCCACATCGGCGACCGCGCCGAAACTCGGCGTGGCGATCTCGGTACCGGTGGCCACCTCCGTGACGTCGCCCCCGTACGGACCGGCCAGCAGCCGCGTCCGGCCCTCGCGCACGGCGACGGCGGCGACCTGCGCCTGGTTCACCGAGATGGCCGCCGATCGCAGATCGGTGGCGGTGCCCAGCGGCCCGCCGACCGGTGCGGTACCGGTCGCCGTCACCCGGCGCAGTGAACCCCCGGACACCACATGCAGCGGCACCGGACCGATGTCCGGCTCGGGATCGAAGGCCTTCACATCGGCCGTGCGCCAGCCGTCGGCCCGCTCGGCGACCAGCGGACTGCCATCGGCCGAGATCAGGTAGGTCCCGCGGACGCCGGCCTCGTCGAGCGTCCAGATCAGCTGTGCGGCCAGCACCGTCCGGCTGCGGCTGTCCGCATCGACCAGCCCGCCGAGATTCACGCTGATCTGCTCGTCGTCGTGCCCGACCGGTCCGCGCAACTCCACATCCTTGCCCGCCGCCGGCGCCACCGCCCCGGTGAGATCGGGCACCGGACCGGCCAGCAGCAGGGTGACCAGCGCCGTCGGATCGATCCCGGCGCCGAACAGCCAGCGCGGATCGGCCACCAGGCGGGTGGCCGTGCGATCGGGGAAGTACAGCGCGGCCTGCCGGTAGGCGGACTCGAACTGTGCACTGTCGGTGAACGAGCCGCTCGGCAGCGTGCCCTCGATCCGCCAGGCACCGTTCAGCTGCGTCAGGGTCAGCGGGACCACCGCCTCACCGGTGCCCGGCGTCAGCTGCCCGGCGCTGCTGAGCGTCCCGATGCGGTCGCCGATCACGCGCAAGCGGACCGCGGACTCGTTGCGTTCGTCCACCACCACGCGCACATCGTCGAGCACCGCCGTCGGCCCGTGATCGTCCCAATTCCGGGAGGCCTCCGGGGTGAGGAACCGGCGGGCGGCCTTGTGTCCGGAATCCGGGTCGGCCATCGCCTTGACGAAGCTGCGGACCAGGGTCTCCGGGTCGTCACCGCGCCGCGGGGACGGCACCAGATTGGTCGGCGCGTTCCGGGCGAACTCTTCCACTGGCTGCGGCGACGACGATGTCGGGATCGCCACGCAGCCGCTGAGCACCAGCATCGTGATCAGCGCCAGCAGGGCGGGAACGGACTTTCTCATCGGCCCGCACCTCCGGCCGGGTTCAGCGGCAGCGGGCTGCCCAACAGCTTGTGGCCGCGGACCAGCGGCACGGTGAGCCGGAAGCACGAGCCCACCCCCGGCTGTCCGGTGGCCTCCAGCCGGCCCTGGTGCAGGCGTGCGTCCTCGATACTGATCGCCAGCCCCAGCCCGGTGCCCCCGGACCGGCGCACACGCGACGGGTCCGATCGCCAGAACCGGTTGAACACCAGCTTCTCCTCACCCGGCTTGAGGCCGATGCCCTGGTCCCGGACGGTCACCGCCACCGCGTCGCCGTCGCTGCGCATGGTGAGCGTGACCGGCCGGTGCTCACCGTGGTCGATCGCATTGGCCAGCAGGTTCCGCAGGATCCGCTCGATCCGGCGCGGGTCGATCTCGGCGTACACCGGGTCGGCGGGCAGGTCGACCACCAGATCGGTGCCGGCCTCGGCGGCCAGCGGCTCCACGGTGGCCAGCGCCGCCTCGATCGGGATGGCCATGTCCATCCGCTCGGAGGCCAGCTCGGCCTGGCCGGCATCGTGCCGGGAGATCTCCAGCAGCTCGGTCAGCAGCGTCTCGAAGCGGTCGAGTTCCTTGTCCATCAGTTCCACACTGCGCCGCTGCAGCGGGTCCAGGTCGTCGCGCGCCTCGTAGAGCATGTCGGCGGCCATCCGCACGGTGGTCAGCGGCGTGCGCAGCTCGTGCGAGACGTCGGAGGTGAACTGGCGCTGCAGCCCGCCGAACTCTTCGAGGTGGGTGATCTGCTTCGACAGGCTCTCGGCCATGTCGTTGAAGGAGACGGCCAGGCGCGCGAACTCGTCGTCGCCCCGCACCGGCATCCGCTCGCTGAGCCGGCCGTCGGCGAAGCGCACCGCGATCCGGGATGCCGACCGCAGCGGGCCCACCACCTGCCGGGCGATCAGCCAGGCGATGGCCGCCAGCAGCCCGAGCAGCACGAGACCGCCCACCAGCATGGTGCTGCGGACCAGCGAGACGGTCTTCTCCTCACTGCCCATCGGGAAGACCATGTACAGCTCCAGGTCGCGCACCGAGGTCTCCACCGGGGTGCCGACCACCAGCGCCGCCACCTGCTGACCGCCGCGCTGCACGGTCGTGTACTGATAGGCCACCTGTCCGGAGCTGATCATCTCCCGCAGTTCGGTGGAGATCTCCGAGACCGGGCCGGCCGCCACGGCCGGCGGCTGACCGGGCCGCCCGGGCACCAGCAGCACGGTGTCGTAGGCGCCCGAGGACGCCGAGCCCTGCGTCGCATCGGCGTCCTGGTCGGTCAGCAGTGCCCGGGCCCGGGTGAGCCGGGCCTCCAGGGAAGCACTGGCATCGTTGCTGGTCAGTACGCGTTCGACGAGGTTGCGCGAGCGCTCCAGCTGGGCCAGCGCCGTCGCCTGCTTGTCCTCGAGCAGCCGGCCGGTGATCTGGCTGATCAGCAGGAAGCCGACGATCAGCAGCACCACGAACGAGAGCAGCAGCGTCGAGACGACGACGCGCAGTTGCAGGGAGCGGCTCCATACCGCGGCGAAACCGCGGCCCACCCGGGCCGCGGCGCGTTGCACGGAGGCGACGGAGCGATTGACCCTCCGACTGGTGATCACCGGGCGACTCCGACGATCACGGCGGTCCGGCCTTGTAGCCGACCCCCCTCACCGTCAGCACGATCTCCGGGTTCTCCGGATCGGTCTCCACCTTGGCGCGCAGGCGCTGGACGTGCACGTTGACCAGCCGGGTGTCGGCCGGATGCCGGTACCCCCAGACCTGTTCCAGCAGCACGTCCCGGGTGA
>CAZEOP010000209.1:0-5525 GCA_964513715.1 uncultured Gordonia sp.
CGGGCACTGGTGGACACCTCGGTGGGCCGGCGTCCGTCCAGGAGCCATCGCAGGAACGCGTCGAGTTCGGCTTTGCGGCTGATGTCGGGGCGTGACTGCGTGCTTGATGCGCCGCAGGTACGGCAGCGCCACCCGGTCCAGCCCGCGCTGGTCGTGCCGTTATTCACGAGCTTTAGGCCGCATACACCACAGACCGGCGCGTTCCAAGCATCTGCCACCGTACATGCTCTCAGAGCATGTACATGCCCCCATCAGGCCTGGTCAGGCACGAGAAATCGGAGGTTCTGTACACACATTTTGGCCTTTAACCCTCATTCGGGTTTGGTTTGATCGGCCGCTGGTAGTCGCGGGTTGGGTCGATGTGGTGTTCTGCGATGATCTGGCCGGTTTCTGCGTGTGAAGTGATCACGTGGTTGTCGGTGATGGTCATCAGGACTGGGGTGCCTTTATGGGCCCGTCCCATGCCGAGGTGGCGGAGTCGTCCGGCGTAGCGCAGGGTGACGCGTCCGTCGTTGTCGATGATGTCTGTGCGGGTGCGGTATTCGGGGTCGGCGGCCGCGGACGGGGTGGCTTTGGGTAGCGCCTTGTATGCCTGGGCCGGTGTGCGGCGATCGATCGCGCGGTGGGGTCGGTCGTGGTTGTACCAGTGCCGGAATTCGTCGAGTAACTGTTGCAGGTCGTTGATCGTGTCGGGTCGGGGCCGGGTGCCGAGCCAGCGTTTGAGGGTTTGGTGGAAGCGTTCGATTTTCCCTTGGGTTTGCGGGTGGTTGGGGCGGCCGTTCTTCTGCGTGATCTGGTGGGTTTGGAGGAGTTTTTCGAAGCCGTTGCGGCCGGGGTTGGCGCCGATGAGTCGGGTGGTGAAGACCATGCCGTTGTCGGTGAGTGTCGACGCTGGTGGACCGTAGTGGTCGATCAGCTCGTTCATGCAGGTCACGACGTCGGTGCCGGTGAAGGCGGTGCGGGCGTGCAGGTGCAGAAGGTAGCGGGAGTGGTCATCGAGGAAGTCGAGGATCTCTACGCGTTGGCGTGTGGACAGGTACCAGTGGGTGATGTCGGCTTGCCAGCATTCGTTCGGGAGAGCGGCCTGGAAGCGGAGGTAGGAACTGCGGGGGCGTTTGCGTGGTTGCGGGGTGATCAGGCCGGCGGTGTGCAGGAGGCGGCGGATCGTCGATGTCGAGGGGGCGTGGTGGCCTTCCCGGTGCAGGTGCCAGGCGATGGTTTCCGGTCCTGCGTCGGCGCCTGCGGCGGCCAGTTCCCGACGTAGTTCGATGATCCGTTCAGCGACGGCGGGGTTGGTTCTGCTCGCTGCCTGGTGGGGTGCTTTCGATCGCGGGACCAGTCCGTCGGGGCCGTCGTTGCGGTAGCGGTCGAGCAGAACGTAGATCCATTGGCGTGAGACATGAAATCTCTTGGCTGCCGCACTGACGCTCATGCCTTGTTCGGTGACCGCGCGGATGATGACGAGGTTCTTGTTCTGGCTGCCCATGCCTGAACGTAGAAGGTGTCAACGATGTCGCGACTCATCTGTCAACGATCACCAGCCCGGCAGTGTCAACGATGTCCCGACTCAGGTGTCAACGATCAGTCCGAAATCCCCAGGCCCGGTGTGTCAACGATGTCCTGAACTCACACACCCCCTCGGACACCGAAGAATCACCCCGATTTCCTGGCAGGAAGTCGGGGTGAACTGCATCGGGGTCAACTGCACCGTCGAGGTTGAAGGCCCGTCACGGCCGTCCACCCTCCCGCGCTTCGGCCGCAGCGCCGGGCGCCCTGCCGAGCGACCGACCCTCGTGAAGATCCGTAGTGATTCTGCCCGGGAATCCGGCACGATCCGCGACGGATTCCGCGCCCGCCGGCCGCGGAGCCCGTCAGACGTACGACGGGACCGGGCGGTCGGTCAGATCGCGGTAGCAGTGGATCAGGAAGGCCTCGCCCATCGGCATGGTGACCATCGAGCCGACGATGAAGACGAAGCTGCCGACGTAGCCGTAGACGGCGCGCAGAATCCAGACCACCACGCTGTCACCGAAGTGAGCGAAGGCCAGCTTCGCCGAGGCGCGCATCGCGGCGATCGGCGACATCTTCTGCTCCAGCACCATCACCGGCGCGTACTGGAAGGCCACGGCGGCGAGGAAACCGGGAATGATCAGCAGGATCATCCCGACGACGGTCGCCAGACCGATCAGGATCGCGGTCACGAGGAAGGCACCCGGGCGCGACGGACCGACGAAGTCGCGCGCCGTCACCGGCCGCCCGTCGGTCAGTGTCAGCAGGCCCGAGAGCAGACCGCCCTGGAAGTAGGTGGTCACCAGGGCCAGCACCAGGATCGCGACGATGGCCAGCACCAGACCGCCGACATTGATCGACGTCTCCGCGGTGGAATCGGCGGTGCTCGACAGCGCCGAGCCGAACATCCAGATGAAGCCGACCACCGCCAGAACAACGCCGAGCACGCTCGCCACGAGGATGAGCAGCCCGGGAACCATCATCGGCCACGGGTAGCGCCCGAACGACTTCCAGGAGAAGCGGAACGCCTCGGCGAAGTCCGGACGGCCGGTGACCGGTCGCGGGACCACCGCCGAGCCGTCGGGCCACGGTACGGCCGCCGGCATCGGCGGGAAGCCGGGCGCCCCGAAGGGCGGTGCGCCGTACGCGGGTCCAGACGCAGGTCCGCCATACGGGGGTCCGGGCTGCGGCCCACCGGTCTGGGGCCCACCGTTCTGGGGCCCACCGTTCTGAGGCCCACCGTTCTGAGGCCCACCGTTCTGAGGCCCACCGTTCTGAGGCCCACTGTTCTGAGGCCCACCGGTCTGGGGCACTCCGGCGGCAGGACCGCCGGCCTCGGACTCACCGTTCTGGGGAGGAAGCTCGGTCATGGCTTCACCCTATCGAGAATCGGGTGCGGCGGCGGGCCGCTGCTGCTCGATGAGGATCGTCGGCGTGCCCAGGGCCCGCTCACGCACCGTGGCGACCCGGGTGCCGGGCTTGCGACCGGTGCGCACCTCGCTGACGGCCAGTCCCGCGGCGGTCAGGCGCTCGCGCTCGGCGTCGACGTCGTCGCACCGCCAGGCCACCCCCCACAGGTGGATGCCCGGCACCGGCTCGGCGCCGCCCGCCAGCACTTCGACGACGGTTCCGGTCGATCGGAAGAACACCTGGACCAGATCGCCGAACACCCGCTGCAGCCGCAGGTCCAGTCCCAGACGACCGCCGAAGAGCGCGACGGCGGCGTCCACCGTCGCGGCGGTGAAGACCACATGATCGAGGACCGGCGCCCCGGCGCGGGCACCAGCATCCGCCGTGATGCCCAGGGCCGCAACGTCTTTCAGGAATCCACCCGGACCTACCGGCACACCGCGGCGCGCCAGCAGCGTGGCGGCGCCGGCGGTATCTGCGGCCTGGAAGGCGGCGGCCGGCTCGGCGACCGACGGATCGAGAGTGACCGAGCCGTTGCCGGCCGCCCATCGGGAGGCCTCCGACGCGGGCTCTCCCAACAGCGCGGTGTAGGCCGCCGCCGCGGCCGCCGCATCACCGGTGGGCACGGTGAGGGCGACATCGCCGAGGAGCAGGGGGTCGCGCGACATGGGGCCATCGTGGCACATGCGCCGTCCCGGAATCGACGGTGGCGCTACAGTTTTCCCACACGATGCCGGCCACCGGCCGGCCCCGGCCCTGAGGAGCACCGTGACCATCACCGACGACGCCCCCAGTCGCACGAGGCGCGCGGCCGCCTGGTGGCGGCGCAACATCACGCACTTCTCCTACGCCGGCGCCGTCCTCGGCGTGGTGCTGCTGTGGTTGTCGATGACGCCGTCACTGCTCCCCCGCAGCCCGCTGTTCCAGGGCATCGTCAGCGGCGGCGCCGCGGCGATCGGCTACGCGGTCGGCACCTTCTTCGCCTGGCTCGCCAAGTACCTGATCTCGCGGGATCAGCCGTGGGTGCGTCCCCGCGCCGTCTGGTGGGCGGGCCTGACGATCGTCGCACTGATCGGCACCGCGCTGATGCTCTGGTACGACGCGCGATGGCAGCGGGAGATCCGCGACCTGATGGGGGTGGAGCACCTCAGCTGGAGTGCACTGCCGATCACCATCGTCGTCGCGGTCGTCGTCTTCGTCGTGCTCATGGTCGTCGGCCAGCTCTGGGGCGCGGCCGTCCGCGGCCTGTCCCGCTGGCTCAACCGGCACATCCCGGCGCGGATCTCCGCGATCGGTGCGGTCGGCGTCATCGGCCTGATCACGATCTTCGCGATCAACGGCGTGGTCGCCGATTTCGGAATGCGGACCCTCAACCGCTCGTTCGCCGCGCTCAACGGCGAGAGCACCCCGGATTCGTCGCCGCCCACCTCGGCGCTGCGCTCCGGCGGCCCGGGTTCGGCCGCGCAGTGGGCCGGTCTGGGCCGGATGGGCCGGGCGTTCGTCTCCACCGGGCCGACCGTCGAGCAGCTCACCGAGTTCAACGGGACGCCCGCGATGGAACCCATCCGCGTCTACGCCGGCCTGGAGTCGGCGGACAACGCCCGGGCGGCCGCCGAACTCGTCGCCGACGAATTGGCGCGCACCGGGGCCTATCAGCGCAAACTGATCGGTATCGGCATGTCCACCGGCACCGGCTGGATCAACCGCGCCACCGTCGACTCGCTCGAGTACATGTACAACGGCGACACCGCGATGGCCTCCATGCAGTACTCCACGCTGCCCAGCTGGCTGAGCTTCCTAGTGGACCAGGAACGCGCCCGCCAGGCCGGCATCGCCCTGTTCGAGGCCGTCGACCGGCGGGTCCGCAACATCCCCGAAGCCGAGCGCCCCAAGATCGTCGTCTTCGGCGAGAGTCTCGGCTCGTTCGGCGCGGAGGCGCCGTTCGGTTCCATCCCGACGATGGCGGCCCGCACCGACGGCGCACTGTTGACCGGCCCCACCTTCAGTAACCAGCTGTGGGCGGACACCACCGGAAACCGCGACGCGGGATCGCCCGAGTGGCTGCCGATCTACCAGAACGGCGATCAGGTGCGCTTCATCGCCGAGGGCGCCGATCTGGCTCGGCCCGATGCGCCGTGGAGCACCGACGGCCGGATCGTCTACCTGCAGCATCCGTCCGATCCCATCTCGTGGTGGTCGCCCTCGCTCGCACTCAACAAGCCGGACTGGCTCAGCGAGGAGCGCGGCCGCGACGTGCTGCCCTCCACCCGCTGGATCCCGATCGTCACCTTCCTGCAGGTGGCCGCCGACATGGCGGTCGCGGCGAATGTGCCCGACGGCCACGGACACACCTATCTGGCGGCGATTCCACAGGCCTGGGCCGCGATTCTGCAACCTCCGGGCTGGACCTCGGAGAAGACGCAGCAGCTGATCCCGTTGCTCACCCGCGACTGAGCGCACCCCGCGTCCGACGGCCCACCGGTCCGGCTGCTCGCCGGTCGGTCCGGTGGCCTAGGGTCAGGTGAGACAACCGCTGCCACCGACAGGAGTCGCCATGGGTTACCGCACCGAGCAGTACGAGGCCTTCGAGGTCACCGTCGCCGATC
>CAZEOP010000210.1:0-5513 GCA_964513715.1 uncultured Gordonia sp.
CGGCTTCGTAAGCCAGGCGAAGCGCATCTTCAACACGCACGATGCCCACCTGCTCGCCGCCGGGTCCGACAAGCCGGACCTCCGGGACGCGGATGCGCTCATTGATGCGGGTCTCAGTGCTGATGTGGCCTCCTCGATCGATGTACTTCCTGCCGACCGCGGGACGGTCCGGTGGAGTAACGAGAGGGGCTCGAATTCGAGAGGACATAGTCGCACTCCGGGCAGCACACCGCGAACGGCATCCATGCTGCACCCTCGCTTGCGCGACGATGTGACCTTCGACCGTAAAACTGCACGTCAGCGACGGCGTCGTACGGTGGGATTCGAGAATCCTCTTGCTACCCCGACCAAGCCGGGGCGGTCATGCTGTGCAAGTCTAACAGTCGTGAGCGATTACTCCTACTCCGACGGCGCCGCCCAGGCGAACGACGCGCAGCACGGCGACCCGCAGGTTCGCGAGCTCGCCACGATCCCGGCGATCGAGGTGATCTCGCGTGCGGCGGTGATGCTGATGAGCGCGGCCGCCGAGAAGATCGGTCCGGAGGCCGGCGGCGACGAGGAGTTCCGCGACCTCGCCGAAGCCCGCCCGCTGATCAACGCCCTCGCCGGCCTGGTGACCGCGGCTTCGGGCGATCTGGGCCTGCACCGCAAGCCGATCGTCGACGGCCTCAAGGCCCTGCAGGCCGCCTTCCGGGAGGCCAGCGCCTTTCCCGATGAGCCCGGCCAGGGGCCCGGCGAGAACATCCTCGGCCCGCGCGGCTGACCGGCTGCCGCCCTGCCGTCTCCCCGGGCACTCGCTCTCCCTTGGCGGGCACCGCGAACTCAGTCCGCGGAGGTGCCCATCGACTTGCGGATCTGCGCGAGGCGCTCCTTGGCCTTCTGCTCACGCTGCGTCCATTGCTCGTCGAGCGCCCGGCCCTGCTCGGAGTCGGACAGCAGTTCCTCGGTGCCCAGCGCGATCGCGGTGCGCCGTTCGATCTTGTCGCGGACGAAGTCGAGGGTCGGCACCCCGTCCCGCGTGAAGCCGGTGACCTCCTCGTATGTCGGCGCATCGATGCCGCCGGGGCTCAGATCCGGTCCCGCCGGACCGCCGCCGGCCGGAGCGGCGGCCGGATCCTGCACGATGTCCGCGTCGATCGGCTCACCGGCGCCGGGCTGCTCAGCACTCATGGCATCGAGGTTAGCTTGGGGCCACGCCTCAGGCGCCTGATGGCCGACCCGCAGTATGCTCGGAAGCGGTCGTCGTACCCCTCCGGTGCATTCGGATTGCGGCGGCGGCCTTCCAATCGATACGACGATGAGGAGTGACGTGGGAAACACGCTCACCGCTGGACAGAAGCTGCTCAAGGGCGACGCTCTGACCTCTGACAACGGCGCCTACACCGTGACCCTGCAGGACGACGGCAACCTGGTGCTGGCCGCTCGCGGCAAGGCGCTGTGGTCGACCAAGACCCCCGGCCAGGGCATCGAGCGCGCCGAGCTGCAGGCGGACGGCAACTTCGTGCTGTACGCCGGCGACAAGCCGCTGTGGCACACCGACACCGCGGGCAAGAAGGACGTTCGCCTGACGATCCAGGATGATCGCAACTTCGTCCTGTACTCGGGCAAGGGTGCCGCGTGGTCGTCGGGCACCAACACCGACCAGGCTCCGCCGCCCGCCGAGGAGACCCCGGCCGAGGCCGCTCCCGCTCCGGCGGCGCCGGCTGCTCCGCGCACCTACACCGTCGTCGCCGGCGACACCCTGTGGGCCATCGCCGAGCGCTTCTACGGCGACGGCTCCAAGTTCCCGAAGATCGCCGAGGCGAGCGGTGTCGCGAACCCGGATCTGATCAACGTGGGACAGGTGCTCACCATCCCGGAGTGATCGCTCCCGATCCGGCCTCGCGCTGAATCGACACGGCCCGGCTTTCCGTCAGGAGAGCCGGGCCGTACCGCATCGTCGCGCGCAACCGGGCCTTCCCGGGCCCGCACCCAGGCGGTCAGCCCGCGGACTCGATCGCCGGCAGCAGCGGCGCGAGGAAGCCGGCGGTGTGCGAGCCGGACACCGGCGCCACCTGCTCGGGTGTGCCCTGGGCGACGACGGTGCCGCCGCCCGAGCCGCCCTCGGGACCCATGTCGACGATCCAGTCGGCCGTCTTGATGACATCCAGGTTGTGCTCGATCACGATCACCGTGTTGCCTTTGTCGACCAGGCCGTTGATCACCAGCAGCAGCTTGTGGATGTCCTCGAAGTGCAGGCCCGTGGTCGGCTCGTCGAGGATGTACACGGTGCGTCCGGTGGACCGCTTCTGCAGTTCGGCGGCCAGTTTCACGCGCTGCGCCTCGCCGCCGGACAGGGTGGGCGCGGGCTGGCCGAGCCGGACGTAGCCGAGCCCCACGTCGACCAGCGTCTTGAGGTACCGGCGGATCGAGGTGACCGGCTCGAAGAACTCCGCGGCCTCGTCGATCGGCATGTCCAGCACCTCGGCGATGGTCTTGCCCTTGTAGTGGACCTCCAGCGTCTCCCGGTTGTAGCGCGCCCCGTGGCACACCTCGCACGGGACGTAGACGTCCGGCAGGAAGTTCATCTCGATCTTGATGGTGCCCTCGCCCGTGCACGCCTCGCAGCGGCCGCCCTTGACGTTGAACGAGAAGCGGCCCGGCTGATAGCCGCGCACCTTGGCCTCGGTGGTGGCCGCGAAGAGGGTCCGGATCTTGTCGAAGACGCCGGTGTAGGTGGCCGGATTGGAGCGCGGGGTGCGGCCGATCGGCGACTGATCCACCTGAACCAGCTTGTCCAGGTGCTCCAGGCCGGTGATCCGCGTGTGGTGACCGGGCACCTGGCGGGCACCGTTCAGCTTGTTGGCCAGCACGGTCGCCAGAATGTCGTTGACCAGCGTCGACTTGCCGGATCCGGAGACCCCGGTGACCGCGGTCAGCACGCCCAGCGGGAACGAGACGTCGATGCCGCGCAGATTGTTCTCCCGCGCTCCGACCACGGTCAGCTGCCGCTTCTTGTCGACGGGCCGGCGTGCGGCCGGCACCTCCAGAGACTTGCGCCCGGACAGGTAGGCCCCGGTCAGCGACTCCTTGTTCTTCAGCAGGTCCCGGTAGCTGCCGCTGTGCACCACCCGGCCGCCGTGCTCACCGGCGCGCGGGCCGATGTCGACAATCCAGTCCGCCGCGGCGATAGTGTCCTCGTCGTGCTCGACGACGATCAGCGTATTGCCCAGGTCGCGCAGGCGCACCAGGGTGTCGATGAGCCGGCGGTTGTCCCGCTGGTGCAGGCCGATCGACGGCTCGTCGAGCACATACAGCACGCCCGCCAGGCCGGCGCCGATCTGGGTGGCCAGCCGGATGCGCTGGGCCTCGCCGCCGGACAGCGTGCCCGCGGCCCGCGCCAGCGACAGGTACTCCAGACCCACGTCGAGCAGGAAGGTGATGCGGGCCTGCACCTCTTTGAGGACGCGCCCGGCGATCGCGGCCTCGCGTTCGCCCAGCCGCAGACCGTCCAGGTACTCGGCGCATTCGGCCACCGACAGCGATGTCACCTCGGCGATCGACTTGTCGCCGTGCACCGGATTGTGCAGCGTCACTGCCAGGATCTCCGGCCGCAGCCGGGTCCCCGCGCACGCCGGACAGGGCACATCGCGCATGTACCCCTCGTAGCGGTCCTTCATCTGCTCGGACTCGGTCGCCTCGGCGCGCCGGCTCAGGAAGGCCATCACACCCTCGAACTCGGTGTAGTAGCTCCGGGTGCGCCCGTACCGGTTGCGGAACTTGACGTGCACCTGGTGGTCGGAACCGTTCAGCAGCGCCTTGCGCGCATTGGCCGGGAGCTTGTTCCACGGGGTGTCCAGGTCGAAGCCCATCTGCTCGGCCAGACCGCCGATGAGCCGGCCGAAGTACTCCGCGTTGTGGCCGGTGGACCACGGCGCGATGGCGCCCTCGGCGAGGGTGCGCTCCGGATCGGGCACCACCAGCGACTCGTCGACCTCCTTGTGGACGCCGAGTCCGTCGCACGCGGGGCAGGCGCCGAACGGCGAGTTGAACGAGAAGCTGCGCGGCTCCAGGTCGTCGATCGCGATGGGGTGCTGGTTCGGGCAGGCCATCTTCTCCGAGAAGCGCCGCTCGCGCTCCGGGTCGTCCTCCTCCCGGTCCACGAAGTCGAGCACCAGGATGCCGTCGGCCAGCCGCAGGGCGGTCTCCACCGAGTCGGTGAGACGCTGCTTGGCCGAGGCCTTCACCACCAGGCGGTCGACGACCACCTCGATGTCGTGCTTCTCCTGCTTCTTGAGCTTGGGCGGATCGGCCAGCGGATGCACTACGCCGTCGATCCGGGCGCGGGCGAAGCCCTGCGTCTGCAGGTCGGCGAACAGGTCGACGAATTCGCCCTTGCGGGTGCGCACCACCGGCGCCAGCACCTGGAATCGAGTGCCCTCGTTCATCTCGAGCACCTGGTCGACGATCTGCTGCGGCGTCTGCCGGGCGATCTTCTCCCCGCACACCGGGCAGTGCGGGGTGCCCGCCCGCGCGTACAGCAGGCGCAGGTAGTCGTAGATCTCGGTGATGGTGCCGACCGTGGACCGCGGGTTGCGGTTGGTCGACTTCTGATCGATCGACACCGCCGGCGACAGCCCCTCGATGAAGTCGACGTCGGGTTTGTCCATCTGGCCGAGGAACTGGCGGGCGTAGGCCGACAGCGATTCGACATAGCGGCGCTGGCCCTCGGCGAAGATCGTGTCGAAGGCGAGCGAGGACTTCCCCGAGCCGGACAGGCCGGTGAAGACGATCAGCGAATCGCGGGGCAGGTCGACGTCGATCCCGCGCAGATTGTGCTCACGCGCACCCCGGACGATCAGGCGATCCACCACTGCAGAACCTCACAAAACTCATGGTCAACGCGTCGGCCGATGCCGACGACTCCCCCGGCGATCAAGCCTACGCGGCGGGTACGACAACTCTCGTGCCGGAAGCCTTCGCTGAGAGCGGACAGCCGCTCACGCCGCGTGACCGGCATCACCTCGTGCCCGGCTAGGGTGAGGCCCATGAGCATCCCCGTGACCATCTCCGACGAGTACACCGGCGACGTGACCCCGGCTCCGGACCACCACGGCGTCGCCGCGCAGCGGCGCACCCTCGACGGCGCGACCGTCGTGAAACTCTCGGTGGGGCCGATGGACAACAACGTCTACATCGTCACCGATACCGCCACCGGTAAGAGCCTGCTGATCGACGCCGCCAACGACGCCGACTCGATCCTCGCACTGCTCGACGCACTGCCCGGCGAGCTGGCTCAGATCGTCACCACGCACGGGCACTTCGACCACTGGCAGGCCCTGGAGGACGTCGATCGGGTGACCCACGTCCCGACCGCCGCCGGCGCCGCCGACGCCCCCGAACTGCCGGTCACCCCCGATCGCCTGCTGCACGACGGCGACACCGTCACCGTGGGCGAACTCACCCTCGACGTGATCGGCCTGGTCGGGCACACGCCCGGCTCGGTCGCGCTGGCGCTGACCGAGCCAGGCGGC
>CAZEOP010000211.1:0-5486 GCA_964513715.1 uncultured Gordonia sp.
CGCCCTTCGGGTCCTTGTAGGTCACCGTGACCTGCGAGCCCTGATCGTCCACCGTCTGCACGGCGGTGCCGGTGAGGATCTTGACGCCGAGCTTCTTGTAGGCCTTGGCGATCTCCTTGGAGACGTCCTCGTCCTCGTTCGGCAGCACCCGCGGCAGGAACTCGATGATGGTCACGTCCACGCCGTAGTTGGCCAGGACGTAGCCGAACTCCATGCCGATGGCACCGGCGCCGACGATCGCGATGGAGCCGGGCAGCTCGCGGGTGAGGATCTGCTTCTCGTAGGTGACGACATTGTCCGAGAGCTCCACGCCCGGCAGCAGGCGCACCTGCGAGCCGGTGTCGATGATGACGTTGTCGAAGGTGATCGCCCGGTCGCCGACGGTGATGGTCTTGGCATCGGTGAAGACGCCGTAGCCGTCGATCTCGGTGATGCCGTTCTTCTTCATCAGGTAGTGCACGCCCTTGACGATGCCGTCGGAGACGCTGCGCGAACGATCGAAGGCGGCGCCGAAATCGAAGGTCACCTCGCCGGACATGCCGAAGACCTTCGCCTCGTGGTTGAAGACGTGCGCCAGTTCGGCGTTGCGCAGCAAGGCCTTCGACGGGATACAGCCGACGTTGAGACAGACACCTCCCCACCACTTCTCTTCGATGACGGCGGTTTTCATGCCCAGCTGAGCGGACCGGATCGCGGCCACATACCCACCCGGACCGGCCCCGAGGACGACGGTGTCGAAGTGTTCAGTCACGGGGTTCAGCCTACTTCCGACGCCGCCGCCGCGCAGGCTCCCGGCGCGGGGCGTCGGCCCCGCCTTCGCCCGGCGGACCGGCCACCGAATCAATCAATGATTGAATCAACGACTCAAGCCGTGATTCAATGACGTCATGGCACCGGTCACTCAGAAGCGCGGCACCGCCGAGCGGCTGCTCGACGCCGCCGAAGAGCTGCTGGTGGAGTCGGACTACGAGGCGGTCTCGGTGCGCGGCATCTGCGCCCGGGCCGGCGCCAATCCGGCCGCGGTGCACTACCACTACGGCTCCAAGGAGCAGTTGATCGCCGCCCTGCTGGAGGCCCGGCTGGGCCCGGTCTGGAACGCCGGGCTCGACGACGCCGTCGCCCAGCCCACGGTGCCCGGTCTGGTCGAGGCGATCCTGGCCCCGCTCAACGCACTGCTGGCCGACCCGCTCGGCGGGCTGCGCCTGTCCCTGCTCTCCCGCTTCGTCCTGTCGCATCCGCAGGTGCGCTGGCAGACGACATGGTTCAGCCTGGATCGGTGGGTGCGCGCGCTGCGCGCGGCGCTACCCGGACTGGACGAGGCCACCGCCCGCCGGCGCTGCCTGCTCGCCTTCTCCCTGTTGCTGGGACAGTTCGCCCCCGGCAAGCCGCTGCCCGAGCCCGCCCTGGCCGCGCTCGGCGACTTCCTGGTCGCCGGTCTGACCGGCGCGCCCCGCTGACGCCCGGCCGTCGCCCGTTCCCGAACTCCCGTTCCCCAGCCCCCATTCCCCAGTACCCGTTCCCCAGCCCCGTTCCACCCGAGACGCCCCTACAGCCCCAGGAGCCCGACATGACCGTCCCCGCCCCCGATCCCTTCGCCCCCGCGAGCCTCGGGCCGCTGACCCTGCGCAACCGGCTCATCAAGTGCGCCACCTTCGAGGGCATGACGCCCGACGCCGTGGTGACCGACGAGCTGATCGAGTTCCACCGCGAACAGGCCGCCGGCGGTGTCGCGATCAGCACCGTCGCCTACTGCGCCGTCTCCCCGGAGGGGCGCACCGATCGGCATCAGATCTACCTGCGCGACGAGGCGGTGCCGGGCCTGCGCCGACTGACCGACGCCATCCACGCCGAGGGTGCGCTGGCCGCCGCCCAGATGGGCCACGCCGGCGCCGTGGCCGACTCGAAGTCGAACCGCGCCAAGGCCCTCGGCCCCAGCCGGATCCCGGCGCCGATGGGCATGTCGGTCACCGACAAGGTGGCACTCGACGAGATCCCCGGCCTGCTCAAGAAGTTCTCCGACGGCGCCAAACTGGCCGTCGACTCCGGCTTCGATGCGCTCGAGGTGCACTGCGGCCACAACTACCTGATCAGCTCGTTCCTCTCGCCGCTGTTGAACCACCGCCGGGATGCCTACGGCGGCTCGCTGGAGAATCGGGCGCGCCTGGCCCGCGAGGTTCTGGAGACGGTCCGCGAGGCGGTCGGCCCGGACGTGGCGATCTGGGCCAAGCTGAACATGTTCGACGGCGTCGGCACCCCGCGCCGGGGCAAGGGCCCCAAGCCCTGGCGCGGTTTCAACCTCGACGAGGCCTGCGAGGTGGCGCGCCTGTTCGAGGCTGACGGCTTCATCGACGCGATCGAGCCCACCGCCGGCAGCTCGCTGCTGAACCCGATGTACCTGTTCCACGGCGATGCCCCGCGCGCCGCCTTCGCCGACGCCTTCCGCGGCGCGATGCGCGCCGGCCTGAAGGCAGCCGGCCCGGTCTTCCTCAAGGCCTACCCGTACACCGATGGCTACCTGCTGCCGCTGGCCCGGGAACTGCGCGCCTCCACCAATCTGCCGCTGATCCTGCTGGGCGGGATCACCGGCCGGGAGAGCATGGACACCGCGATGCGCGAGGGCTTCGACTTTGTCGCGATGGGCCGCGCCCTGCTGCGCGAGCCGGACCTGCCGCTGCGCATCCAGGAGGATCCGGCGACGCTCAGCCGCTGCACGCACTGCAACCTGTGCATGCCGACCATCTACTCCGGAACCCGCTGCCCCATCCGCACCGGCGAGGTCCCCGACCCACTGGAGATCGCCACCGCGCGGTAACCGCGTCCGGGATCTACTCGTCCGCCACCGGAAGCCGGTGATCGGCCTCGCCGACGACGGCGCGCAGCACGTCGCCGAACATCCCCGGCGGGACCGATCCCGGGTCCGAGAACTCCTCGATCGACAGGCCGCTGTTCAGCGCCAGAATGAGCAGTGTCACCGTGCGTGCGGAGAAGCGCTCATCGATGTCCCACCGGCTCACCATCGCCTCGATCGAATCACGCAGCACCGCGCGGTGCGCGACGAAACGCTCACCGATCTCCGGGTCGCGGATGGCGCGCAGCCAATACTCGGTGAACAGCACCTGCCATTGGCGATGACCGTGCACGCCCGCGTCGAGCACCGCGCCGACGGCCTCCACCGTGGGCGACGGGGTGGTCGCCACGAAGTCCTCGACCGCGGCGAGACGGCCGGCCACCTGCTGGTCGAGCAGCGCGAAGAAGAGCTCGTCCTTGGAGGCGAAGCTCGAGTAGACCGCGCCCTTGGTGAAACCCGCCGTTTCGGCGATCGCGTCGAGGGAGGCGTTCGCGAACCCCGCGGCCGCGAAGACCTCGCGCGCCGCTTCGAGGATCCGCTCGCGCACCTGTGCCCTGGGCGGACGAACCCGCTGCCGAGGCACTTCGGGCGCCGCGTCTGTCATGGGCTTCATGATAGCTTCCGAATCCACTCGACACCGGCTGGTATCGAGACGGACAAAGGCCGCAGAAGCCCCGGTATCCGCAGGTAGTTCACCAGGTCGAAACGGTTCGCCGGCACCCGATAGCCTGGACGAGTGGATCACGATGACCCCTACCTCTGGCTCGAAGACGTCACCGGCGAGGCCGCCCTGGACTGGGTGCGCGCGCACAACGAACCCACCGTCGCCGAGCTGACCGGCTCGGAGCGCTTCGAACAGCTGCGGGCCGGCGCGCTCGAGGTGCTCGACACCGACGAGAAGATCCCGTACGTCCGCCGCCGCGGCGACTACCTCTACAACTTCTGGCGCGATGCGAGAAATCCGCGGGGGCTGTGGCGCCGCACCACGCTGGAGTCGTACCGCACCGACGCCCCCGAGTGGGACGTGCTGATCGACGTCGACCAGCTCGCCCGCGAGGAGGACGAGAACTGGGTGTGGTCCAAGGTCTCCCTGCTCTTCCCCGACTACGACCGCGCACTGGTCTCCCTGTCCCGGGGCGGCGCCGACGCCACGGTGATCCGCGAGTTCGACGTCCCGACCCGCTCGTGGGTGGCCCCGGAGGACGGCGGATTCGCCCTACCCGAGGCCAAGAGCTCGATGAGCTGGATCGACCGCGACACCGTTTACGTCGGCACCGACTTCGCCACCACGCCCGACGGCCTGCCGGCCATGACCACCTCCGGTTATCCGCGCACCACCCGCCGCTGGACCCGCGGCACCGACCTGAACCAGGCCCCGACCGTCTTCGCCGGCGAGGTGACCGACGTGGCCGCGGGCGCCGCCTACGACCACACGCCGGGCTTCGAGCGGCACTTCGCGGCCCGCTCCCCCGACTTCTTCAACTCGCTGGACTACCAGCTGATCGACGGCGAGCCCGTACTGATCGAGGTGCCGACCGATGCGCACTACTCCGTGCGCCACGATCACCTGCTGGTGCTGCCGCGCAGCGAATGGACCGTCGACGCAGTGACCTACCCGGCCGGCGTGCTGCTCGCCTTCCACTATCCCTCGTTCCTGGCCGGCGATCGCTCCCATCGGGTGCTGTTCACCCCGGACGCGCACACCAGCCTGGAGTCGTACGCGTTCACCGCCTCGCGGCTGGTGCTGACCACCCTGCACGACGTCGCCACCCGCCTCGAGGTGCTGACCCTGCGCGATTGGACGCCCGCACCGCTGGCCGGGCTGCCCGAGTTCGCCACCATCTCCGTGGTGGACACCGATCCGGACGAGTCCGACGAGATCTGGCTCAGCGCCAGCTCGTTCACCCGGCCGCCGAGTCTGCTGCACGGCGACGCGACCTCCGGGGTCGGCGTCGTCAAGGCCACTCCCGCGCTGTTCGACGCCGAGGGCATCTCGGCCGAGCAGTTCTTCGCCACCTCCGACGACGGCACCGCGGTGCCCTACTTCGTGGTTAAGCGCGACGACGTGGCCACCGGCCCCACCCTGCTGTACGGCTACGGCGGCTTCGAGAACTCGCTGACCCCGGCGTACTCGGCGATCGCCGCGCGCAGTTGGATCACCCGCGGCGGCATCTACGTCTTGGCCAATATCCGCGGCGGCGGCGAGTACGGTCCGGCCTGGCACACCCAGGCCCAGAAGGCCGGCCGGCATCTGGTGTACGAGGACTTCGCGGCCGTGGCCCGCGACCTGGTGGCCCGCGGCCTCACCGCTCCGGAGACCCTGGGCGCCCAGGGCGGCTCCAACGGCGGCCTGCTGATGGGCGTCATGCTCACCAGCTATCCGGAGCTGTTCGGCGCCCTGGTGTGCCAGGTCCCGCTGCTCGACATGAAGCGCTATCACCTGCTGCTGGCCGGCGCCTCCTGGATGGCCGAGTACGGCGACCCGGACGATCCGCAGGAGTGGGCCTTCATCAGCGAGTACTCGCCGTATCAGCGGCTGCGCGCCGACGCGGACTATCCGGCGCTGCTGATGACGACGTCGACCCGCGACGACCGCGTGCACCCCGGCCACGCCCGCAAGTTCACCGCGCGGATGGAG
>CAZEOP010000212.1:0-5405 GCA_964513715.1 uncultured Gordonia sp.
GGCCGCCGGGAATGTTCCCTACGATGACGCCATGGGCGAAGACGTGAGCCGGCAGACGTTCACCGGAGCCGATCGCGTGCGATTCCGGTCGCAGGTGCGGCGCGGTACCGAGGCCATCGCCCGCATGCTCGCCGACGGGCTCTTCACCGATCAGGGCCGCAAACCCGAGCCGCTCCTCGGCATGGAGGTGGAACTCAACCTGATCGACGCGGCGGCCAACCCGGCGATGGCTAACGCCGAGGTGCTCACCGCCATCGCCGATCCGATGTACCAGACCGAACTCGGCCAGTTCAACATCGAGATCAACGTCTCCCCGCGGCCCTTCGTCGGCGGCGACACCGTCAGCCTGGAGCAGAATCTGCGCGGCTCGCTGAACCGGGCCGACGCCGCGGCGGCCACCACCGGCAACCAACTGGTGATGATCGGCATGCTGCCGACCCTGCGCGCCGAACACTTCGCACACCACTGGATCTCCGCGAACCCGCGCTACGACCTGCTCAACGAGCAGATCTTCGCGGCCCGCGGGGAAGACCTGGAACTGGACATCGCCGGAGTTCCGCTGGAGGAGCTGGGCCCGCCGGAACGCCTGCACACCAGCACCGATTCCATCCTGCCCGAGGCCGCGTGCACCTCCCTGCAGTTGCATCTGCGGGTGGCGCCGGAGGACTTCGCCGCGCACTGGAACGCCGCGCAGGCGATCGCCGGGGTGCAGGTGGCCATCGCCGGCAACTCGCCCTTCCTGGACGGTCGCGCGCTCTGGCACGAGACCCGCATCCCGGTCTTCGAACAGGCCACCGACACCCGGCCGCTGGAGCTGAAGAACCAGGGCGTGCGCCCGCGCGTCTGGTTCGGCGAGCGGTGGATCAACAGCATCTTCGACCTGTTCGACGAGAACATCCGCTACTTCCCGGCGCTGCTCCCGGTCACCAGCGACGTCGATCCACTGCAGGTGATCGACGACGGCGGCATCCCCACGCTCGACGAACTGCGCCTGCACAACGGGACCGTCTACCGCTGGAATCGGCCCGTGTACGACGTGGTCGACGGCCAGGCCCACCTGCGGGTGGAGAATCGGGTGCTGCCGGCCGGGCCCACTGTGGTCGACATCATGGCCAACGCGGCCTTCTACTACGGCCTGGCGCGCGGGCTGGTGGAGGCCGACCTGCCGGTGTGGTCGCGGATGTCGTTCGACGCGGCGCGGGAGAACCTGGCCGCCGGCGCGCAGTGGGGGATGAGCGCGCAGCTGTACTGGCCGGATATCGGCTGGGTGCGGCCCGACGAGCTGACGCTGCGCCGGCTGCTGCCGATCGCCGAGCGCGGCCTGGACGCCTACGGGGTCTCGACGACCGCGAAGAACCGGTACCTGGGGATCATCCACGGCCGGTGCGTCACCAAGCAGACCGGCTCGGTGTGGCAGCGCAAGGCCGTCGTCGCGCGGGAGGCGGCCGGCGACGACCGCGAGCACGCCCTGCGCGGCATGCTCGGCGATTACGTCGCCCTGATGCACGAGGGCGAGCCCGTCCACAACTGGCCGGTGCCTTAACCTCCCGCGGCCCTCGCGGTCGGTCCGTCGCCCACGATGGCCGGCGCGGGCGCGCACTCGTTCCGGGTTCGCGCTCACCGGTTTCGTCGACGCGCAGCCGATCGGTGATGCGTACCCGAAGTGTGTGCGCGGGAGTGTGCTTCGTCGGATTAGGCGCCGCGGCTGAGGATAACTTCCAGGGCTGGTGGCCTGGCTGTGGACGACGTGGTTGACGGGGTCCGGGTCCGGTCGTCTGATGGGGGCATGACCATCCCGACCTCGGAGTTCCCGCGCGACCGCCACGGTCTGATCCGGCGAGCCCGGGCGCTCGACCTCGGCATCTCCGACGATCGACTCGCCGCGGCCGTGAAGCACGGGGAGTTGCTCCGGGTGGCGCCCGGCGCGTTCACGGTGCCGCCGGTGCCTGATCCCGCGGCGCCGTGGCGCGCCGAACAGGAGACGTACCGGCTGGCGTGCATCGCCGCGGCGACGGCCGGCCACGCGGGGGAACTGCCGTTGAGCCACCAGTCGGCAGCGGCCGTCCACGGCCTGCCGCTGCTGGATCCGGACCGCAGTCGCGTGCACGTCACCCTCCCGGGCGCCGCCGGCGGCTCGCTGCGGCCCGGGCGGCACCGTCACACCGGGCCGCTTGCGGCCGACGAGGTGGTCGTCGTCGACGGAGTGCCGGTGACCAGTCTGCGCAGGACCGTCGCCGACATCGCCCGTACGGGCACCTTCGCGCAGGCGCTCACCGCGGTCGACGGCGGGCTGCGGCGTGGCCTGACCAAGGACGAACTGCGGGCGGCGCTGGACGGGCGGGCGACGACGGGGGTGCGGACCGCCCGCAGCGCGGTCCGCTACGGAGACCGGCTATCCGAGTCGGTCGGCGAATCGTGGAGTCGCGCACAGATGATCGGTGCCGGACTGCCGCTGCCGACACTTCAGCGGGTCTACGTTCTCGACGGCGCGGAGTTCCGCGTCGACTTCGACTGGGAGGGACGGCTCGTCGGCGAATTCGACGGCCTGATCAAGTACCGCGGCGTCCTGCGCCCGGGCGAGGCGCCGCACGAGGCGGTGATCCGGGAGAAGCGGCGTGATCTGGCGCTGCGGAACGCGGGCCTCGAGGTGGCGCACTGGATCTGGCGCGAACTGCGCCGCGAGCAACTGGTCCCGGTACTGCGCTCCTGGCTGGCGCGGGTCGGCATCCTGGCGGGGTGAATCACGTTCACCTTTCCCGCGCACTCGTTCGGGTTTCGCGCTCTCCGGTTTCGTCGTCGCGCAGCCGATCGGCGATGCGGATACGAAATAGGTGCGCGAAACTCGCACTGCGGGCGGCCGTGTGGCGTCGGAGAGTGGGGTCAGCCGACGAACGGGGCGACGGCGCCGCGGTCGATGATCGCCTCCACCACCTCGTCGGCGGTGCGCTCCTGACCGATGCGCAGCGTCTTGTTGGCGCCGTGGTAGTCGCTGGAACCGGTCGCCAGCAGGCCGAGATCGTCGGCGATTCCGGCCAGCTCGGCGCGGGCGGCGGCATCGTGGTCGGGGTGCTCGATCTCCAGCCCGGCCAGTCCGAGCGGCACCATCTCGGCGATCACCTCGGGCGTCAGCGCCGTACCCGCGGCCCGGGCCCGCGGGTGCGCGATCACCGGCACCCCGCCGGCCGCGGTGATCAGCGCGATGCCCTCGCTCAGAGTCAGCGAACGCAGCGTCGCGTAGTACGGTCCCTGCTCGCTGAGATGCACCTGGAAGGCCTCGCCGACCGAATCGACGACGCCCGCCTCCACCAGCGCGCGCCCGATGTGCGGTCGCGCGATGGCGCTGGGCCCGGCGATCTCCCGGACCCGCTCCAGGGTGATCGGGAAGCCCGCGGCCATCAGGTTCTCCACGATCCGGCCACCGCGGCCGGCCCGCTCGTCGCGCATCCGCGCCCACTCCGCGGTGACCGCCGGATTGCCGGCGTCGAACAGATAGCCCAGCAGGTGCACCGAGACCAGTTCGCCGTCGGGACCCGGATGTTTGGTGGAGAACTCGGTGCCCGGGAGCACCCGCATCCCGGCCGGCACCAGCTCGCGCGCCTGCGGCCAATGCGCAGCGGTGTCGTGGTCGGTGATGCCCAGCGTCGTCAGCCCGGCCGCGGCGGCGACGGCGAAGAGTTCGGCCACCGAGTCCGTGCCGTCGGACCAGGAGGTGTGGACGTGCAGATCGGCGGTGCGGGTCATGGCTCCTACAGTAGGGCTGTGGCAGCGAAGAAGACGGTCGACCCGGCAGAGCTGCGGGCGGCGATGCTGGCCGTCGCCGATTGGCTGCGCGACGAGGACGCGCCGGCCCCCGGTCGCGCCGAACTCGCGGCCGCCGTGCGGCTGTCGGTGCGGGCGCTGGCCCAGGATGCGCCCGGCAATGCGGTGGAGGTGCGGGTGCCGCCGTTCGTCGCCGTCCAGTGCCTCGAGGGCGTGCGGCACACCCGCGGCACCCCGCCCAACGTCGTCGAGACCACGCCCCGGCGCTGGCTGCTACTGGCGGCCGGGCTGACCGAGCTGGACGACGAGATCGCGGCGCACCGGGTGAGCGTCTCGGGCCACCGCGCCGCCGACATCGCCGGCCTGCTGCCCATCGTTCGCATCACATCTGCTCCCCGAGGCTGGTCAGCGACGGGGTCGGAGTCGTAAACTCGCGGGCAAGTACGCCCGCCAGCCCCCGAAATCGGAGCGTCAGAAGTGACAGAGCTGTCCGTCCACTCGCCCAACCTCTTGACCTCCGACGAACCCGAAAACGAGCCGCGCGAAGAGTGCGGCGTCTTCGGAGTCTGGGCGCCCGGCGAGGACGTCGCCAAACTCGCCTATTACGGCCTGTACGCGCTGCAGCACCGCGGCCAGGAGGCCGCCGGCATCGCCGTGGGCGACGGCGCCCAGGTGCTGGTGTTCAAGGATCTCGGCCTGGTCAGCCAGGTCTTCGACGAGCAGACGCTGGCCTCGATGGTCGGTCATGTGGCCGTCGGGCACTGCCGGTACTCCACCACCGGCTCGACCACCTGGGAGAACTCGCAGCCGATCTTCCGGCACACCGCCGCCGGCAACGGCGTGGCGCTGGGCCACAACGGCAACCTGGTGAACACCGCCGAACTCGCACAGCGCGCCCGGGAACTGGGCATCTACGGGCAGAACGAGGGCGCGACGTCCGATTCGGACGTCATCGGCGCGCTGCTGGCGCACGCCGCCGCCGACAAGACCCTCGAGCAGGCGGCGCTGGAACTGCTGCCGAGCCTGCGCGGCGCCTTCTGCCTCACCTTCCAGGACGAGAACACCCTGTACGCCGCGCGCGACCCGTACGGCATCCGTCCGCTCTCGCTCGGTCGCCTCGACCGCGGCTGGGTGGTGGCCTCGGAGACCGCGGCGCTGGACATCGTGGGCGCGTCGTTCGTCCGCGACATCGAGCCCGGCGAACTGCTCGCGATCGACGCCGACGGCGTCCGCAGCACCCGCTTCGCCGAGGCCACGCCCAAGGGCTGCATCTTCGAATACGTCTACCTGGCCCGTCCGGACAGTGTGATCAACGGCCGCAGCGTCCACTCGGCGCGCGTCGACATCGGCCGCCGCCTGGCCCGCCAGCAGCCCGCCGAGGGCGATCTGGTGATCCCGGTTCCCGAGTCGGGCACCCCGGCTGCCGTCGGCTACGCCCAGGAATCGGGCATCCCCTACGGCCAGGGCCTGATGAAGAACGCCTATGTGGGCCGCACCTTCATCCAGCCGAGCCAGACCATCCGCCAGCTCGGCATCCGGCTCAAGCTCAACCCGCTCAAGGAAGTGATCCGCGGCAAGAAGCTGGTGGTGGTCGACGACTCCATCGTCCGCGGCAACACCCAGCGCGCGCTGATCCGGATGCTCCG
>CAZEOP010000213.1:0-5381 GCA_964513715.1 uncultured Gordonia sp.
TGGCAGAAGTTCAAGGGCCTGCCGGGCGCCGAGGGCACCCTGAAGGTGGCCGAGGCCAAGCCGACCAAGCAGGAGCTGTTCGCCGCCGCGCTGGCCGCCGCCGAGAACGAGCCTGCCGTCGAGGCCACCACCGCCAAGAAGAAGGCGGCCAAGAAGGCCGAGAAGGCTGCCGAGCCGGAGACCGCCGAGCCGGTCAGCGAGGCCGTCGCCGAGGACCTGGCCGCCGACGGTGAGACCGTCGCCGAGGCCGGTGAGAAGGCAGACGAGGCGTGAGCGTCGTCGTCGCCGACGCCGTGGAGCATCTGGTCCGCGGCATCGTCTCCCATCCGGATGACGTCCGCGTGGAGCTGCTCAACGGCCGTCGCGGCCGGATGATCGAGGTCCACGTCAATCCCGAGGACCTCGGCAAGGTGATCGGCCGTAACGGCCGGACCGCCACCGCGCTGCGGACCCTGGTCGCCGGTGTCGGCGGCCGCGGGATGCGCGTCGACATCGTCGACACCGACCGCTGATCGACCCCGGCGCGATGGAACTGGTGATCGGCCGGGTCGTCAAGACCCACGGTGTCCGCGGCGAACTGGTCGTGGACGTCCGCACCGATTCACCCGGTGAGCGCTTCGCGCCGGGCACCCGCCTGCGGGGGCGCAAGCCCCGCGACGCCGGCGGTGTGACGAACGAGTACACGGTGACAGCCGCCCGGCCGCACGCCGGGCGGCTGTTGCTGTCCCTGGACGGCGTGCACGGCCGGGACGCCGCCGACGCGCTGCGCGGCACGATCTTGGTGATCGACGCCGCCGACGTCGACTCCGGCGACGACCCCGACGAGTTCTACGACCACGAGCTGATCGGCCTGCCGGTCACCACGGTCGACGGCGGCGAGGTCGGCACCCTGGCCGACGTCCTGCATCTGCCCGGCGGCGAGATCCTGTCGGTGACCACCGCCGACGGCACAGAGGTCTTGGTGCCCTTCGTGCGGGAGATCGTGCCGGAGGTGTCGCGCGACGGGGTGGTCATCGATCCGCCCGACGGTCTCATCGACCCGCCTCCCATCGCCCCGCCGACAGACGGGGAGTAGCGGCGTGCGGATCGACGTCGTCACGATCTTTCCCGAATACCTGACCCCGTTGCAGGTCGCGCTCCTCGGCAAGGCGATCGAGGCCGGTCTGCTCGAGGTGGAACTGCACGACCTGCGGAACTGGGCGCACGACGTCCATCGCAGCGTCGACGATCAACCCTACGGCGGCGGCCCCGGCATGGTGATGAAGCCGCAGGTGTGGGGGCCCGCGCTCGACGACGTCTGCCCCGACGAGGCGCTGCTGGTGGTGCCCACGCCCGCCGGTGTGCCGTTCACCCAGGAGACCGCCCAGCGGTGGAGCGCCGAGCAGCACCTGGTCTTCGCCTGCGGCAGGTACGAGGGCATCGACCAGCGCGTCTTCGACGACGCTGCGCGCCGGGTCCGGGTGGAGGAGGTCTCCCTCGGCGACTTCGTGCTGATCGGCGGGGAGGCCGCCGTGCTGGCGATGGTGGAGGCCACCGTCCGGCTGATCCCGGGCGTACTGGGGAATCCGCAATCGCACCGCGAGGATTCGTTCTCCGACGGGCTGCTCGAGGGGCCCAGTTACACGCGGCCGCAGGTGTGGCGCGATCTCGAAGTGCCACCGGTGTTGCTGTCCGGCGACCACGCCAAGGTCGCCGCGTGGCGCCGCGAGCAGTCGCTGCAGCGCACCGCGCAGCGGCGCCCGGAACTGCTCCCGCCCGGCGACGACTGAGTTCTTCCGATCTTTCCCGGCGTGTCGGGGAACCGGACGAGGGTCCCGCGCGTCTGACTGTCATGGCGCCGCGCACCGACTGGATGGTCGACCTGGCAGTGGTCCTGGCTCGGATCGATTCGATGAACCCGGGTGGCGCCGGTGCCGACGCCGCCGAACTCCGGCGGATCATCGCCGCGGCCCAGCGGATCGGCGCCGACCTGCGCCGCGAGTTCGCCGACACCCCGGAACTCTCCGGTTTCGGTGCGCAGGCCGCCGGCCAGGCCGGCCGGAGCCTCGGCGTCCGGATCGCCGAGATCGCCGACTCGCTCGACCCCGCGCAGCAGGCGCTGACCGACGCCGTGCCGGTGCTCGCGGCGAGCGCGGCGATGCGCCCCCGGCTGCTGATGCTCGGGCGGCTCGGTGCCGACTCGCGGATGGCCGGCGCCGTGCGGCAGAACCTCGCCGCCGCGATGACCACCGTCTACAGCGAGCCGATGGGCGGTCGCGCCGACGTGCTCCAGGTGCCCGCGGTGGCCGCGCAGGCGCCCGGGCGCCGGACCACCGCGGTACTTCCGGGCGGAGCCGGCGTCGGACACGGCTCATCGGCGGTGGGCGGCGGCGCGGTGCCGGGCGGTGTGACCGCGGCGGCCGCGCAGGCTCCGACGGCGAACGCGCCGGGCGCGGCGGCGGAGCGCGGCCGACCGGATGCTGCTCCGTCGCCGGGTCACGGAGACGGCGGTGCTGGTCGCGGCGGCGCCGGGCAAGGTGGTGCGGGCGCCCCGCCGGGCGGCAGCGCGCCCGGCGGGGCTTCCCCCGTCCCGGCCCAGCTCGCCGTTCCGGGGGAGCGGCGACCCCCGGACGCCGGTGCGGCGGACCCGTCGCTGGAGCCGGCGGCGGCCGGCCCGGCACCGGTGCCGATGTCCGTGCCGGTGGCCGGACCGGGACCCGCCGGTCTGCGTTCGGGCGGTGGGGTCGTCCCGCGGCCGGTCTCCGCGCTGCTGGGCGCCGGACTGGGCGCGGCTGCCGCCGGTGCGGCCGGGCCCGCTCTCGCGACCGGTGCCGGAGCGGGGAGCGCGAGCCGCGCCGGCTCGTCGCCCCCGATCGGCCCGGCGAGCGGCCGCGGCGCCGGCGAGGACACCCGGCGCCGCCGGCCCGGCTATCTGCTGTCGGTGAGCGAGGCCGTCGGGCTGATCGGCCCGCTGCCCCTCGCCGGTCCACCGGTGCTCGGCGAGACCGAGACCGCACCGGCGGGCGGCGACCGGGATCCCGCGGTCGGCGTCGAGCCGGTCGGCACCGAACGGGTCGATGACGATCGACAGGAGCACGACTTCACGCTGTGACCGGTGATTTCACTCTCTCGCCCTCCTCTGGCAGAATGATCCGGGTTGCCCGCCCGAGCGTGCCGAGACCTTCGAGTCTCGTCGACACGACCGCACGCGGGCACCGACCACTGACACGGACACGAACCGGTCGCACACCGCACCAGGTTCCTCTGCCCACGCCACCGATTGGACCATCAGCATGAACACTCTCGACTTCCTCGACAAGCAGTCCCTCCGCGACGACCTCCCGGAGTTCGCCCCCGGCGACACCGTCGACGTCCACGTCAAGGTCATCGAGGGCTCCAAGGAGCGCGTCCAGGTGTTCAAGGGCGTCGTGATCCGCCGCCAGGGCGGTGGCGTGCGCGAGACCTTCACCGTCCGCAAGGTCAGCTTCGGCGTCGGCGTGGAGCGCACCTTCCCGGTGCACAGCCCGAACATCGCCAAGATCGACGTGCTGACCCGCGGCGACGTCCGCCGCGCGAAGCTGTACTACCTGCGCGATCTGCGCGGCAAGGCGGCGAAGATCAAGGAGAAGCGCTGAGCGTCACCGCTCGCGCTACGCTGACTCTTCGTGAGCGACATCGATAGCAACGACGACTGGCCCTCGCGCGACGCGTCCGATCCGGCGCGCGCGGAGGGCCAGTCGCCGTCTGCCGAGCCCGCCTCCGGCGCCACCCCGGCGGAGGAGAATCCGGTGGGGGAGAATCCCGCGGAGGAGAGCGCCAAGTCCGGCGGCTTCCTCCGGGAGCTGCTGATCGTCGTCGGCATCGTGCTGGCCCTGATGTTCGTCATCAACACCTTCGTCGCCCGGCAGTATGTGGTGCCCAGCGAGTCGATGGAGCCCACGCTGCACGGCTGCTACGGCTGCTCCAACGACCGGATCGTCGTCGACAAGCTGACCTACCGCTTCTCCGACCCGAAACCCGGCGACGTCGTCGTCTTCAAGGCGCCCAGCGAATCGTGGGAGGGCAGTTGGAGCTCACCGCGTTCCAACAACCCGGTGATCCACACGCTGCAGGACGTGCTGTCCTGGTTCGCCATCGCGCCGCCGGACGAGAACAACCTGGTCAAGCGGGTCATTGCGACCGGCGGTCAGACGGTGGAATGCCGCAATGAGAGCGGCAAGGGCGTCACGGTCGACGGCCGGCCGCTGCGCGAGCCGTACGTCGACCGCTCCCTGCAGAACTCCGAGAGCAGCCTGGACGACGGCGCGGGCGTCAGCTGTTACGGCGACGACTTCGGCCCGATCACCGTGCCCGCGGGCAATGTCTGGGTGATGGGCGACAACCGCAGCTACTCGGCCGATTCGCGCTTCCACACCGACGACGAGTTCCACGGCACCGTCCCGGTCTCCGACATCCGCGGCAAGGTCCGGTTCATCGTCTACCCGTTCTCGCGCTTCGGCGGGGTGGGCTCGGTCGACCCGCAGTAGGTCCGGGCGGGTGACGTGACGAGTTCGCTGCGCTGGCCTCCGCGCACCCGGGTGCGGCGGGCCGCCGGGCTGCGCACCTACGAGTTCACCCTGGAGCGCTCCGGCCTGGGACCGGTCGCCGGGACCGACGAGGCTGGGCGGGGAGCGTGTGCGGGCCCGCTCGTCGTCGCCGCCTGCATCCTGTCCGGAGCCCAGCTCAAGTCGCTCGCCGACCTGGACGACTCCAAGAAGCTCAGCCCGGCCACCCGGGAGCGTCTGTACGACGCCGTCGTCAAGTACGCGGTGGCCTGGCATGTGGTGGCGATCCCGGCCGCCGAGATCGACCGGATCGGCATTCACACCGCCAATCTGCGCGGAATGCGTCAGGCCGTCGCCGGGCTGTCCGTCCGGCCCGGCTACGTCCTGTCCGACGGCTTCGCGGTGCCGGGCCTGCCGGCGCCCTCGCTACCGGTGATCGGCGGGGACGCGAACGCCGCCTGCATCGCGGCCGCCTCGGTGCTGGCCAAGGTGACCCGCGACCGGCTGATGACGCAGATGGACGAGGTCCATCCCGGTTACGACTTCGCGGTGCACAAGGGCTACAGCACCGGGCATCACATGGCCTGCCTGGACCGGCTCGGCCCCTCCCCGCAGCACCGTCTGTCGTACCGCAACGTCCGCGATAGGCTTGCGGAATGAGCGCCGAGGACCTGGAGAAGTACGAAGCCGAGATGGAGTTGTCCCTGTACCGCGAGTACAAGGACATCGTCGGGCAGTTCTCGTACGTCGTGGAGACCGAGCGCCGCTTCTACCTGGCCAACGGCGTCAATCTGGTGCCGCGGAACAACGACGGCGAGGTCTACTTCGAGATCCACCTGACCGACGCCTGGGTGTGGG
>CAZEOP010000214.1:0-5371 GCA_964513715.1 uncultured Gordonia sp.
TCGAGCGTCTGGGAGACCGGCGGCTGCTCGTCCTGGTACAAGGACGAGCACGGCAACATCACCACGCTGTGGCCGGGCTTCACCTTCAACTTCCGCAATGCCACGCGCAGCTTCGACATCGCCGCGTACGACGTGGTGACCGCGCCGCAGCCCGATCCCGTCTCCGCCGGCGCCTGACCGGCTCCGCACTCCCCACCCCACCCATCGAAGAACCACGAAGGACACACCTCTCATGAAGGACTTCCGCGACAAGGTCGTCGTCATCACCGGTGCCGGCAGCGGCATGGGCCGCGAACTGGCCGTCAAGCTCGCCAAGCGCGGCGCCAAGGTCGCCATCTCCGACGTCGACCCCGACGGTCTGGCCACCACCGAGCGGCTGGTGACCGACGCCGGCGGCCAGGCGCATGTGCAGCTGCTCAACGTGGCCGAGCGCGAGGCCGTCCTGGCCTACGCCGACACCGTCGCCGAGCACTTCGGGACCGTGAACGCCATCATCAACAACGCCGGCATCGCCCATCACGGCGAGCTGGAGACGATGGAGTTCAAGGACATCGAGCGCATCATGGATGTCGACTACTGGGGCGTGGTGAACGGCACCAAGGCCTTCCTGCCGCACATCATCGCCTCCGGCGACGGCGCGATCGTCAACGTCTCCTCGCTGTTCGGCCTGCTCTCCGAGCCCGGCCAGTCCGCCTACAACTCGGCCAAGTTCGCCGTCCGCGGCTTCACCGAGTCGCTCCGCCAGGAGATGCTGATCTCCGACCACAACGTGGCGGTGACCTGCGTGCACCCGGGCGGCATCAAGACCGCCATCGCACGCAATGCCACCACCTCCGGCGACGCCGATCAGGCCAAGACCGCCGAATTCTTCGACAAGTACCTGGCCAATACCTCGGCGAGCAAGGCCGCCGACATCATCCTGCGCGCCGTGGAGAAGGAGAACGCCCGCGTCCTGGTGGGCGCCGACGCCAAGCTCATCGACCTCGGGGTGCGCCTGGTGGGCTCGTACTACCAGGGCATCACGGCCCGGATCACCAAGTGGGGCCTGTCCCGGGTCTGACCGGGACAGGCGGTCTCAGCGCAGCACGGGGCCCGCGGATCAGGAGCTCGCCGACAGCCAGTCGGCGGCCACGATCCGCGGGTCTTCGCCGTCGGCCACCCTCCGGGCCAGTACCGCCAGTTGCGCCGCGGTGAGGTCGCCGGCCACCCGGCTCAGCGCCTTGAGGCCGGCCTTGTCCAGTGCTGCGCTCCGGTAGACCGGCACCAGATCGCCGCGCGCCGGGTCCTGCCCCGTCACCGGATCGCCGACCGCGGCGCCCGCGGGCAGCGACCGGGACAGCAGAATCGCCGCCGCATCCGCCGGCTCGGTGGGGCCCGGCTCGGTGGGGCCCGGCTCGGCGGGGCTCTGCTCGGCGGGGCTCGGCTCGGTGGGCACCGGCTCGACCGGCGCCGGACCGGGGGTCAGCGCCGCCTGCAGCGCCGCGGTGAAGGCCGGGAACAGGTCGACCCGCCCGGCACTGAACGCCTCCAGCAGGGCCGCGTCATCGCCGACCGGTGCATCGCGGGTCGTCGCCGGGACCCCCGCCCGGGACAGCGCACCCGCGTAGATCGCCGCCGCCGTGCGCAGCACCGGATCCGCGGAGGCGCCCACCACCAGCGGACTCGGCGATGCCGTGGAGCACCCGGTCAGCACCGCCAGCGCGGCGATCACCGCAGCCAGCAGACCGGCCGCACCGCGTCGCGCCCGGTATCGCCCGCGCCGCCCGATCACGTCGCGGCCTGCACGAAGCCGGTGACCGAGGTGGCGATCAGCTGGACCGCGATGGTCGCGAGCAGCAGGCCCGCGATCTTGGCCAGCAGCGTGATGCCGCTAACCTTCAATACCCGGATCAGGCCGTTGGAGTACCAGAGCGCCAGGGCGACGACGACGTGCGCGGTGACGATGGCCGCCGCGACCGCCAGGTAGGCCGCGGCCCGCCCGTCGGCCGCGCTCACCGCGACGATCACCGCGGCGATGGCACCCGGCCCGGCCAGCAGCGGGGTCCCCAGCGGCACCAGCGCGACATTCACCTCGTCGTCGGCGGCGGCCGTCTGCGGCGCCCCGGTGGTGGTCAGCAGCTGCAGTGCCACCAGCAGGAGCAGTAGCCCGCCGGCGCCCTGCAGCGCGGAGATCGAGACGTGCAGATAGTTGAGGATGAACCGGCCGGCCACCGCGAAGACGGTGATCACCAGCAGCGACACCAGCGGTGCCTGCACCGCCGCGCGCCGCCGGTACTCGGGCGGGCGCCGGCCGACCAGCGACAGGAAGACCGGCACCTGCCCCGGCGGGTCCATGATCACCATCAGCGTGATGGCCGTCGACGTGTAGACGGCGAGGTCGAAGGGCACCCGTCGAGTCTAATGCCCGGTACGATCACCGATCGTGACAACTCTCGCGTGGGGTTCGGTGATCGACTGCGGCGTGTACGTCGGCGGCCGCCGACAAAGCGCGAAGGTCGACTTCCGCACCGCGTACTCGCACATCCGGGAAAGCGGCGAGGGTTTCGTCTGGCTGGGCCTGCACGCGCCCACCGCCGAACAGATGGCGGTGGTGGCCGAGGTCT
This sequence comes from uncultured Gordonia sp., assembly GCA_964513715.1. GTDB lineage: Bacteria > Actinomycetota > Actinomycetes > Mycobacteriales > Mycobacteriaceae > Gordonia. The sequence goes on from CAZEOP010000214.1 coordinate 2,604, forward strand.
TCGGGCTGCACCCGCTGGTGGTGGAGGACGTGGTGCACGCCCACCAGCGCCCCAAGCTGGAACTGTACGACGGCCTGCTCTTCCTGGTTCTGCGCTCCATGCAGTACGTCGCCCACACCACACGGGGCCGCGCCAACGACGTGGTCGACCTCGGCGAGATCATGATCCTGGCCGGCCACGACTTCGTGATCACCGTCCGGCACGGCGAACACACCGGTCTGGCAGGTGTGCGCGCCCGGCTCGAGGAGCGACCGGGCGCCCTGGACTTCGGCCCCGCGGCCGTGGTGCACGCCGTCGCCGACCGGGTGGTCGACGGCTACCTCGGCGCGGTCCGGGACATGGAATCGGACGTCGACGAGCTCGAGGAGCGGGTCTTCGCGGTGGCCACCCGGGATCTGGACATCGACGTCGTCTACCTCTTCCGCCGCGAGGTGCTGGAGCTGCGCCGGGCCGTCGCCCCGCTGGCCGCTCCCCTGGCCTGGCTGGCCGGCCAGCACACCGCGGCCGGTCCGCACCTGCGCGGCGAGCCCGACCGCGACTTCCGCGAGAAGGAGGTCCGCCGGCACTTCCGGGACGTGGCCGATCACCTCGCCTCGGCGGTGGAACTGGTGACCGAGTACGACGAGCGGCTCACCTCGCTGATGGACGCCGCGGCCACCAAGGTGGGCATCCAGCAGAACACCGACATGCGGAAGATCTCCTCGTGGGCGGCCATCGCCGCGGTGCCGACCATGGTCGCCGGGGTCTACGGCATGAACTTCGAGTTCATGCCGGAGCTGAACTGGCGCTGGTCCTACCCGGCGCTGCTGCTGGTGCTGGCCGTGGTCTGCTTCTTCCTGTGGCGGTCGCTGCACCGCAACCGCTGGCTCTAGGCCACGCGGGAGCCCGGCGGGGCGGCTACGCCGTCCGGACGCCGCCGCGACCGGGATCGGTCACATCCAGCCCGGCCTCGACCCAGGCCTCGCGCAGCGCCTCGGCGCCCTTCAACCGCACCCAGGCGGCCTCGTTCGCGGTGATCGGCGTGGCCCGCAGGAAGCGCACCGGCTCGGCCGGCGCGGCCAGCGCCAGCTCGGCCACATCGGGATCGGGCGACAGCAGGAAGGCCGTGCAGCCCGCCCCGCCCCAGAGCGGCTCCTGCAGGTCGATCAGCGAATCGTCGCCCAGGATCAGCCCTTCCACGGCCGGCGCCGCCGCGACGGTGGCCAGCGACTTGTGCAGGCCGGGCAGCGGCATGCTCGGACGCAGCCGGACGACGAGCTCGGCGCGCGGACCCGCCACCGGATCGGGCGCGAGATCGGCCGGATCGTGCATCGGGTGCCGACCGCAGCCCACGGTCGCGAAGACCACTTCGCCGCGCTCGACGTCGACGAAGCGCAGCACGTCGATCGGTTCCACGCCGAGGAAGGTGACCGATGCGCGCTGCGGCTCGGCGCCCAGCGCAGCGGTCAGGTGGGCGGCGATCTGCTCGGTTACGGACGTCACCCGGCCAGTATCCCAGGGCGCGCTCAGCGCAGCGACAGCCCCGACTCGGTGTCGAAGACCTGCAGCAGCCGCGGCTCCATCGCCAGGTGCAGGGTCCCGCCGCGCGGCACCCGGGTGGCCGGCAGCAGCCGCGCCACCTTCTGCCCGCCCGGCGTGGACGCGCCCAGATCTTCGGCCAGCTCGTTGAGCAGCTGCGCGCTGGCACCGCCGTGGTCCAGGGTGAAGTAGTAGTACTTGTCCGAGCCCATGGATTCGACGATGTCGACGGTCGCGTCGAAGGTCTTCATGATCGGCAGCAGCGACGGGTCCATCTGCTCCGCGTCGGCCAGATGCTCCGGGCGCACGCCCACCAGCACCTCGCCCTTGGCCCCGATGCGCTGCGCATTGGCGACGATCCGGTCGTAGTCGGCCAGCTCGATCGGCCCGATCACCGTGTCGATCCCGGTCTGGGTCAGCCGGCCCGGGATGAAGTTCATCGCCGGCGAGCCGATGAAGCCGGCCACGAAGAGATTGGCCGGGTGGTCGTACAGGTCCTGCGGCGCGCCCACCTGCTGCACCACACCGCCGCGCATCACCACGACCCGATCGCCGAGGGTCATCGCCTCGGTCTGATCGTGCGTGACATAGACGGTGGTGACGCCGAGCCGCTTCTGCAACTCGGCGATCTCGGTGCGCATCTGCACGCGCAGCTTCGCGTCCAGGTTGCTCAGCGGCTCGTCCATCAGGAAGGCCTGCGGGTGCCGGACGATGGCCCGGCCCATCGCCACGCGCTGACGCTGGCCACCGGACAGGTTGGCCGGCTTGCGGTCCAGGTACTCGCCCAGATCCAGGATGCGGGCGGCCTCGTCCACCTTGGCCGCGATCTCGGCCTTGGGGAGCTTGGCCAGGGTCAGCGGGAAGGCGATGTTCTCCCGCACCGTCATGTGCGGGTACAGGGCGTAGCTCTGGAAGACCATCGCGATGTCGCGGTCCTTGGGGGCCACGTCGTTCATCCGCCGGCCGCCGATCGACAGTGTGCCCCCGGAGATGTCCTCCAGTCCGGCGATCATGTTGAGGGTGGTCGACTTGCCGCACCCCGACGGGCCGACCAGGATGACGAACTCGCCGTCGGCGATGTGCAGGTTGACGTCCCGCACCGCCGTCGAGCCGTCCGGATACTGCTTGGAGACGTGCTCCAGAACGATGTCGGCCATGGATTATCCCTTCACCGCGCCGGAGGTCAGACCGGCGACGATACGACGTTGGAAGAAGAGCACGAAGATGATGATCGGAATGGTGATCACGAC
>CAZEOP010000215.1:0-5343 GCA_964513715.1 uncultured Gordonia sp.
TGGTAGACCATCTCCGCGTACGCCGACTGCCAGAGCAGGAAGTTGGAGATCCGCTGCTCGCCCGAGGGCCGCAGGAACAGGTCCACGTCGGGCATGTCCGGCTCGTCCAGATAGCGAGCGAACGAGGCCTCGCTGATGCGCTCGGGGTCGATTTCGCCGCGCGCCGCCCGGCGGGCGATCTCGCGGGCCGCGTCGGCGATCTCCGCGCGGCCGCCGTAGTTGACGCACATCGTCAGGGTGAGCCCGGTGTTGTGCTGGGTCAGTTCCTCGGCCACCTCGAGCTCGGTGATGACGCTGCGCCACAGCCGCGGCCGTCGCCCGGCCCAGCGGATGCGCACGTTCATCTCGTGCATCTCGTCGCGCCGGCGCCGGATCACGTCGCGGTTGAAGCCCATCAGGAACTTCACCTCCTCCGGACTGCGCGACCAGTTCTCGGTGGAGAAGGCGTACGCCGACAGCCACTTGACGCCGATCTCGATCGACCCGCACACGGTGTCCATCAGCACGGCCTCGCCGCGCTTGTGCCCCTCGGTGCGCGGCAGACCACGTTCGGTGGCCCAGCGGCCGTTGCCGTCCATCACCAGGGCGACGTGATCGGGCACGAACTCCGGCGGAATGTTCGGGGGCACCGCGCCCGAGGGATGCGGGTCCGGCGGGCGGATGACGCGCGGCGCGGCGGCCGCCGGACGGGAGCGGCGGGTCAGTCGTGCCATCGGTCGTCGGCCTCCCGGGAAGTCGCTGTATCGCTGGATGTCACTGTGTCGCTGGCTGTCGGTGTTCGGCGCATCACTGGGCCGCCTGACGTTCGATGAGCGGCAGCGTGCGCAGCTGCCGCTCCAGATGCCACTGCAGGTGCGCGGCGATGAGACCGGTCGCCTGCCGGTGCTGAGAGTCGCTGGCCCCGGCCACCTGATCCCACTGCCCGGTCGCCAGCGCGTCCATCAGTTCCAGCACGCCGACCGACGGCGTCGCCGATCCCGCGGGACGGCAGTAGACGCACACCGCGCCGCCGGCAGCCACATGAAATGCCTTGTGCGGCCCCGGGTTCGCACAGCGGGCGCACAGATCGAGCGCCGGCATCCAGCCCGCCGAGCCCATGGCGCGCAGCAGGAAGGCATCGAGAATCTGCTGACGGTCCCGGCGATCCTCGGCCAGCGCGGTGAGCGCGCCGACGGTCAGCCGGTGCAGTTGCTTGGCCGGGGCCCGCTCCTCGCCGGCCAGTCGCTCGGCGGTCTCGAGCACGGCGCACGCCGTCGTATAGCGGCCGTAATCCTGCGCCATCGCCTCACTGAAGGCGCTGATCGTGTGCGCCCCGGTCACGATGTCCAGGTTGCGGCCCGGATAGAAGGTCACGTCCACATGCGCGAACGGCTCCAGCCGCGCCCCGAACTTGGAGCGCGTGCGCCGGATCCCCTTCGCGACGGCCCGGACCAGACCGTGTTCGGCGGTGAGGAAGGTGATGATGCGGTCGGCCTCGCCCAGCTTGTGCTGGCGGATCACCACCGCTTCGTCCTGGTAATTCCTCACCGCGACATTCTCTCACCGGGCGGCGACAACCGCCGCCCCGACATGCGGGCGGCGCCTGCGGTCAGCGCTTCTTGGCCTGTATCTTCGCGGCCTTGGCCTCACGCCGAGCCAGGGCGGCATCGGCGGCGGAGTCCTTCGCCGCGGCCGCCTGCTTGGCGTCGAACCAGCGCTGCAGCACCAGATAGCCGAGCAGCCAGCCCAGCAGCGCGCTGATCAGCCACACCAGCACCATCGACGCGATCCACGAGCCGATCCCGCTGATCGACAGCGCCCCGCTGATCAGCGTGGTGATCCACAGCGACAGCAGCGTCGAGATCAGCCCGACGCCGCCGAGCACCGCCGACGCGTACTTGCGCGCCACGTTGAACACGAACGGCGTCAGCACCGCCTGCAGCGCCGTGAAGATGAGCACCGCGATGATGAAGCCGCGCACCGAGAGATCGAAACCGTCGACCAGCACGGCGGTCACCAGGAAGGCGACGGCCGCCGAGATCAGGCTCGTCAGCACGCTCAGCAGAAACCGGACCATGACTCCTCCTTCGACGTCGCGCCGGAGTCGGTCGCGATGTCCGTTGATGCGGATATCTCTTGATTCTGCCCCGGATCGGCGCACCGCGGGCGAGCGCCGCGCAGACGGCGCAAAACCGAGAAGGTCCGACGCCGAGAAAGGCCGGGTACCGAAACAGCCGGGCGCCGAGGAGACTCAGAAACCGAGCCGCCCGAGCTGTTTCGGGTCGCGCTGCCAATCCTTGGCCACCTTCACATGCAGGTCCAGATAGACCCGGCAGCCCAGCAGCTTCTCGATCTGCTTGCGGGCGACGGTGCCGACCTCCTTGAGCCGGGAGCCGCGGTGACCGATGATGATGCCCTTCTGACTGTCGCGCTCCACATAGAGGATCGCGTGGACGTCGACCATCGGCGGGTCGGAGTCCTCGCGCGGGATCACCTCTTCGATGGTCACGGCCAGCGAGTGCGGGAGCTCGTCGCGCACGCCCTCGAGGGCGGCCTCGCGGATGAACTCGGCCATCAGCACCTGCTCGGGCTCGTCGGTCAGCTCACCGTCCGGATAGAAGGCCGGCCCCGGCTCGCACAGCGACACCAGCAGATCGCTGAGCACGTCGAGTTGCTTGCCCGACTTCGCCGACACCGGGATCACCTCGGCGTCCGGGCCCAGCTGCTGCGCCAACGCCATCAACTGGTGGGCGATCTTGTCCGGCCCCACCTTGTCGAGTTTGGTCACGATTCCGACCACTCTGGTACGACGAGCCAGCGGCTTGATCTGCTCGATGATCCATTTGTCGCCGGGACCGATCGGCTCGTCGGCCGGGATGCACAGGCAGATGATGTCGACCTCGGACAGGGTGTCGAGCACCAGGTCGTTGAGCCGCTTGCCCAGCAGGGTGCGCGGCCGGTGCAGACCGGGAGTGTCCACCAGGACCAGCTGTGCGTTCGGCAGGTTCACGATCCCGCGGATCGCATGCCGGGTGGTCTGCGGCCGGTTCGAGGTGATGGCGATCTTGTCGCCGACGAGCGCATTGGTGAGCGTCGACTTGCCGGTGTTGGGTCGTCCGACGAAGCAGACGAATCCCGAACGGAACTCCTGATCCGGCACCCCTGCGCTGTCTTCGGTCACGACTGGTCTCCCTTGTTCTCCGGCTTGGCCGACTCGGCACGGCGCACCAGCACCGAGGTGATGCGTTGGCGCCCCACGCGATTGGGACCGCCCTCGGCGGTCAGCAGCAGTCCTTCGATCTTCACTCGCGCACCCGGCAGCGGCACCCGGCCGAGCTTCCAGGCCAGCAGACCGCCAACGGTCTCCACATCGTCGTCGCCCAGCTCCACGTCGTACAGTTCGGCCAGGTCCTCCACCGGCAGCCGCGAGGACACCCGGTAGACGCCGTCGTTCAGTTCGGTGATCGGGGCCACCTCGCCGCTGTCGTACTCGTCGGTGATCTCGCCGACGATCTCCTCGAGCACATCCTCGATGGTCACCAGACCGGCGATACCGCCGTACTCGTCGACCAGCATCGCCATGTGGTTGCGCTGGGCCTGCATGTCCTCCAGCAGGTCGTCGAGCCGTTTGGAGTCGGGCACGAACCACGGCTCGCGCATCACATCGGCCACGCTCATCCCGGTCTGCACGGAGCCCTCCGGGAGCATGCGTTCGACGACGTCCTTGAGGTAGACGATGCCGACGATGTCGTCGGGATTCTCCCCGATCACCGGGATGCGCGAATGCCCCGAGCGCACCGCCAGGCTGAGCGCCTGGGTCGCCGACTTGTCGGCCTCGATCCAGATCATCTCCGGGCGCGGCACCATCACCTCGCGGGCGTTGGTCTCGTCCAGCTCGAAGACCGACTGGATCATCCGGCGCTCGTCGTCGTCGACCACGCCCTGCGACTGCGCCAGATCGACCACCTCGCGGACCTCCACCTCGGTGGCGAACGGCCCGTTGCGAAAGCCGCGACCCGGGGTGATCGCATTGCCGACCACGATCAGCAGCCGGGTGACCGGGCGCAGCAGCACGCCGATCGCGGTCAGTATCGGCGCCGCGACCAGGGAGATGGAGTACGCGTGCTGGCGGCCGATGGTGCGCGGCCCCACGCCGACGGCCACAAAGGACACCACGGTCATCGCCAGCACGGCGACGACCACGCCCCAGCGCAGGCCCAGGGTGTCGACGGCGACGATCGCCACGAGCACCGTCGCCGCGATCTCGAAGACGATGCGCAGCAGCACGGTCAAGCCGATATAGGTGGGCCGCTGCTCGATCACCTGCAGCAGCCGCGTCGCGCCGGCCCGCTCGTCCTTGCGCAGGTCTTCCGCGCGCGCCTTCGACACCGTCGCCAACGCGGAGTCGACCGCGGCGAAGACCCCGGCGAGCACGGTCAGCAGCACGGCGACGACGAGGAAGACGATGTCGCCCACCATGACTCAGCTCCCTTCGGGGCCGGCGGCGGGGTCGTCGAAGCCGACATTGCGCAGCAGACGGCGGTCCTTCTCGGCCTGGTGCTGCGCACGGGCACGATCCTCGCGGGCCTGGTACCAATCGCGCAGGATCTGGTTCTGCAAACCGAACATCTCCTTCTCCTCGGCCGGCTCCGCATGGTCGAAGCCGAGGAGATGCAGCACGCCGTGCACGGTGAGCACCGCCAGCTCGTGCTCGTAGCTGTGCCGCTGCTTGCGGGCCTGATCGGCGGCAAACTCCGGGCACAGCACGATGTCGCCGAGCATGGACGGGCCGGGCTCCGCGGCATCCGGACGGCCGCCCGGGGTCAGCTCGTCCATCGGGAAGCTCATCACGTCGGTGGGCCCGGGCAGATCCATCCACTGGACGTGCAGGTCGGACATGGTGTCCAGGTCGACCAACTGGATCGACAGTTCGGCGGCCGAGTGGACGTCCATGGCGGCCATCGCGAAGCGCGCCACCTCGATGATCCTGTCCTCGGGCGCGTCGACGCCGGACTCGTTGAACAGTTCGATCGTCATCGGCGACGGCCTCCCGGTGCGCTGTGGGCACGACGTTGCGCCCGGTTCCCGGCGCCCTCGGCTTCGGCCCGGCCGTAGGCGTCGACGATGTCGGCGACCAACCGGTGGCGAACGACGTCGGCGCTGGTCAGTTCCGCGAAGTGGATGTCGTCGATGCCGTCGAGGATGCGCGTGGCCACCCGCAGCCCGCTCTGCGCGCCGCCCGGAAGGTCCACCTGCGTCACATCGCCGGTGACCACCATCTTGGAGCCGAAGCCCAGGCGGGTGAGGAACATCTTCATCTGCTCGCCGGTGGTGTTCTGGGCCTCGTCGAGAATGATGAAGGCG
>CAZEOP010000216.1:0-5297 GCA_964513715.1 uncultured Gordonia sp.
CGACCAGCAGCGACCAGCAGCGACCAGCAGCGACCAGCAGCGACCAGCAGCGACCGCTAGGGCTCACTAGCGCGCGCTAGTTGGTTGTACATAGCGCGCGCTAGTCTGATAGCATGTAACTACCGGCGACCGGTCAGCGCTTACCTATAGCGCTATCCGGAATAATATCCGGCGACAGGAAAACACTCACAGTAAGGCTAAATGACATGGCAATTCCGACACCGCCCATTCCCGGTAATATCGCAAGGCCGACACTGCCGAACCAGAATATCCCGGCGGCCCCGGCCCCCGCCGCCACCAGGAATATTCCCATGCCGACGCCCGCCACGCCGTCGCGCAATATTCCCTCGCCTCACGTTCCGTCCGGCGGAATCAGCAATATCGCGCCACCGTCGTGCAAGGATTGCATTTTCTACATTCCGCCGACTGCAGTCGAAACCCAAACCCGTATTATCGGAAAGTCGGTTGGTGGAGCAATTTGCGCTAAGCGCGAAATGTTCCTCACGAATGTCTTTACCGATCCGACTAGCGACAATATCCTGGAAGGAATTGCACGCGGTTGCTCGGAATTCGACACCACCGGAACGATTGATAGTCATGTTATGCGATCGGTCGAGGTCGCTAACATTTCTTTCAGCCCGACGGTTCGGACCGAGGTCGATAATCAGGGTTATTCGATGGACCCGATTTCGGATTGCCAGTCATGCATTTTCTTTAACTCGGAATCGGAAACGATTGATAAGGCGGGGCTCCCCGTAAAGTCGTGCTCTCGACGGAATATCGCTATTCGTGATGAGGATACCGAGAGTATTGGGCAAAACTGCTACATGTCGGCTGGCGTTAATAACGTGGACGCTATGCAGAGCGCAAACGTCTACGTTATCGAAACTCATGCTGGCACCGCTCCGATTACAATGGCCGCCGACAATTCGGACGACTCTACCGGAAATGCAGTTTCTGGCCGTGGTCGTCGTCGGGCAATTGATCCGGCGAGTGAGCCCGATAAGGCAGCGACAACAGAAGATATGGCGATGGGAATTCGCGGGTGGAGAAAGGTCGTTAATCAGGCCGATACCTCGATGACTGCTTATCTGCCGATTTTCAACCCGCAGCATTTCGACGCCGACCAGCGTGCAATGATTCCCATGACAGGGGATGACGAGCACCCGGAGGATTACCAGGACCACCAGAACCTGCTTTACAAAACTGCAGGTTTGTGGGGAATGGGAATGACTCCCGCCGTTAACGGAATTCCGGGAACCGGCAAAACTGAATTCTTCCGCTATGCCGCATGGGTTATGCAGCTTCCTTTTGTTCGCTTGAGCATTGACAACCGAACGGAAAAGGACGACCTCGCTGGCAAAATGCACGTTTCGCCGGAAAAGGGTACGTACTTTAAGTATGGCCGACTTACCTCGCAATGGTCCAAGCCGTGCGTTATGTTGGTTGACGAGCCTAATACCGGTCCGGATGAGGTATGGCAGTTTTTGCGACCGCTCACTGACAATTCCAAGCAATTGGTTTTGGACACCAACGAGGGCGAGCGAATTCAAAAGCACCAGCACAACTTCCTCGGCATGGCATTTAACCCGGCATGGGATATGCGTAACGTCGGCACTCACGATATTTCGGCCGCCGACGTTTCCCGACTAATGCATATCCAGGTTACGCCTCCCACGCCTTCGCTGGAAAAGAAAATCGTTCAGAAGGCGTGCAAGCATGTTGGCTTTACCATTCCGGACGACAAGCTCGAAAAGGTGATGAATATCGCCAAGGACATTCGTGAGCTTTCTGAGAACGATTTCCCGCTCCACTGGGGAGTTCGAGAGCAGATTAAGGTTGCGCGAGTCTTGAGCTTCCTCGATATGCGAGACGCATACCGAATGGCAATTGCGGATTTCCTCGACCCCGACCAGGCCGAGCAGATTTTCCAGATTGTCCGGGCTCACGATGGAGTAATTTCCCAGGATCGGCCTCGACGTGGCCGCCCGCCGGGCAGTCGAAATCGTCCGCGAAACTAAGCCCGTAGGCTTATTCCGGTCCAGCTAGTGCCGCCACACTAGCTGGACCGGGATAAACCGGCGGTAACACTCACCCACAGAAAAACAGAAAGACAGGAAAGAAAAATGAGCAGCATTAAGGTTCACAACGCGAATCCGAACGTCTCGGAAATGGACATCATTGATTCGCTGGCAGAAAAAAGGGCGATCCACTCGAACGAGGTCAGCGTTATCGGCGGCGGCAAGGTTTACCAGTACCTGATTTCAGAGTCGGGCGAGGCCCTGATCTGCATTTACGTTGCCTACAATGATGACGGCTCTGTTTTCGAGGGCGACCTCACGGAAGAATTCGATGAGGAAAACTATCGGACGCTGGACACGCTCGATTTCCTCGGAATTGTCCAGAAGATTCTGGACTACTGAACCTTAACACTCACTCACTCACTCACTCACGGCAGACAGGAAAAGAAATGCAGACTCTGAACGGCCAGGTTCTCACGGAATCTCAGGTAAACGCGGAAAAGGCTGTCAAGGAATTTCGTCGTATTTCCGGCGACCTCACTCGATTCGCAAATGCAGCCGCAAAGGCTGCCGGTATGGCGCGGCCGAATTTCCAGGTCTTGGCTGGTGCCAACACTGCCACCGACGGCAAAAAGATTTACGTTCGCCCGCCGGTCAGCCTCGCTCGAAATAGCGAACATGATTTCGCAGTCTGCGAAATTCGTGATGATCGTGGCGTGATGATTTGCGAATCGTGCGCTAAATGGGAAGAAATCTACTCCGGCCTTTACCATGAGATTTCCCATTGCGTTAACGGCTCCTTCGATATGATCGACGCCTTCAACATTCGCAAGGAATTGCACGATAAGATCGTGGACGAGGTTTCTCTCGCTGGCATTTCTGGCGAATTCGCCGATAGCGTTATTCGTGATTTCGATAACGCTGCGGATGGAATTTACAGCCGAATCGGCGCGCAGGATTTTGCAAACCGTGCGTATGCAGGCTCCGATAGTTTGGCTTTGGTCGTCGAGGATACCCGGATCGACCATATTGCCAGTGTTGCGCGTCCCGGTCTGACCGAGCAGCGCTATTTCCAGGGCGAGCATGTTCTCAACGAGGGAATTATCCTGACCGACGGCTCCAAGGTTCTCTGGACCGATATGCCCGTTAAGTCTCAGGTGCAGGTCGGAATTCTTTTCGTGACTCAGGGACACGAAATCGTCGGTCGTCTGAATAATCGGGCCGTGGAAATCGTGAACAAGCTCGACGATATGGGAATGCTTTACATTCCTGATACGATCGTGGATACCGTTATTCACTCCGTTGGTCTGGCTGCTGCGATTTGCAATATCACCAACGGCGATATGTTCAACAACGGCAATTTCGATCCTCGACCGGACGCTGACGAGGCCGACGAGCAGAATAATGACGCCGAGGACTCGGATAGCTCGGACAATAATCAGGACGGTTCCGCCGCGCCGCAGGATTCCGGCGATAATGAGTCGGATGAAGACTACGGGAGCGATTCTGCAGATTCTGCAGATTCCGGTGATTCCGCAGATTCCGACGATTCCGACGATTCCGACGATTCCGACTCTGCAGATTCCGACGATTCCGACGATTCCGATTCCGGTGAGTCTGCGGATTCCGGAAATGGCTCCGGCGACGACGATTCCGACGATTCCAGTAATGAGGATCAGGGCTCGGGTGGCGCCGGTGCTGATAATTCCGACCAGGACGACGACCAGGGCGAGGGTTCGGAAAAGTCTGACGGTGGCGAAGAAGGCACCGGCGATATTGCCAAGGACGGCGAGGGCTCTCACGGCAATAACGACGAGGAAGTCGCTGGCGACGATTCCGACGATTCCGATAATTCGGAGGATTCCGACTCCGACGGCTCTGGCGATAATTCCGGCATGAACGCTGGCTCCGAGTCGGAGAATAAGGGTCAGGATTCCTCGGACGAGTCCAGCGACTCTGATTCCGAAGAATCTGCAGAGCGGGAATTCTCCGCCGAGGATATTGCCAAGGCTCTGCAGCAGGCTCTCGGGCACCATAACCCCGAGGCAGAAGCCAAGCGCGACGAGAACGATATTGACGTCAATTCGATTCTACCGGACGATATGACCAAGGCTGCGAACCAGGCTGACGATTTCGACTCATTTTCCGTCGAGGTCGAGGGCATCCAGGTTTTCGATAACAACGATAGCCGTGAAGCGCGTCGAATGTTCGGAGACGTTAACGAGGGTTATGGCAAGGTTGATACCGATTCTTCGACTTCGGTTATTGCCAGCGCTCTGCTCAAGGCCCGGCGCGTTTTCGGAGACAGCAAGAAGGATCGCTACGAGCGCAACCTTAAGGCTGGCCGCGTGTCGTCTCGGTCGCTAAGTCGATTTGCCGCCGGCGACGATCGGCTTTTCCAGAAGCGCCATATCGCCGAGGGCGTGGATTTCGCCGTGGTGGTCGGACTCGATATTTCCGGCAGCACTCGCGGATACGGCGGCGGTTATGGTCAGACGATTCTGTCGTCTATCAAAACGTCCGGCTATATGATTTCCAGCCTGTTTCACAAGACTGGCGTGGATTTCGGCCTGTACGCTCACTCTGCAGAGTGGGCGCCCGGAAAGGTTGGCGAGGCATACGTTCAGCGCATTGGAAAATGCAAGGAACTCGGCAAGCCGTGGGACAATAAGGCCCAGGAACTGCTTTTGCGCCTTAAAAGCACCGGCGGGTCGCTCGACGGCCACAATCTCGAATACTACCGCAAGGTTATTGAGCGCTCGCGCGCCAATAAGAAGATGATTATCTACTTCACCGACGGTAATATTCCGGAGCAGAATACCGATGAGGAGATTGCGCTTATTCAGCGCGAAATCCAAATCTGCAAGAAAAAGGGAATTTCGATCCTGTGTGTCGGAATGTACACCGATTCTCCGCGGAATTTCGGGCTCGATACCATCCTTATGGAAGATGGTAGCGATATGAAGTACCTGCTTTCCGAGATCGAGAAGCGGATTCTCTGATGATCGAGGTTAATATCTCCGCTATGCTCTGCTCCGCCGTGAATAAGGCGGGGCAGGGCAAGGCGTTTGAGTTTTGCGACGCAAAAACCTATCGGACCAGGGAATCTCGTGAATTTCAAAAGTCTGTCAGTTTCTACCTAGCACGAAATTCATTACGTCACAGTGACGTAATGGGAGCTAGGTAAGGATACCGGCGCGCGATTCTGGACGCTCTGTATGGCGACCAGCAGCGCGCGCCGGTACTGACCGGCGACCAGCAGCGCGCGCCGGTACT
>CAZEOP010000217.1:0-5297 GCA_964513715.1 uncultured Gordonia sp.
CCGCGACCAGGGCGAGTGCGTCGAACGGATCCTCGTTCACGGTGCTCACCTCCCCGGCGATTGCTATGTACCCATAGTAATGTCACTATGAAGTCGAACACAAGTGCTATTGTTGGGGGCATGGCCGGCGAACAGCGTCCACTAGGGTTGAGGCCGTGACTGATGCGGAAGAGTCCGGCACGCAGCTCTACGGTGCATGGGGTGCGGTGCTGCCCGACGGAGCCCGGGCGCAGCTCGCGGTGGTCGGCAGCGACGAGCAGTACGCGATCATCCATCGCCGCGCGGACGAGGAATGGGCGACGCTGGCCTTCGCCTACGACGCGGAGGCCGCCGAGCGCACAGGTCTGCTGATCGCGAAGATGACGAAGATGCCCGAGCACCTGCGCATCGGGGACGAGACGATTCTGGCCGGCGCCGACTCCGACCATCCGGGCGTGGAATGGGTGGTCCCGACCGCTGTCGTCGACGATCCCGATCCCATCGTGCGGGTCACCGGCCCCGGCACCGACCGCCTGTGGGCGGTGCCCAGCACCGACGGCGAGGTGCTCGGTCTGCTGAATCCGGACGGCGATCCGCGCGAGCTGGCCGAATTCACCTCGCCCGGCGCCGCAGACGCCTTCATCGCGATGATCGACGCGCTCTTCGCGCTCGGCGGCAGCCGCGGATATGCCGAAGGTTCCGCACTAGGCTGAAACGGTGAACACCTTTCAGCAGGTGGCCCGGCAGGCCAACCGCCTCGTTTCCCCGCTGTTGCGCGTTCCGGTGATCGGGGGAGTGCTGGGTCGCTCGATGACCGAGCTGACGTACACCGGCCGGCGCAGCGGCACCACCTTCCACCTGGTCGTGAACTACCGGCGCCTCGGCGAGGACGAGATCGTCGTCGCCGTGGCCCTGCCCGATCGCAAGTCGTGGTGGCGCAATTTCTATCCGGAACCCGGGCCGATCCTGGTGCGCCTCGACGGGCTGTCTCGGCCGGGCACGGCCGTCGCCACTCGCACCGCCGGCGGCACCCGCGTGCGCATCGTCATGGAGCCGATCGGCCTCACCGATGCGGCGCAGCACCCGGACTCGCTCGGATGACCGCGCGCCGACTCCCGCTCGAGGGCATTCGCGTCCTGGAACTCGGCAGCTACATTGCCGCTCCCTCCGCCGGCCGGCTGCTCGCCGACTTCGGTGCCGAGGTCATCAAGATCGAACGCGAATCCGGCGACGAGCTGCGCAATTGGCGCCTCTATGCCGGCGACACCTCGATGCTCTTTCGCACCCTGAACCGGAACAAGAAGTCGATGGTGCTCGATCTGCGCACCGACCAGGGGCGCGACGATGTGCGCGCCCTGGCCGCGCACTGCGACGTGATCGTCGAGAACTTCCGCCCCGGCACCCTGGAGAAATGGGGTCTCGGGCCGGCCGAACTCAGCGCGGCCAACCCGGACCTGATCTTCGTGCGGATCTCCGCCTTCGGCCAGACCGGTCCGTACTCGGAGAGGCCCGGCTTCGCGGCCGTCGCCGAGGCCTACGGCGGCTTCCGCGAACTCATCGGCGACCCGGACCGCGCCCCGGCGCGCACCGGGGTTTCCATTGGCGACTCGATCGCCGGGCTCTACGGCGCCTTCGGGGCGGTGATGGCGCTGTACGAGCGCCTGCGCCGGCGCGACGAGTCGCCCGAGCCGCTGCCGCTGGCCGACCGCATCATCGACGTCGCGCTGCACGAGGCCATCTTCTCGATGATGGAATCGCTGATCCCGGATCTGGGCGCCTACGGGGTCCGCCGGGAACGCACCGGCGGCCGGGTCCAGGGCATCGCGCCGTCGAACGCCTATGTCTGCGGCGACGGCCTGTCGGTGGTGATCTCCGGCAACGCCGACGCCATCTTCGGCCGCTACATGGCGGCCATCGGCCGGCCCGACCTGGCCGACGATCCCCGGCTGGCCGACAACGACGGCCGCTGGACCCACCGCGACGAGGTGGACACGGCGATCGGGGAGTGGACCGCCGCGCGGACCCGCGACGAGGTGCTGGCCGCGATGGAGGCCGCGCAGGTGCCGGCCGGGCCCATCTACACCGCGGCCGACATCGTCGCCGATCCGCAGTACCTGGCGCGCGACATGGTCCAGGAGTTCGAGGTGGACGCCGGCGGCGACGGCCCCGTGCGAGTCGGCTTCCCGGGCATCGTGCCGGTGCTGGGCGAGCGCTCGCTGCCCATCCGGTCGCTGGGCCCCGAGCTCGGCGAGCACACCGACGAGATCCGGGAGCGCTTCCTGTGACGACGGCCCCGCTGGTCCTGCGCGATGTGACGCTGCGCGACGGCCTGCAACTCACCGGCAAAGCGCTGACCGTCGACGAGAAGGTGGCGCTGGTGCGCACCCTGCTCGCCGCCGGGATCCCGGAGCTGGAGATCGGGTCCATGGCGCGCGGCGATCTGGTGCCGCCGATGGCCAACAGTCTCGAACTCCTCGCTGCGCTGGAGCCCGAGGAACTGGAGCGCTGCTGGGTCTGGGTCGCCACCCCGCGGCACGTCGAGAAGGCGGCGGCCGCGGGCGCGCGCAACTTCCAGTACTGCTTCTCGGTCTCCGATGCCCACAACAAGGCCAACATCGGCCGGCTCACCGACGACAGCCTCGCCGCCATGCCGGCCGCGATCGACCTGGCCGGAGCGATCGGCGGCCGGGTCCAGCTGACCCTGGCCACGGCCTTCACCTGCCCGTTCGACGGCCCGATCGACCCGGATCGGGTGTGCGAGATCGTCGCCGACCCGCGCACCGAAGGCAGCGTCGACGTGGTGCTCGCCGACACCCTCGGGCAGGCCGCACCCGGCCAAGTGGAGGAGCTGTTCGCGCGGGTCGCGCCGCTCGCCGGGCAGCGCCGATTGGTCTTCCACGGCCACGACACCTGGGGCTTGGGTGTGGCCAATTCCCTTGCGGCACAACGAGGTGGGGCCACCGTGGTCGACGGCGCGCTCGGCGGCCTGGGCGGCTGTCCGTTCGCCCCGGGAGCCAGCGGCAATACCGCCACCGAGGACCTGCTGTTCGCAACGCGACCCGATTATCTGACCCCGGAGGTCTTCGCCGGCGTGGTGCGCACGGCCGAAGCGCTGCTCGCCCGGCTCGGCGAACCGCCGCGCTCGCGCGCGGCGCAGGGAGCCCGTTCGGAGGCCCGCGCCTTCGACTGGGTCATCCGGTGAGCGCCGGCGGACCGGCCCCCATGACTGCTGACCGTTAAGCTATGCGGTCATGGCCAACGGACTGACCTATGACGGCAAGACCTATCAGCTCCTGATGTTCGACCTGGACGACACGCTCGCCCCGTCGAAGACCGCGATGAGCGACGAGATGGTGGAGCTCTTCCGCGAATTGCTGGGCAAGGCGATGGGCTGCATCATCTCCGGCGGCCAGACCGGTCAGTTCACCTCGCAGGTGCTGGCCCGGCTCGGCGAGTTCCCGGACCGCGGCGCCCTGCACCTGATGCCGACCAACGGCACCCGCTACCTGCGTTTCGAGGACCCGGACTGGGTCACGGTGTACGCCGAGGACCTCAGCGGGGAGCAGAAGGAACTGGCCTTCGCCGTCGTGGAGGCCGGTGCCCGGGAACTGGGGCTGTGGGAGAGCGAGACCTGGGGCCCGATTCTGGAGGACCGTGGCAGCCAGGTGACCTTCAGCGCGCTCGGCCAGGCCGCGCCGGTGGACGCCAAGGCCGCCTGGGATCCGGACGGCCGCAAGAAGGAGGCCTTGCGCGCCTACGCGGCGGCCCGCCTGCCCGAGCTGGAGGTGCGCAGCGGCGGGTCGACGTCGGTGGACATCACCGCCAAGGGCATCGACAAGGCCTACGGCGCCCGCCGCCTCATGCAGATGCTGGATCTGGGCACCGAAGACATCCTGTTCTTCGGCGACCGGCTCGACGAGGGCGGCAACGACCGCCCGGTCATGGAGCTGGGCATTCGATCGATCCCGGTGCACGGCTGGCAGGACACCTACGCCAAGCTCGCCCCGATCGTCCGGGGCTGATCCGACCGTTAGGGGCTAGTTCAGCAGCTGGTGGCGCAGCGCGGCCAGATCGGCCTCGGTCAGCTTCAACCCGACGCGCAGGTAGCGGTCGAAGGTGCCGTAGTGGACGCGGACCTCGCGCAGCGAGGTGTTCAGCAGATCCCGGCTCACCCCGTTGTACGGGTCGCGCGCGGTGGTGTGCCGATAGTGGTTGCTCGCCAGATAGTCGGCCTCGACGGTGCCGCGGTCCACGCCGAGGATCGTGAGCAGCGTGGCGGCGGTCCAGCCGGTCCGGTCCTTGCCGGCCGTGCAATGGAACAGCGCCGTGCGCCCCTGTGCGGTGGCATCCTTGACGGCCAGCAGCGTCCGGCGGATCTCGGCGCGCGCGTGCGGATCGGTCACGAACGACCGGTAGGCCGTCGGCAGGTCGATCATCCCCAGCGGGAACTGCGCGGCCAGCACGTCCGCGGACATCCAGCGCGCCCCCGGCACCGGCCGGTCGGGCTGCACCCGGCGTTCCACATCGGTGCGCAGGTCGACGACGACGGTCGTCTTGCGCGCCGCCAAACGCCGTTGATCGGCCGCGGTGAGCTTCGAGAGGTTGTCGCTGCGCAGCACCAGATTGTTGACGACCTTGCCGTCCCGGCCGCGGTAGCCGGCCAGCAGGCGGGTGTTGTCGGTGCCCTGCAGGCCGATCTCCCGGCCGGGCACGATCACCCGATCGGGCAGCGTGACCGAGTACAGCGCGGTGTCCCGGGTGGCCGGGACCGGGGAGGCGAGGGCCGGAGCGGTCGCCGTCGAGACGAGTACGGCGCACGACAGCACCGCACCGAGGGCGCCCCGGACGAGGCGGGCGGGAACGGGACGGGCAGGAAAGCGAGGGGCGGAAGTCTTCACACCCGGCATTCTCGGGTACGACGGCGCCGCGCGCATCTCCGGGCGGAGGATGCGCGCGGCGGCGCGGTCAGCGGAGGGCGGTGCGGACGGCCGTGATGTCCGCGTCGGTCAGCCGCAGGCCGGTGTGCAGGTATCCGTCGAAGCTGCCGAAGATGCGATCAGCGTGCGCGAAGGCCCCGCGCAGCCAGGCGATGTCGGTGCCGTTGTTCCCGGCGAGGAAATCGGCCTCGATGGTGGGCATGTCGACACCGGCGATGCGCAGCAGCACCGCCGCGGCCCAGCCGGTCCGGTCCCGTCCGGCCGAGCAGTGGATCAGGATCGAGTCGCCGCGGCGACCGGCCGCGGCGACCTCGAGCAGGGTGGTGCGGTAGGCCTCGCGGGCGCCCGGATTGTCGACGAAGGTGCGGTACATGCCGGGGA